>ONDB01000067.1 GCA_900316485.1 uncultured Eubacteriales bacterium
AAGCTGTGAAAAATACGTTTACCGTGCTTTTTCTTCTGATTGCAGCTTATGGTGTGTATGCTTTTATAAGTCGGGGCTTTGCAGATTATATGTTCATGAAGGTGATGTTTGCCTTCTTTGATCCGAAGGAATCGAAAATTCTGTTCTTTCTGAATTATGCAGCAGTCATGGTGCTTGCAGCAGAAATAGCTTACTGGCTGGATGCAAAGAGGATTGCTTTTTGCAGAAAAAGGAATGCCGATTGAGTAAAAATTTCAATACTGTATTATGCTGCCTCGCTTAGTGCGGGCTTTTTCTATTTTATAGTGCGAAAACAGCAGTGTAGTTAAATCAGATCATCTTATTTTCTTTGAAAAAAGCTCAATAAGTTAGATGCATCTAATGGCAATCAGTGTCATCTGACTTATGCGTATAAGCAATCTGAAAGAAGGTGCTTGCTGAAATAATACCCGAAATATCAGAAGAAAGAAGGAAAGGATGGGTGACAAAATTAGAGGTGACCAAGGACTGTGAGCAGCTTATTGTTGTTGCAGAAGGTTGATAAATCAACAGCTTACATCACAATGCACGAATCAAATGATAAAGGAGAGTAAATATGAAAGTCAAAAAATTTTAGCAGGAATTTCAGCGGTACTGCTTATTTCTGGAATGGCAGCAATTTCCGGCTGCAGCAGCTCAGATACACAGACGAGCACAGCATCCAGGACCGATACAGTTTCACAGACTGAGTCTGATTCGAGCTCAAAGACAGCTCTGTTCACAACACCGATGGAGCGCCTTTCTCTTGATGCAGAGGATTCACCTGAGTGGGTCACAAAGCTTGACGCTGCAAAGGATGCAAAGCAGCTTTTTGTAGTAGCCGGCTATGAGAGGTCAACCGCATGGATCTCAATGCATGAAAAGGACGAAGGCGGCAAATGGAAGATGATTATGACCACACCGGGCTATATCGGTAAGGAGGGCTTAGGCAAAACCAAAGAGGGAGACGGCAAGACTCCTGTGGGAACATTTCACTTTACAAAAGCCTTTGGCATTGCTGATGATCCAGGCTGCGCTATGAACTACACAAAGGTCGGCGAGGATACCTATTGGTCGGGCGACAATAACTATCAGTATAATCAGATGGTCAGCATAAATGATTATCCCGATCTGAACAAAGATGACAGCGAACATATAATGGACTATCAGTATGAATATCAATACTGCATGAATATCAGCTATAATGAAGAAGGTACAGCCGGCAAAGGCTCTGCCATATTTCTGCACTGCTTCGGAAACAGAAAGCCCCGCACAGGCGGCTGTGTAGCTATTCCGGAGGAGCAGATGTATTATGTGATGCAGCATGTTGATCCTGATTGTGTTGTAGTTATAGATTCTATGGAGAATCTCGGCGCAGAATTCTGATTGTATATTTGCTGCACCTGTATGTTATATTTTATTCCGAACACAGAATATAGCTTGTTGAAAGCAAGAATTAATTATTTTTGTACGATGATTATATATCCACAATGTCAACGGAGTATCGGGGTGTTGTGGCAGTGGTTTGGATGTCAGATTTATTATTGAAGAGCAGTGTTTGATATTTTGCATTACTAAGCACTCAGAATCAAGAAGCAGATACTTGTTTTTGTTAGAATGATAGTCACAGGACAGAAGGGGATTGGAATTGGACTGGATAATAAGTCCCACAACAGACGGCACGAAGGCAGTAGAGCCGGGAATATCAAGCCGCTGGGTGCATTTTCTTGCTGTTCCCGGCTGGCAGATGCAATGCTGACGGCAGCTTATTGCCATATCCTCAACTATAAGATCTAGACTGCCAATGCCACAGCGGAAGGAGCTTCAAAGGTATATACTCCGACACCGGTCAATAAACAACTGAACAGCAGGAGAAAACACCTGATATTTTTTCCAGATCAGGTTTCCGGCATTTGTAATACGGGGGACAATCGGCTTAATACAGAGCGGACTGTCTCCCGTTGTATTGATAAGACGGTCAAAACAGATAGCGTAGCCCAGCCCGTCCTCAACAAGAAGAGATGCGTTGTATATCAGATTATAGGTCTCGACGATATTTAGGGCTGAAAGCCCCTTTGAACCTGTAAAAAACGGTTCCGATGCTCTTGAAACAATGACAGGCAGACCTTTGAGATCGGATAAGCGTATTTCCTTTTATGTGCTAGGGGACAGTCCTTTGGCATAAGTACGCCGAATCCGTCCTCCGCCGGTAACTCAATTGACTGATACAGAGAATGATCTACCTCTGTGAAAATAACTGCAAAATCTATCAAACCATCGTTCAGTTCGTCCATAAGATCCTGTGTATCTCCGCTGGTGATATGAAAGCGTATATCAGGATGATCGTTTGCAAGGCTGGCGGCAGTTCGTGACAGATAATGAAAGGAATAGGATTCCCCTGCTCCGATACGCACTGAACCTGAAATATGGTTTTTTATCTGGGATATTTCTTCCTCGGTCATCTGCATAAGGCGAATCATCTCCTCGGCTCTTTTACGCAGTACCATTCCTTCTTCGGTCAGGGTGATTTTTCGGTTGCCCCTGATGAAAAGTGAAGCGCCAAGCTCCTCTTCAAGTTCCTTCATCTGCCGTGAAAGAGAAGGCTGTGCAACGTGCAGAGCTTCGGCAGCGGCAGAAATAGTGCCTTCCCTTACAACAGCAAGATAATACTGCATAGTCCTGATATCCATAGAAAAACTCCTTTGCTTGTTCTTTCCTATTCAATTTTAGCATAGGAAGGTATATAAAACAAGTATTTGATTATATGAAATTGATAGGCTATAATAGTATCAACAAAACAAATCCGGAACAAAACGAAAGGAGCATATACTATGAATACAGAAAAACTAACGCTTACACAGGAATGGGACAAGGCTTATCCGAGAGAGGAATCTGTTGAGCATAAGAAGGTTACATTCAGAAACCACTTTGGTATCGAGCTTGCTGCAGATATGTTCAGACCAAAAGAGACCGAAGGAAAACTTCCTGCGATTGCTGTCTGCGGCGCATTTGGTGCAGTAAAAGAGCAGCATTCCGGTCTGTATGCACAGGAAATGGCAAAGCGCGGTTTTCTGACAATAGCATTTGACCCTTCTTTTACAGGTGAATCCGGCGGTCAGCCACGCTATATGAATTCGCCGGATATTAATGTTGAGGACTTTCAGGCTGCTATAGATTTTCTTTCAAATCTTGATGAAGTTGATACAAATCGTATCTCAATCATCGGTATCTGCGGCTGGGGTGGAATGGCTTTGCAGACTGCCTGCATTGACACCCGTATCAAGGTAACAGTTGCCATTACAATGTACGATATGTCCCGTGTTACGGGTAACGGTTACTTTGATTCTGTGGATAATGAGGAAGCAAGGTATCAGGCTCGTGTCAGCATAAACAAGCAGAGAACGGAGGACTTCAGAAACGGAACATATAAGCTTGGCGGCGGTGTTATAGATCCGAGTATTGAGGACGCGCCTGTCTTCGTAAAGCAATATTCGCAGTATTATAAAATTCGCGCATATCATCCCCGTTCACTTAACAGCAACAACGGCTGGAATGTGACAGCAGGTACTTCCCTGATGAACACAAGACTCTTTACCTATGCTCACGAGATCAGGAGTGCTGTTTTGCTTGTTCACGGCGAAAATGCACATTCAAGGTATATGAGCGAGGGAGCGTTTGAGCTTCTCAAGGGCGATAACAAAGAACTGTATATTGTTCCCGGTGCAAATCATACTGATCTTTATGACGGTGGGGGAAAGGGCTATATTCCTTTTGATAAGATCGAAAGCTTTATCAGAAACAATCTTTAAATGGAGGGAAAATATATGAGTAATGTTCTTGTTATATCAACCAGTCTAAGAGCAAAAAGCAATTCCGATATCCTGGCTGAGCGGCTTATTGCAGGTGCAAGGGATGCCGGGAATGAGGTTGAATACATCAGTCTTAAAGGTAAGGAGATAAAATTCTGTATCGGTTGTCTTGCCTGTCAGAAAACCCAGAAATGTGTGCAGAAGGATGACGCTGTAGAAATTGCAGAGAAAGTAAAAAATGCGGATACGCTGGTTTTTGTTACGCCGATATATTATTACGAAATGAGCGGTCAGATGAAAACACTCCTTGACAGGCTCAATCCTTTATATTCATCCGATTATAAGTTCCGCAGAATATATATGCTTGCAGTTGCTGCAGAGGATAAAGATTATGTTCCAAAAAAGGCTGTCAGCGGTCTGCAGGGCTGGATAGACTGTTTTGAAAAAGCAGAATTTGCCGGTTCGCTTTTCTGCGGCGGTATTACTGCATCTGGAGAAGCAAGCAAAAAGGATGTGGAGCAGAATGAGGCATATAAGT
>ONDB01000001.1 GCA_900316485.1 uncultured Eubacteriales bacterium
CAGGATTCGAACCTGCGGCCTCTACGTCCCGAACGTAGCGCTCCACCAAGCTGAGCTACACCTCGTCTTAAATTAAGCCTTGAACAATGTCAAGGCTTAATGTGGCTGCGGAATAGGGATTCGAACCCCAACAAACAGAGTCAGAGTCTGTCGTGCTACCGTTACACAATTCCGCAATATTCTGTTTTTTCTCTCCCGAGAACGATATTTATTATAACACCATTATTCCCGTTTGTCAATACTTTTTTTAAAATAATTAAAGAAAATCATCAAAGTCACCGTAGGGATCATCAATGGTGTCCGCATACTCATCCTCTGCCTCCTGAATGAGCTTTCTTATTGAAGGCGCAGAAACCCTTTCCTTTGCTTTCACAAGATAATCAAACACATTTTTCAGCGATAGATTCTCTACTATGCTGATTATGGAATCAGTAATATCATATGATGAAAGATTCATAGCCGACATGAGATATGCCTCTGCCCTTTCAGCTATAGACTCATCAAGCTTTTCATATGTATCCCACTGACGGTATGCAAGCTCATGCAGCTGCTTGAGTGCTTCAAGATTCTTGGGCTTGCTTTCATATTCATCAAAAAAGCTTACAAAGTATTCCTCAAGCTCATTAGCTTCAAGAGAATCAGAAAGCGTCCTGAAATCAATGCCCATTTATCTTCACCACCCATTATATCACGTATAATAATATCCAGATCAAAGACTTACACCATTTAATTACTGCCATCAGAATTATCAACTGCCATACCCGGTTATTCAGCTCACCATTTCATCACTAACAGCAAAATGGCATTATCATCCTATAAAGCACCCAATAATTGATATTCAGCGTTTCAACAAAATACATTATCAGTCAAATTATGGATACAAACCCATATATATATTTTAAACTATATTTATATTTTTTGCAATAGATTTTTTAAAATTAACCAGAATAACTTCACTTTTTTGTGTTTTAATTACAATAAAAAATAATCAGCGTAAAGCCAAAGCCTTACGCTGAATTCATTAACAACCCATAAACAGATTATCCACCTGACCAGGTCATCATTTATTTATTATCCTGTCAACAGCATTTTTAAGAGCTTCTGTTTTGTCTGTCTTTTCCCATGCTACGCCAAGATCCTCTCTTCCCATATGACCATAGGCAGCAAGCTGACGATATATTGGTTTTTTCAGGCCAAGATCTCTTATTATTGCGGCAGGACGAAGATCAAATACTGCTTCAACCGCAGCAGAAAGTACCTCATCGCTTACCTTACCTGTTCCGAAGCTGTCAACCATAACAGAAACAGGTCTTGCTACACCGATAGCATATGAAAGCTGTATTTCGCATTTATCTGCAAGGCCGGCGGCAACAACATTCTTTGCTGCATATCTTGCTGCATATGCTGCGCTTCTGTCCACTTTTGTAGGATCTTTTCCAGAAAAAGCACCGCCGCCGTGGCGCGAATATCCGCCGTAGGTATCAACAATAATCTTTCTTCCTGTAAGACCTGTATCAGCAGCCGGACCGCCAAGCACAAAACGGCCTGTAGGATTCACAAGAACTCTTGTATTATCATCCATTAGTTCTGCCGGCATAACCGGCTTTATTACATATTCCACAAGATCATTGCGAATAGTGTCAATATCTACACTTTCAGAATGCTGGGTAGAGATAAGAACTGTATCAATTCTCACAGCCTTATTGCCGTCATATTCAACAGTAACCTGAGTTTTTCCGTCAGGACGAAGATAGCTGAGGGTTCCGTCCTTTCTTACCTTTGCAAGCTGCATTGCAAGCTTGTGTGCAAGAGAAATAGGCAGAGGCATAAGCTCTGCTGTCTCATTACAAGCAAAGCCGAACATAATACCCTGGTCGCCGGCACCGGTAAGATCAAGCTGATCCTCATGTGCGCTTCTGTATTCGATGGAATTATTAACACCCATAGCAATATCAGGTGACTGTGAATCTATAGATGTGATCACCGCACAGGTATTGCCGTTAAAACCACATTCAGGACGGTCATAACCGATAGAATTGATAACCTCTCTTGCAATGCTGTCAATATCAGCATAGCACTCCGTTGTGATCTCACCCATAACATGAATAAGACCCGTGGTTGCGCTTACCTCGCAGGCTACATGAGCCTCGGGATCCTTTTCAAGAATTGTATCAAGAACCGCATCTGAAATCTGATCGCAGACCTTATCGGGATGTCCCTCTGTTACAGATTCAGATGTAAACAAAAACTTTGCCATTTATTTTTCCTCCATTTTTCTTTTTACCCGGCTATTATCTCTTCCGGTTTGTTCTTTTTTCTGTATTTTCCGTCAATCAGATTATCAAGTAACCTCATCAGGAAGCCGAATCCGATAGCAAGTACAATTGTAACTGCCAGGCATATTCCAAAGAATACATAACTATTGAGTCCTGCATCCTTAAGTATCAGCATAGGCAGTCTTTGCAGAATATATATCTCAAAAATATGCTTGCCCAGAAATCTGAGTACCGGATTGCCAATTTTCAGCTTCATCGTTAAAAGCAGTATAAATGCCATTATTGAAACAGCGTAAAGCTCGTATTTCAGCAGAGTCATCTTTCTTGTGGAAATAAATGCAAGGAATGCTGCAGACAGCACAAGCGCTGCATAGTAGATTACAGGGAAACGCCTGAAGAATGAATCTACCTTTTCCTTTACAAGGGTATATGCCATTCCCAGCGGGAACATAATACATGTATTGAACCACCAGGGATCCTTCATACTCATAAGATGCCATATAAATATTCCCGTCAGCACAAACATTGCCAGAAGACCTGCCCAGCGTTTTACCCTGAACATCTTGAAGCTTACAAATGTTATTATGTAAAGAATAAGTGTGTCAAAAATATACCAATTGCTGTTGCCTATACTTTCCCAACCTATGAACGACAATAGTATTGTGTTTATAGGATACTGCACACCGAGGCATATATCTGTTATCAGGAACAGCCCTACTGCTATCGCAAAATGAAGCAATACCTTGGGAAAGCGTTTTGTCATTATCGAATTGACATAGCTGTTACCCTTTTTAGTCAGGGAAAGCATTATTCCGTAACCTGAATAAAACAAAAAGGGTACCACAAGCATTTGCCGGAGCCAGTCTGAAAAACCTCCGTAAATCATATCGAACTGACCGTATTCTATATAGAACTGAAAATGTCTCATAAATACAATCAGCACAAAGAAACCGTTGATGCACTGGGTCTGATCACGGGAGATATAATCCTCATTGTATTTTTTTAAAAAAGGCTTTGCACCTATAAACAACAGAATTACAGATGCCAGAAGCACAAAATCCATATTATCCCTTCAATCCTGCAAAATGAAACTTTCCTTAAATTACTGAATAAATGTTAAAAAATCAATTAGCAATGCTATCAGGTCTTTAGTCTGTTTACTCAATATAGTCAATCAATAATCAATTTCATTAACATTCAACAGCCTCCGAAAGACATTGTTCCGGAGGCTTGAATAATATTTCTTGTTTATCAGACTTTTTCAGGTTCCGGATAGGAAACACCGAAGGTCTCTACAGTTACAGTTTTCATCACCTGAGGGTCAAGAGGCTTATCTCTCATATCCGTGTCACATTCAGCAATTGCATTGACAACATCCATACCCTCTGTAACCTTTCCGAAAGCCGCATATTCGCCGTCAAGGTGAGGTGCAGGCTTATGCATGATAAAGAACTGTGATCCTGCTGAATCAGGAATCATAGTACGAGCCATAGAAAGAACGCCTTCGGTATGCTTAAGGTCATTCTTGAAACCGTTATGAGCAAATTCGCCCTTTATATGATATCCGGGTCCGCCCATACCTGTGCCGTCAGGACATCCGCCCTGAAGCATGAAACCGTATATTACTCTGTGGAATGTAAGACCATTGTAATATCCCTTATTGATAAGGCTGATAAAATTGTTTACTGTATTGGGGGCTGTTTCCGGATAAAGCTCCGCCTTTATGGTTTTGCCGTTTTCCATTGTGATAGTTACGATAGGATTCTGTGCCATAATTGATAACCTCCGTCTTTATCCCTGAGGGATTATTATATTTGCATTTTAAATATTGTTATGCCGTAATAAATGCCAAAACTATATTACAACAAACAGAGCTAATAATCAATAACTAAAATTATATTTGTAGATTTATACCATTATACTTACCGAAAATCAGCTGAAATTGTGTGTATCTGTTTTTCTGTACTTAGCTTTATACAAGGCTTTTGCTGTTATTTCACTTCAGCATTGAAGGTTTTAAGTATCCTCTGTGCATATTCGGAAAAAGACATATTTTCCCTGTCACTGGAAGTATATCTTCCATCAAGGCTGAAACGGAAATTAAGCTCCTGATTTGCGAAAGATACAGACGGAGTAACAACACCGCTGTAATTGCTGAATGCAAGATTATAATATGAATTAAATACATCATCGCTGAGGATACCTGATGAAGCTATCCTTTTGAGAGCGGATGTATATTCGTTTCTGATATAACCATTGCTGTTGACTATTGCAAGGTTTATCATCGGATTTGCCTGAGTCTTTCTGATACCAGATGCCATATTGGAATACGGCGAGGGCTTTGTCATTCCTGTACCGTCGGGATTGTAGCCATAGGTTATTCCCATAGTTCTGTCATTATCATAAGGAATAAATATTGCTTTGCCGTTATCGTTTCTGAAATAAACATAATGGTTATTATAATTATTGCGGATATCATCTGGGTCGCCGGCAAAATAGCTTGCTGCCAGGAAGTTTGCCAGATAATCCGTGTCAATTACACTTTCAAAGGTATTTTTATCAGGATTTGATGCCAGCGTACTGAGCAGGTTCCTGAGCGCACCGTGATCTGAGCTTTTTTCATTTGTCTTGAGATTATAATTGTATTTTGCGCCGGTGTCCTTATCGTCAACTCCGTATGTAACCTGATTCAGAACATAATTGCAGGGCTTGTTTGTCCATCCGCATTTATAAAGATCTCCGCCCAGCGCCGATGACGGAAGATTCTTTTCAAGGAATATTTCATCCACCGGTTCATAAAGCTTCATGACTCCGTAATTATTGCCGTTGAAAACAGTCTGTGCAAGATTGATATTCTGAACAAGAACTCCGTTTTCTCTGAACATCTTTGCTGCATAGATTTCCCTCATGTATGTTTCATCATAGCAGGAGTTCCATTTCAGATCCAGCTTTTTAAGTGTAGCAAAACGTCTGTTCTTTCTTGCCTTTCTTTCTTCCTTGCTTGCCCACACCTTTGCTTCATTTCCATAATATTCAGATTTGTCAAAGGTTTCATTGAAGCTGAGCTTATAATGAGAGATATTAAGATTGCCGTGTTTGTCATAAACCGGCGACAACCACATATTTCCCTTCAGCCTTATTCCTACTTCATCCATAGCAAATCGCTGACCGTTGATAGTAATTACAAGAGAAGCCTTTCTATATATAGGTGACTTTGAATTAATACGCTTATATCTGTTATAATCAGACTGAAGCTTATCCATTTCTTCCTGTGAAACAGTAAGCTCTATTTTCAGATTATTTGCTACATTGAATAATGCATTATAAAGGTCAATATCTCCTACTGAATCATTATTTACCTTCTGCTGATTATTACCGGAATTATTATTTCCGCTCTGATTATTATTTCCGCCGTTATTATTTTTCTTTGACGATGAATTTCCGCCGGAATTTGCCTGCTGGTTATTATTTATCTGAGAATTACCCCCGTTATTCTGTACCTGAGTTGATGTTGAGCCGGAATTACCAGGCTTTGTATTAGATCCTGCAGTATTTCTGTTTGAAGCAGACGAGCTGCTGCCTGATACCTGTGAAGCTGCCGGGCTTTGAGGGTTTGACGATGAACCGCTGACGGAAGCTGACGACGAAGCTGAAAGAGACGATTCTGAATTTTCTGATGATTCAGCAGCCGAAGCAGATTCACTTACTTTTTCATTTTCCGAACTGTTAACAGACTCTCCTGCTGCAACTGTCTCAGACTGTTCTTCCGGACTCTGAGAACCTGCCGAACAAGCTCCGAATGCTCCGGCAGCAAGAACCAATGCCAAAATCAGCGATATTTTCTTTTTTAACATTAATTATCACCTCATAGACTCACGAATTGCCTTTTCGTTAAACGTTATGTGCATTTCACTCTTTTAAAACTTACACTTCCCATTTTACCTCATTATACCCCACTCCACACTCATATGTCAACCGCCGGCCGAGCCGCCGGTGCCTAAACGCGATGGCCAGCGTGCCGCAAGGCACGCTTTGCATAAAGCCAGCAATCCGAATCATACTACAGGAACATAATAAAACCAGATAGCCGCCGGCGTGACGCTGGTACTGCTATAATAGCTTGGTTTACTTATATTATGTTTTGCAACACTACTAACGTTCTGCAGCTAACCCATTTAACAAAAAGCTAAGGCAACACCGCACAAAGACTGCCTTACGGCTTAGCACCACATCTGCTTGATCTTTTTTCGTCATATTGCACCAAAATCCCTTGAAATACGTCAGTATTCCTGCGGTATTTTGATACAATCTGACGAAAAAATCTACAGCGCATCTGCGGCACTATCTTTGTGCGGTATTGCCCTAAATTGATACTCCTCACCATAAAAAATTATTATACTCTGAAAAGAATACTTCTGATTCTTCTGTAATTAATGTAATTCAGTCCTGTTAACTGATGCTGATTTACTTAATAAATATTGATAACTCAGGCTTTCCTATGCAAAAATGAGTATTAATAGATTATCTTTTTCCGAATTATGTCGAAAAATATTATTCAATATAACAAAATTGGGCAAAATGGCCATCTATTTAATCATTTTGTTGTGCTATGTGCTAAAAATAAAATATTTTTTAAATATACTTTTATTAATTTGTGCTATATGTTATAATGTAAACGGTAATTTTTTGTATTGGAGGCATAAATTATGTACTATTTAGGAATTGATCTCGGCGGTACAAATATTGTAGCCGGCGTTGTAGACGATGACGGTAAGATCATTGTTAAGGCTAACTGTAAAACCTCTCAGCCATGCACAATGGAAGGCATTTCAGATGATATGGCATTTGTAGCCCGTTCAGCTATGGAGAAGGCAAATATCACTACTGCCGATCTGCAGTATATCGGTATCGGCGCTCCCGGAGCAGTTAACAGCGAAACCGGTATTATTGAGTTTGCTAATAACTTTAATTTCCACAACTGGGAGATCGTTAAAATGATGGAAGAGCGTCTCGGCATGAAGGTTTATGTTGAGAACGATGCTAACGCTGCTGCTTACGGCGAGTATTGTGTTGGTGCTGCAAAGGATGCCAATGACGCAGTTATGATTACTCTCGGCACCGGCGTTGGCGGCGGTATCATTGTTGACGGTATGATCTACAGCGGTTCTAACTATGCAGGCGCTGAGGTCGGTCACACTGTTATCCAGCACAACGGACGTCTCTGCACCTGCGGCAGAAGAGGCTGCTGGGAAGCTTATTCATCCGCAACTGGTCTTATCAATATGACCAAAGAGGCTTGCTCTATTCAGCAGGCTCCCAACTATCTGCTTTATCAGATGATCGGCGGAGATCTCAGCAAGATCGAAGGTAAAACAGCGTTTGATGCTGCTCAGAAGGGTTGTCCTCTTGCTAAATCAGTTGTTGATATGTATCTTGATTATCTCGGATGCGGTCTTGTTAATATCATCAATGTTTTCCAGCCTGAGATCCTCTGCATCGGCGGCGGTATCAGCAGACAGGGCGATTATCTCCTTGAACCCGTAAAGAAGATCATTGAGCGCGACAGATACACAAAGCACAACAAGAGACAGACAAAGGTTTGCATAGCAGAGCTCGGAAACGATGCCGGTATTATCGGTGCTGCTTTCCTCGGCAAATAATTGCTGTGCCCTGGGCTGAATTATTCCGGATGAAGCCTGAAATCTGTTTTCTGGTTTCCGGAGCGTTATGTACATAAACTCAGTAATCAAAAGAGTCGGTGAATTTCTGGTTCACCGGCTCTTTTTACTTGTTTTTCTATAAAAAAGACACCGTCCGATCAGGTGATTCTGCATCGGACGGTGCTGAAAGGAGCTTTTCTCAAGCTATTATTTATTCTTCGCCTTCAGGAGGACAGTCTTTTTCATTTTCTTCTGTCCAGATTGAATATGCTGATTTACCATTTTTCTTGATTGCATAAAGCATAGTATCAGCGTGCTTCAGGGCAATATTCATATTAGCCTGATCGTATACTTCCATTCCAGCGATACCGATAGAACAGGATACTCTGTGTTTTTCCGGAACATCGGTCTTTGAATGAATGGTTTCCTCAATTACAGGGATAAAATACTGATTATCAACAATGCCCTTATACACAGCCTTTGCGATCCTTTCGCCCTCGTCTACACCGTAGCCCGGGAGAACGATTACAAATTCGTCGCCGCCGTATCTGACAATATATCCCTTGGTTCCCACAACACTTTCAAACAGTCTTGAGAATGCGATAAGTATTTCATCACCCACGTCATGACCATATGTATCATTGCAGAATTTAAAGTTATCAAGGTCAAGATAAATAACAGTAGCCTCAGTGTTTTCACGTTTGCCGCAGGCAACAAGCTTAGAGTAATCATCTATTTTCTTTGAGAAGCCCTGACGGTTAAACAGACCGGTAAGAAGGTCAGTAACCGCACTTTGCTGGAGCTTATGGTTCATCTCGTTGATCTCATCCCTTGCCTTCAGACGGTAGATAGTATCGTTCATCTGGCGAAGTGCGAATTTGAAAATCGTAAGATCATTCCTGTCAAAGAAACTGATATTGCCTGTCATATTTTCATGAAGCTCTATACACGAAAGCATAAAGCCGGAAAGCTCATCACCTGTCAGAACAGGCACACACACAAAGGAAACAAGGTTATTGACACCAAACATTTTGAGAATAGGTGAATATTCATAGAATTCACGTTCAAATCTGGATGCAACAAATTCCTTCTTATGCTTTGAAAGATAAGCCGTAACATCCATGAGCACTTCATCTGTAAAACTCAGATCCCCGCTGTTATATCTGATTACAGGTCGTCCCTCAACCACATCAACATACAGGATATAACCTACACTATAGTTATTTTGCATGGTAATCATTGAATCTTCGATGATACTGTCGCAGGTTGTATTGGATTTATTAAGCATTTCCTGCCACGAAACAAGGAAATTGATACCCTTTGTTTTATCAGCAAGATGCATCTGCATCTCTGCAAGCTGTGCAAGTTCTTCTATCTGATATTTATTGATATTCTTAAGAGGCAGATCAATATGTTTTTCAATAAGGGTCTGATGATGAAGCTTTGCAAAAAGTCTTTCTTCCTTATGCTTATAGCCATTTGAATTACAGAATTCAATAGCCTCGTTAAGTATTTTTTCGCCGTCCTCCAGCCTGTCCTGAGTTACGTACATATCATACTGTTCCTCAGCAAACATTGCATAAACGAAGAAATGAAGTCCCTCGGTTCTCATCATATGGTATTTTGCCTTATCCATCAATTTCTGAGCCTTGACAATATCATCTGACTTCTCAAGAAGCGCACTTAAAAAATAGTAGAAGAACATATCATCATCCCAGAGGAAATAACTGGGTTCACCTTCGCAGTGAAGCAGATGATAAAGCACACGCTCCATCTTATTCAGATAGAAATGGGCATTATATTCGATACCCATGTTATAGCTGCAGTATACGATCATTCCGTATACCTTGGAGATATTACAGATTCTCATACGGTTCATCTTGACTGAATCCAGCAGTTTGAGAACATGAAGAAGATGATTATACGCTATCTCATAATTTGCAGACAGAATCGCATTTGTGGCCATATTATAAAGGGTTTCAGCAACATCATACGGTAATTTAAGCTTATAGAACAGATCAAGCGCCTGATTGAAATAATCATTTGCAAGAACAAACTGTTCGCTTACGATTCTGTTGAAGCCAAGACCGTTATAGATCTGAGCTTCCTCATTTTTATCGTTCTGTCCTTCTATAATTTCAAGACATTTTTTATAGTAATAGTCAACATAGGAATAATATCCGTAGCCCTGTGCAAGGAATACGTTTTTCTTCCATGCTGCAATCATCAGTCTCTCATTTTTAAGTTTCTTTGCTATCTCCATAGCCTCGGAGAAGCTTTCATGGTTTTCACAGGTGGAAACATCCTCTGAAAAATACTCCTTCTTATTTCCGCAGCCATAGATCATTATATGTGCAAGATGATTGTACATCTTGTATTTAATTGCCTTTTCCTTGAAATCATTAATACTGTCGGTTTCATCTATGCGGTACCACATATATTGCATCCAACCGTCAAGCATACACATATAATCAAGCATCTGCGCATATACCAGGAACTTCTCGGATCCGCTCTTCTTTGCTATCTTCATGCATTTATCGCAGTTTTTTCTGGCAAGAGCAGACTGTCCGCTGTATACCTCACATACAGTGAGCATAGCGTGGTATTTGAAGGTATATCTGATATTAGGATGCTTATTATTAAGGTTTTTGAGTCTGTCACACATAATGAGAGCTGTTGTATAGTTCTTGTCATATGTGGCAGCTGTTGCATAAAGAATATAGAACTGCACCAGCATTTTGGTATTAAGGGTAATCTTATCACCAATAAGTCTGTTGTATACTATCTCAAGATAATACATAGCCTGCTTTGTTGCAAGCGAAAGTATCATGTTATTGATCTTGACAAGATAATCCTTGAAATCATGCACCACAGGCTCAAAGCTTTCAATAATATTGACATCTGCCTGGGTATCCTGCATATTCCAGTCAAGCATGAAATTGCGGTCCTCAATCTCATGAACAAGCTCTGACCATATTGCAAGGGTATAGGCAGGAGCAACATATGCTTCGTTGTAGTTTGCCAGAAGAGAAATATTAGTGTAGCTCTTCCCGATAAAACGATACAGGAAATTGAGGGTACTGTTTTCAGCAAGATGCAGTCTGTTCAGCACAAGAAACAATGTATGTTCCTTTGAAATATAAGACAGAATGTTAACAAGGGAATTTGCAAACATCTTTCTTTCATAGTCCACTTCTCCGACAAGTATTTCCTCTGTCCTTTCACATTCTCCGGAAGTAATATATGACTTTATTGTTGAGCGGCTGAGATAATACACATCCGCTTCCTCAAGAAATTCGTCCGGTGAAATGGATACATAGTATTTATAATACAGCTGCTTTATCCAGCCAAGGAAAGGCTCGTATGCCTCCTGCATCTTGTTTGCGCTGAACTCATGATACAGCAACTCGATATCACTTGAGCTTTTTTCCACAGCATCCTGTATAGATTCTATGGGAACACTCAATGTATTATAATGCTTTACAAACAGAATACTGCTGTGACGCAGCTCCAGACCATGAATAATAGAATCTACGATCTTTTTTGTATACAACTGAGAACAAGATTCCATGACCGAACCTCCAATCCTTTAATCCTGATATTGCTGTAATAACTGTCCCAGAATCCCGGACTATCTTTCCCATAAGTCATTACTAACACAAATTCAGAGAATCCTGAAAATATTATAACAAATTCAACTATATTTTTCAATATACAAAATGGAAATTGTTCCATATTTCATAATCATTTTACTCCTTACGTCATAATGATACGTTACGTCACTAAGTATAATATACGATATTTGTAGTAATTATATATACCATCAGAAATAATAAAGTATATCTTTATTATTATCGCACAAAAACATATATCATTGAGTAACACAATGTAAATTATATATGACCAATCTATTAACAAACTGATTATTGTAGCTGCATATATGTTAAAATATGTTATAATTATCATGTCAGGAAACACAAAAAATCTGTTTCCGGGAATAAGGAGAGCAAAATGGATAATATTAATATACTGAGGAAGCAAGCGATAAACGGCAAACGTGCGTCTGCTGATAAACTCATAGCATACTACGGAACAGATATCAGTTTTATCTGCAAAGCATTATCAGACAACAGTGAGACTTCACTTGATGCTGAAAAAGCAGCCGGAGAAAGAATTATTCAAAGCCTGCCCCAGGTGGAGGGTATCTTGGATTTACGTCTTTTCGTCAGGCAGCTTACAGCTGAAATCTGCATTAATTCATCAGGAAAATCACTTCCTCCATCAGATGAAAATAATACCGATGATACACTGCCGGAGGATACCATCAACCTGCCTAATGCTGTACTCAGTGACCGTGATACGCTTTCAAAAGCGGAAGAGCTTATGTATTACAGCACAGACAGCTATGAATACCGCATATTCGTCATGTATTATTTCTGCAGAATGGTTCCTATGAAAATTGCCGGTGTGTATGGGTGCAGTGCAGCACAGGTCACTTCAATACTAAAAAGTGCCCGCAGCAAGATATGCGGCTCCTTATCTTCCCTTTCCTTCGGCAGCAGCAATATGATAAGCCTGTATGCACTTATGGATTCCATTGCCGGTAACAAGCAAAAAAAGAAAAACAAATCATCTTCCGGCTTTTTCTCATCTAATAAGGGAAAGATTATTGCAATTTCAGTTTTTTCAATACTTCTTATCGGAGTCGTTTGCGAAATTTTTCTGCTTGCTTTCGGATCAGTAAACAATAACAATGAGCAAAGCGAATTTGAATACATCCCATATGAGGAAACCAGTAATGGCAATTACCAGAACAATGACACAGGTCCCGGTGTTGGTAATAATAATGTACTTTATACCTTTCTTACCTGCAACAAACAGGAATCCGTAAGTGAAAGCGGTTTTTCTCCTGAAGGCTTTGCAGTTCAGTCTGATAATCTGACCTTACTTGAAGCAATAGTGATAGATTCAAGTGCTGAAATGATAAACCCGGATCAATTGGGTGTTTCTTTTCTTGATTCAAAGGAAAACTATCATGAAGGCAAAAGGTTTTACAACCAGAATGTTTTTCAGATAGATGAAAGAACCTTCCTCATCAGGATTTACGCTATGGGAAATTATCAGCCGGAGCAGTTCAAAATAGATCTTTATATGTACGGCAGCCTTAATTCCTCATACATTCTCCCCAACGATGTTACACCTATAGACAGCATTGCCGGACTGAAAATTTCAAATCTGAACTCCGACGATTCAGCGCAGCCTGGCAGTATCATTGCTCTTACAGATTCAGATAATTCCGAAAAGCTCTGTTTTTTCTACGTAGCGGACTGCAATGTATATTATAACGAATATAGTAATTTTACCACAAAATCCCTGGCATCTGTATCTCTGATACAAATCGGACAGAACTATATGGAGATGGACAAAACAAAATTCTCCTATGAATTCAACAAAACTGCTTTTGATGATAATTCAGATAGAATAAACGACCTGAGAGTCGAATACATCGCAGGCAGTGATGATGAAAGTATGCCCTTTACAGTCAATATTGATCTTGAATTGATTATTTCCTTCAAGAATGATGACGGTCCTGATCCTGAAGATATCACAGCTGAAATGTTAAAAGGATCCATAGTTTATCAGAATAATAATCAGAAGATAAATATCGAGCCAACACGCTTCTGATCTGACCACTCCTTAATAACAGGATAAATAATAATAAGACGGCTGTCTCCTTATTGTAATGCATCATATCAGAAAATAACGCAAAAAAGTCGATGAATTCTTTGATTCATCGACTTTTATTTGTATGTTCTTCTAAAGAGTCAGCGCTTATCAGATAAGACCAGCCTTTTCCTGATTCTTGATATGCTCTTCGTTTGTCTTTGCATAATATGCAACTGCAGGCTCATCATCTGTAGCAGGTTTATGACAGAAGTAATAGTAATCTGTCTTTGAGGGATTGAGGGCAGCCTTTATCGCATCCAGTCCAGGATTACAGATAGGACCTGCCGGCAGGCCATCAATCTTATATGTACTGTAGGTACTTGTAAATGTGCTGCGCATTGAAGCAGGAACCTGACTCTGTGACTTATAGGGATAAAATTCTGTTGAGTCCAGCTGAAGCTTGGAGAAGCCTGTTTCGCCGAACTTATTCTTTCCTCCGTTGTCCAGAGTATCAAGACGGTTATGAAGTACAGATGAGATTACATACATATCGTCCACATCTGCTGCCTCTGCCTGTATGAGCGATGCAAGAGTAATTACCTCTTCCATTGTCATTCCGTTCATCCCTGCCTTCTTATCAACAGTAGCCTTCTTTTCATTCTTGTCAAAGCGCTGTCTTGTAAGATAGCATCTGCGGCGGTAGTTTGAAAGGAACTTTCTAGCCACGGATTTCGGATCCTCACCTACATAGAAATCATATGTATCAGGGAACAGATAACCTTCAAGTCTGTAATATCTGTCCTTGGTGTTCTTGATATCCTTAAGGAATTCGTAATCTTCGTCAAACTCTGTGGAATTACAAAGATTAATAAACGCTTCTGCACTGCAGACCTTATGTCTTTCAAGGAGTGTTGCATAATCATTAACAGTGTAGCCCTCCGGGAACTGAATCTTTACTACGTCAGTTCTGTTCATATCGGACTGCATATAGTTGATTATTGCCAGATAATCCTTATTTGTCGCAATATCGAATGTTCCCTGTGTAAAGCCAGATGTAGATTTTGTCACAGTAGCAAAAAGCTTAAAGAAATTTTCATTATTGATAACATGGTTCTCATAGAGAATATCAGTTATCTGGTCAATAGAAGCATCCTTCGGTATGGTAACAGAAACGGTTTTTTCCTCTTCTCTGCCCACAGCAAGCATATCATTGACTCCCACCATAAGGAACTCAGCTATCATAATGGAAACGAATATCATCATCGTCAGCCAGATAACACGGAAAATAACACGGTTCTTTTTTGCTTTTCTTCTTCTGCGCTTTTTATCAAGGCGCTTTGCAGCTCTCAGCTCGTCCTTATTAAGCTCAGTTTCAATAAAGGCATCCTCACTGTAGCTCATTATCTCCTGCGAATCCTGTGAAACTGCAAAGCCGTCAATTTCCTGCAGACCGTCATCGCTTTGAATATCAATGTCACCAAAGCCCTGCTCAGTTTCGTCATTATCTTCAGGATAGTCAGGAACATCGGGGATATCATCAAGATCAGTAAAGTTTATCTTGAAGCCCTCGACTTTTTCCCTTCGTTTTTGTTCAAGCTCATTATCCATCAGGCGAGCTCCTCCTTATTATAAATTCGCCGCTTTTTACGGCGAGGTCTTTTCATGCATTTATGCATTTTCAAATGACACCACATAATAATTATATAGGAAAAACAACCGCTTTGTCAATATAAAAGATTACATTTTAGCTTAATAATTCACTAATATCGTATTTTACACAAATTTACACGTCTGATACCGTTTTTTATTGTTTCTGTCATTTCTATGATTTTTCAGCGTATTCCCTTTTCTGTTATCACCGCATCCATTCCGGCGTCAAACGTCTCATGTGGTATACCCTCCGGGAAACAGCAGCAGTCATAGCAAAGTCCCACCTTCACTCCCTGGAACTTCTGGAGGAACCTGTCGTAATAACCCTTTCCATAGCCAAGACGGATACCATCATAACCAAAGGCAAGACCGGGAACAATACAAAGACCGCTGTAGGGTTCACTCTTTTCTTTGCAAAGAGAGGGAATCGGCTCCATTATCCCGAAAGCACCTTTTTCAAGCTGACTAAGACTTTTGATAACATAATGTTCAAGCTCAGAAGTACCGGGTTTGCATCTCGGAACGACAAGCTCTGTTCCTCTGCTGAATGCGTAATCTATAAGACTTAATGTATCTACTTCAAGAAGCGGAGAAGAAACATAGCAGTATATCACAGTCGGCTGAAGCTTCTCAATAAGCTCAGCCGCATACTGAAAGATAACCCGGTCTGCTTGTTTTCTGGTATCCTGAGGCATAGCCAGACGAAGCTGTTTGCATTGCTGACGAAAGAGCTTTTTTTCTTCTTTTATGGTCTGCATTGTACAGACGCCCTGACATTTGCAGCCGTCTCAGCACCTCTGAGACAGGCAAGAAGTTCAAGTCCGAATTCAGTAGCAACACCCATTCCTCTTGCGGTAATGATATTGCCGTCCTTTTCAACGTAGCCGTTATCATAAACTGCACCGGAAAGCTCTTTTTCAAATCCGGGAAATGCAGTTGCCTTTT
Source organism: uncultured Eubacteriales bacterium (assembly GCA_900316485.1). Taxonomy (GTDB): domain Bacteria; phylum Bacillota; class Clostridia; order Oscillospirales; family Acutalibacteraceae; genus UBA1213. The sequence goes on from ONDB01000001.1 coordinate 16,199, forward strand.
TACCTTCAAGCATACCAAGATGACCGAGAATAGAAGGTGCGGCACAGATTGCTCCCAAAAGTTTACCGTTATCATAGCAATACTTTACTGCTTCGATGACCTTATCATTCTTTTCAAGGTTCAGTGTACCCGGCATACCACCCGGAAGAACAACGGCCTCAACATTACTGTCCAGGGATATTTCATCAAGTGTGATATCCGACATTACTTCAACTCCGCATGAAGCCTTGATAACCTTTCCGCCTACTCCCACAGTTACTACCTGTGTCTTACCTCTTCTGAGAATATCCACCGGAGAAAGTGCTTCCACTAATTCAAAACCTTCTGCAAGAAACAAATAGATCATATTCTGACCATCCTTTCAAAAAAATAATACCGATCAGCCCATTTCTACGGGCGGACCGTCCGTTACATATATTCTACCATACTCCCCCATTTTTTTCAACCAGCGTGACAACCGACGCCCGGCGAGCCGCCGGTGCCTTAACGCGATGGTGTCGCTTCACTGCGTTACGCTATGATTGCGCCTGACTATTTTACTGCCCGCGGTGCTGCTGTAATTGCTGGGTTTACTTTATCTTAGCTGATTCTGGTTTTGAATAAGCATTATGTAAAATGCTTTTTTCGGCTTTTCATGAGTTATTTATGGTACTTTCCGCCGATATTGATCTGAAATCCCCTGTACACCTGCTCACAAAGCATTACTCTTGCCAGCTGGTGAGGAAATGTCATTTTCGACATTGACAGCCTGACATCTGCTGCTCTCTTTACCTCTTCAGACAAGCCCCATGACCCTCCAATAACAAAGGCTATGCTTCCGCTGCCGTATGAGGCATTATCCTCCATAAGCTGTGCAAGCTGTTCAGATGAATAGATTTTACCCTCAATGCATAATGCCGCAATGCTTGCTCCCTGGGGAATTTTTGAAAGAATCCTTTCGCCCTCTTTTTTCAGAGTATTCCCGATCTGTGATTCTGAAGGCTGATCAGGCAGTTTTTCCTCATCTACTTCTATAATAGAAAAATCTGCAAACCGGCTCATTCTTTTACTATATTCAGCGCAGGCCTCTCGCCAGTATGCTTCTTTAAGCTTACCAACACAGATAATACATACCTTTATCATATTCTTTCTCCCATATCTATGTATTGAAACGGATCAATAGATCCATACCTTTCCGCCCTGCTCCGGAGCTACCCCAAGCATAAAATCACGGTTGCGTTTCATTCCGCTCAGCTGAAGCTCACACAAAGATGTCTGTTCTGCCAGGGCAGGAATATTATTTTCACGGCTGAGGTGGGCAAGAAGGATCCTCGTAGTACCGCCTTTTACAAGTTCTGTCAGC
>ONDB01000155.1 GCA_900316485.1 uncultured Eubacteriales bacterium
AAATACTAAAACAGCCCGGATGCGATCTTTATCGCTTCCAGGCTGTTTTTTATATATCAGATTATTTTATAAAATGCACATACTGTCGCCAAAACTAAAAAATCTGTATTTTTCTTCAACTGCAGTTTTATATGCATTCATTACATTATCAAATCCGGCAAAAGCAGACACAAGCATGATAAGTGTACTTTCCGGCAGATGGAAATTTGTGATGAGTCCGTCAAGCACTTTAAATTCAAATCCGGGATATATGAAAATATCCGTCCATCCCTCTGACGGGCATACACAGCCCTCTTTTTTAGCAACAGATTCAAGTGTGCGGCAGCTTGTTGTACCAACAGCAATAACTCTTTTTCCGCTGCGTTTTGTTTCATTTATTAGTTTTGCTGTAGCTTCCGGAAGTTCATAATGCTCGGAATGCATATGGTGCATTGTAACGTCATCAACCTTGACGGGACGGAATGTTCCAATTCCTACATGAAGTGTCACATATCCGATTTTTATACCCTTGGCTTTTATTTTCTCCAGTAGCTCATCAGTAAAATGAAGTCCGGCTGTGGGAGCAGCAGCACTTCCTAATTCCCGGCTGTAAACAGTCTGATATCTTTCCTTGTCCTTCAGTTTTTCATGAATATAAGGCGGAAGAGGCATCTGTCCCAGTTTATCAAGGGCTTCGTAAAAATTGCCTTCACATTCAAAATCAACTATCCTGTTTCCTTCGTCTGTAACTCCGGTGACGGTTCCTCTCATTATTCCGTCACCAAAAACAAATACTGCACCTTCCTTTGCTTTTCTGCCGGGTTTTGACAGTGCCTCCCAGCGTCCGGCTCCTAAATGTTTAAGAAGTAGGAATTCAACGTTTGCTCCGGTAGATTCCTTGATTCCATATATACGTGCAGGCAGTACGCGTGAATCATTAACTATCAGACAATCTCCTTCATCAAGATAATCTATAATATCATAAAAATGCCGATGCTCAAGCTGACCGTTTTTTCTGTTCATTACCATAAGTCTTGAACTGTCACGGGGTTCAAGGGGAGTCTGTGCAATAAGCTCCTCCGGCAGGTCATAATAAAAATCAGAGGTTTTCATTTATTATCCTTCTTTCCGTCTTTTCCTGACTTTTCAACTCTTTTTACCATACAGCTATTATATATTTTTTCTACTTCAAAATCAACCCCCAACACCGGTGACTCTGTACCAATAATGCTGTTTTAATCACACATTAAAAGACTCAAAAAAACAGCTGCACAGCTATAGTAAAGCCTGTGCAACTGTCTTATTATTTAATATTTTCCTGAAAGGAAATTGTGCAGAAAATCTTTGAATATTGGCTCCCAGGCTTCTTCCTTATGAATCTGTTCCGGAATCAGTTTCCTGTACATTCTGTCAGATGGATACAACTCATCAAATATTACCGATGTCTGTCTTACGCTTTCGAGTATTTCACTTTCTACTCTGTCGGCTCCGCCGGAATATATGTAAAGATAAGGCATATTTTCACCGATTCTGATGCTTATCCAGTTTTTCAGGTCTTCAATGGTAAACATAACAAATGGCGGTGAAAAAACCCCCGCAGCACAATATTTGTCAGGATGGCTGAGAGCTGTGAAAAACGACATTATACCGCCTGATGAACTGCCGCAGAATGCTGTATTCTCCCTTCCGGTTTTTACCGGAAACTGTTTTTCCACTTCAGGCATAACAGTATTTATTATAAAATCATCGAAAACCTCACCCTCCGGAGCTACAAAGGGTCTTACCTCCTCCGGGCATTGTATCTCTCCTATGCTTTTCGGTGTAAGCTCATTGGGTCGCCACGGGTCATTATTATGCATACCTACAATTACAGCCGCTTTTCCACTGTTTTCTCTTTCCCGGGCTACTGCCTGACAAATATGCCAGCAACCGTATTTTGCAGTTTCCTCATCAAAAAGATTCTGTCCGTCTGTCATATATATAACGGGCATCTTCTCCCCTTCTTCATGCGCCGGAACATAGACACGGACCTGTCTTTCTCCTCTGTAGGGATATGGCAGCCCAAGCTCATACAGTTTTTCTTCTATCATTTTATTAACCTCCTTATTATTAAACCATTCAAATATTCAATAGAGATGCAGAATCATTTATGACAAGATATATATCACTCCATTGTGCCATCAAGAAGTGCATAGAATATTTCACTGTTTGCATAGGTGTCAATATTATTAGACCACATATACATGGTATAATCCTTATCAACATTGATATAATCGTAATCCCTGTATTTATCAATTGCTCCCGGATGACCACAGCCCCCGTTCATTTCCAGGTAAAATCCAAAACCATAATGATCTGAGGGAGCGTAATCTGTTATCATCTGCTTATAGGATTCGTCAGAAATAACCTTGCCGCTGCTGAGGGCTGAAAGCCACTTTGTTATATCACTTCCGGTGGATACCATATCTCCTGCACCTCTTGTTGCACCGCAGCTATCATCAAGGATATTATATTTTGTACCTCCTGCCCATTCGGGAGATGACTGAAGCTCAGAAATAAAGCCTGTATGCTCCATTCCAACGGGAGTGAAGATATTCTTTCTAACGAAGCTTTTGTAATCCTCGCCGGATACCTGCTCAACTATTCCGCTTAGCAGATAATATCCGCCGTTTGAATAAAGGAAGCCCTCTCCAGGTTCAAACCCAAGCTTCTGGTCAAATATCCATTTATAAAAGCCGTCACCATTTTCCTCTGCGGATTTTTCTGGTGAGATATATTCATTCAGACTCTCGTTATATGTAGGTATTCCTGAGGTCATGGAAAGAAGATGCTTTATTGTTATTTTATTTCCGTATTTATATTCAGGATAGTATTTATCTATTGTATCTTCGACTTTCAGCTTGCCCTGATCCTGCAGTAGTAGTACAGAAACTGCACAGAACTGCTTTGATGTGGAACCAATAGGAACCGGCGTATCCATTGTTACTTCTGTGTCGTCGTCAAGTGTTGCCTTACAGAATGCTGCAACTGGCTTTCCTGCCTTCTCTATATATACCACACCTTCAAACTGATAGTTATCAATCACCTCATTCACTGATTCCTGAATCTTTTCATCGGTTGTCTCAAAGCTGACCGTTCCTGGAAAGCCTTCACTGCTTTCCGATGAGCTTTCCTCAGAGTTTTCCTGAGACTGCTCAGAGGACTGCTCTGTACTTTCTGCAGATACTGCAGTACTTTCCGCAGCAGATGATGATTTTTCATCTGATGCATTCTGACCCGAGCATCCAGTAAATGCAAATGAAGTGCAAAGTAACAGTGCTGTAATCACCAAAACCATTCTTTTTTTCATTATTTTTCTCTCCGTTCTGTATGTTTTTTATTTTGGTCTGCATGGATACTAAAATACTCTCTGATATTATTCTAAAACATATATACATAAAAATCAATCAACTCCTGCACATTTAAGTCAATTGTAAGTCTTTATATTAAACGGTGTGTTTATATAAAAGTATTCACAAATCATATTTCTGACTTTGATTATTCTTTGTGTTATAAATTGTACTACTACATTTTATTATGTGGTTTTGAATCGCTGATCAAGCGTTTAATAAATTTGATAACATTATTGCCTGCGGCGATTGAATAAGGTTCAAATTTATGGTATAACAACCGCACGCCGTTTGCCGATTCCGGCAGCCTTGCTGCCTGAATCGGACGGCTGAGCGAACGTTTAATAAATTTGATAACATTATCGCCTGCGGCGATTGAATAAGGTTCAAATTTATGGTATAATACTACTGACTGAAATTCCTGTCTGATGATATTGTCCAAGTGAAAACGGCCGTTTATCAGAACAAAAACGGAAGCTCAATGCGATGCTGAAGGAAATGTTTTTCTGAAATTTCCGGCATCAGTTATCTGATTAATTAATATCTGGTGATATAATGGATAAAATAGAAATAATAAAAAAACTGCCTACCCCCTGTTATGTCATTGATGAACAGGCTCTTATTAATAATCTTGAGATTCTCCATGGTGTTGAGGAAAAAGCAGGCTGCCATATTCTTCTTGCTCAGAAGGCATTTTCTTCCTACTGTACGTATCCCCTTATTGCTGAATACCTCAGCGGTACAACTGCAAGCGGTCTGTTTGAAGCTAAGCTTGCTTCTGAGGAAATGAAGGATCGTCAGATACATGTTTTCTCCCCCGCCTACAAAGACGAGGAATTTGACCAGCTTATTGATATCTGCGACCATATTGTGTTTAACTCATTTTCCCAGTGGAAGCATTTCAGGAATAGGATTTCAAAGGACTGCAGCGTTCAGTTCGGGCTGAGAATAAATCCGGGATACAGCGAAATAGAAACCGAAATCTATAACCCATGTGCTGCAAATTCAAGACTGGGCATTACCCTTGAAAACTTTGAACCCGATGAGTTAGAAGGAATAAGCGGACTCCATTTTCATACAATGTGCGAACAGGGTGCGGATACTCTTGAAAGAACACTTGAAGTGGTTGAGAAAAAGTTCGGAAAATATCTGTATAATATGAAATGGCTTAATTTTGGCGGAGGTCATCATATTTCTAAACCTGATTACGATACGGATAAACTTATTTCTCTGGTAAAAAAAATCAGAGAAAAATATGATGTAGAAGTATTTTTAGAGCCGGGCGAGGCTGTCGCCATTAATGCCGGATTTCTGGTAACCACTGTGCTGGATGTCACCAGAAACGGTATGGAGCTTGCAATTGTTGATACCTCTGCTGCCTGTCATATGCCTGATGTACTGGAAATGCCCTACCGTCCGTTTATCATTTCCTCTGAAACAGCAGGCGTTCTGCCCTATACATACCGGCTTGGAGGTCCTACCTGTCTTGCAGGTGATATTATCGGGGATTATTCATTCAGCAAGCCCCTGTCCCCGGGCGACAGGCTTGTCTTTACAGATATGGCTATGTATTCGATAGTCAAAAACAACACCTTTAACGGTATGCCGCTGCCCGCTATCTGGCTGTTAAAAGCTGACGGCAGCACAAAGCTGATAAAGGAATTCGGATATGAGGATTTTAAAAGAAGACTGTAAGAAAACGTACAACTCCGTTTTTTTACTGCGGAAAATGAAAAAACAGGAATATAAGGAAGCATAAAGGATGTTTGATAATTTTATTACCGTCGGAACGCAGGTTCTGGAGCTTTTTATTCTGATTGCTCTTGGTTTTATCTGCGGAAAAACTAAAATACTTAATGAAAAAGCTGTTAAATCAATTACCGATATTGTTCTGTATATCGTCTGCCCCTGTGTTATTGTGCAGAATTTCATCAGACCCTTTGATATCAATATGCTGCAGGGTCTGCTGACTTCAGCAGGTGCATCGCTTTGTATACATATTCTGTCAATTGTCATTGCAATGGCTGTATTTCATGACAAGATTCCTCAGAAAAACAGGGTATACCGCTTTGCTTTGATTTTTTCAAACTGCGGTTATATGTCCCTGCCTATGCAGCAGGCTTTGCTGGGTTCTGACGGAGTATTTTTCGGAGCAGTATATATCGTGATTTTCAATGTTGTTATGTGGACATTCGGAGTATGGCTGTCAAGCGGAAGCGGCAGCTCTGTATCAGCTAAAAAAATACTGCTTAATCCCTGCATTATCGGCATGGCTGTTGGAGTAATAATATTCCTTACTTCTCTGAAGGTTCCCCAGATAATTACCCAGCCTATCGGTTTTATGGCAGGACTTAATACACCACTTCCTATGATGGTGGTCGGCTACTATCTGTCTCAGTCAAAAATAAGTGATGCATTCAAAAACGGCAAGGCTTTCGTCTGCGTGCTTTTCAGATTGATAGTAATTCCTCTGCTGGCTTTCGGTGGTATGATGCTTTGCGGTATCCGTGGAACAGTGCTGATTACCTGCGTTATTGCAGCATCTGCTCCTGCTGCGGCTGCAACAACAATGTTTGCCGCAAAATTTGATAATGATGCAAAGCTTTCAGTTAATATTGTCACTCTTTCTACTCTTATGTCTGTACTTACAATGCCTCTGATTGTAGGCTTTGCTCAGACTGCAAGTCAATAAGCATTATACAATGATAATCACTGCGGAGGAAATATATTATGGATATAAATGAGATAAAGCTGAAAGCTCAGGAGCTTAGATCCAAGATTCTGTACCACAATATGAAGTATTACAACGAGGATTCACCTGAGATCAGCGATTATGAATATGATATGCTGCTTCGTGAGCTTGAGGATATCGAAAAGGAATATCCGCAGCTTATTACCGCAGATTCCCCTACACAGCGTGTGGGCGGTGAAGCTGCAGAAAAGTTTTCCCCTGTTGAACACAAGGTTCCTATGGAAAGCCTGCATGATTCCTTTTCCCATGAGGAAATCAGGGATTTTGACAGACGTATAAGAGAAAATGTTGATTCACCTGAATATATAGTAGAACCAAAAATAGACGGTCTTTCAGTTTCGGCTGAATACCGCAACGGTGTATTTGTAAGAGGCTCCACGAGAGGCGACGGAAATGTGGGAGAAGATATTACTGACAATCTGAAAACTGTCCGTTCTCTTCCTATGAAGCTGAAAAAACCTGTTCCCTACCTTGAAGTCAGGGGCGAGGTATATATGTCAATCAAAAGCTTTGAAGAGCTTACTGCAAGACAGGAGGAAAATGAAGAAAAAACCTTCAAAAATCCCAGGAATGCTGCTGCAGGTTCTCTGAGACAGAAAGATGCAAAAATAACAGGTCAGAGAAAGCTGGATATTTTTGTGTTTAATGTTCAGCAGATCGAAGGCGAAGAGCTTTCCTCACATCAGCAGTCACTTGATTATCTGAGAGAGCTTGGCTTTACAGTTCTGCCCTTCTACTACAGATGCAGGAGTGCCGATGATGTTCTTGAAAAAATAGATGAGATAGGCAATATGCGCGGAGAGCTTGCTTTTCAGACTGACGGAGCTGTTGTAAAGCTTGACAGCTTCGACCAGAGAAGCGTTCTCGGCAGCACAGCTAAATTTCCCAGATGGGCTGAAGCCTACAAATATCCTCCTGAGGAAAAGGAAACGGAACTGCTCGATATTGAGGTCAATGTAGGCAGAACAGGAGTCCTCACTCCTACCGCCGTTTTTTCTCCCATTACCCTTGCCGGCACTACCGTTAACCGTGCTACACTTCATAATTCCGATTTTATTGCGGAAAAGGATATCCGGCTCGGAGATACGGTTATTTTAAGAAAGGCCGGAGAAATTATTCCGGAAGTAGTTTCTGTTGTCTGTCACAAAGAAGGCTCTGTTCCGTACAGACTGCCGGAGATATGTCCTTCGTGCGGCTGCCCTGTAAAATATGAAAACGAGGAAGCAGCTCTGCGCTGCACAAATACAGAATGTCCTGCTCAGCTCATGCGAAATATGATACATTTTGTATCCAGAGATGCAATGGATATTGACGGACTCGGAGAAAAGGTACTTCATGCACTTGATGAAAACGGACTTATACATTCTCCCTTCGATCTGTACAGACTTACCAGAGTAGATATTCTTTCGCTGAAGGGAAAAAAGGATAAGTCTGCAGATAATCTGATATCAGCTATTGAAAAATCAAAAAGCAACGACCTTTACAGACTTATTTTCGGACTTGGCATACGTCACGTTGGTCAGAAGGCTGCAAAGCTGCTTGCTGATAAATTCCGTACACTTGATGCAATTGCACAAGCATCTGCTGAGGATATCTCTTCCATCGAAGGATACGGAAATATAATGGCACAGAGCGTTGCTGATTATTTTGCAACAGACAAGGCTAAAGATATAATAAAGGAAATACATGAGCTTGGAATAAATACTGTGAATCTGAGCCAGCCTGTCAATACGCAGAATACCCCCTTTACAGGAAAGACCTTTGTAATTACCGGCACACTGCCCGGTTACAAAAGATCAGAGGCTGCTGCCATAATCGAAAAGCTGGGAGGAAAGGTTTCCGGCAGCGTTTCAAAAAAGACAAGCTTCGTACTCGCCGGAGAAGAAGCCGGCAGCAAGCTGACAAAGGCACAGCAGCTGGGCATCAGCATTATTGATGAGGATGAATTCATAAAAATGCAGGCGGAGGTCAATGAAAGCTGATGTCAAAAACTGTTTTCTTCAAAAAGTTTTTTCATTCCTATTTTCATAAGATCAGGCATAATCTTCTGCTGTTTCTGAAGTGGTCTGCAATATCTGTTATTACCGGTATAGTTGTCGGAGGTTTTTCTACACTGTTTGCATTTATCATGAACATTATGACAGAATACCGACAGCAGAATGATTATATGCTGTATTTTCTTCCGCTTGGCGGTATAGTAACTGTATTTCTGTATTCAGTCTTTAATTTCAAAAATGACAAGGGCACAAACCTTGTGCTTTCAACCATTCATGCACGCTCTGAGATCCCCCTTAAAATGGCTCCGCTGATCTTTATTACTACTATCATTACTCATGTTTTCGGCGGCTCTGCCGGCCGTGAGGGAGCTGCTCTGCAGCTGGGAGGAAGTATAGGAAACCAGATAGGAAGAATGCTGAAGCTAAAGGACGCCGATGTCCGCATGGTCGTTCTGTGCGGAATGAGCGCAGCCTTCTCTGCTTTGTTCGGAACACCTATGGCTGCGGCTATATTCTCTCTTGAGGTTGTAAGCGTTGGTGTAATGTATTATGCAGCACTGGTTCCTTGTGTTTTCTCATCCATTATTGCTACATATACGGCTAAATTCTGCGGCATCAAGGAAGCTGAATTCGCTGTTCTGGAATTTCCTGAACTAACCGTTATTAATGCACTTGAAACTGTTCTGCTTGCAATTATCTGTGCTGTGGTAAGTATACTCTTTATTATTATCCTGCATACAACCGGAGATCTTTTCAGAAAATATATCAAAAACCCCTATATACGTATCTTTCTTGCAGGTCTTACAATAACGGCTCTTTCGCTTCTGCTGGGTACAAGGGATTACAACGGTGCAGGTATGGATGTTATTGCAAGGGCAGTAAACGGTGAGGCTGTTCCGTATGCATTTATACTTAAAATACTGTTTACTGCGATCACTATTGAAGCAGGCTTCCGCGGAGGCGAAATTGTTCCCTCTTTTTTCATCGGAGCAACTCTTGGATGTACCTTTGGCAGCATTATAGGCTTTTCCCCGTCAGTTTGTGCTGCTGTGGGACTGATAGCTCTTTTCTGCGGAGTAACGAATTGCCCCATTACATCTTTGCTTATCAGCTTTGAGCTTTTCGGTGCAGACGGTATTCCATTTTTCCTGATAGCTGTTGCCGTAAGCTATTTTATGTCCGGCTATTACGGTCTGTACAAGGATCAGACTATTGTTTATTCAAAATACAGAGCCAGATTCATAAACAGAAAGGCAAGGCAGTAATTGCCCTGATATTTTCCCTTACGAAAGGATAATTATTATGAGTTTTGATATCATGTCGTTTGTAGTAACCATTCTTCCCACTTTTATATTTATTGCAGTCCTTTTTGGTCTTTTCAAGATCTTTACTGAGGAGGATCCTATGAAAAAGCGCTGCACTGTTTCCGTACAGGCAACGGTTATTAATGTGGTCAAAAAGCGTCCGGATAACGGCACAAATCAGAATCAGACTTCAATTGAACTTTTTTATCCTGAAATTGAATACACCTATAACAATAATCAATATAAGTGTATGTCACCAATCGGGGAAAATATGCCTATCTATCAGATCGGTCAGGTTATTACAATTATGATCGACCCTGATGTTCCCGAATATTATTACATAGTTGGATGAATCTTATTATCTGTGTCATTAATAAATAAAACTGGTCTGCAGCGTTAATGCCTTTGCTGCAGACCGGTTTTTTCTGTTTATTTACACTCGTTTTATAACCCCGCAGGCAATTTTCTTTCCTGCGTCTCCCGATGGCTGTGTGCGGAAATCATCTGCAAAACCGTGTACTACTACTGTCCTGCCTGTTATTTCGTTTACACAAAACCTGTTTGTCATGAATTCCATAAAAGCTTCCCCTGAGCATGATATAAGCGGAGGCATATCTCCATTATGTGCAGGATGAGGCTTATCTCCGCAGTCGTAGTGACCTCCGGTTTCAGAGAATCCATCTCCGCTGCAGCTGTTACCTTCGTGAATATGAAAACCGTAAAACATAGCCGCTGTTTCAGGAAGATGAGAAATCCTCACCCTTACGATAACTGATTTTTTCATCTGAAAAAACAAAACCTCTCCGCAGATACAGGGAAAACTTTCACCCCCTTTGATAACAGCTTTTGCATCAGGCCTATTCATGTTAAACATATCTGTCCCTCCGATAGATGTCAGTGATAAATATTTGTTTGTTCCGGCAGCAGTATTATTTATATCAGAACGGGAATGATAGAAACAGTAAATAATGCTCCGGAGGTTTATTATGGAAATAGTCAAGGTCATTATAGCAACTTTGCTTTCTGCCCTGATTTTGTTCATCATAGCAAAGCTTATAGGGCATAAGCAGATTTCACAGCTTGAGCTTTTTGATTATATTACAGGTATAACACTGGGTTCTATCGGTGCTGAAATGGCAACCACCCTTGAAAGTCCCTGGTGGAAGCCCGCACTTTCTATGGCTGTTTTCGGTTCTATTACCGTGGTACTCAGCTTTATAACCAGAAAATTCCCGAAGTCAAGGAAATACATCAACGGCACACCGACAATAATTATGAACGGCGGAAAACTGTATAAGAAAAATATGAAAAAGGCAAAGCTGGAGCTTAGCGAATTTATGCTCCTGTGCCGGCAGGAGGGATATTTTCATCTGAGCGATATTTCTACTGCTGTATATGAATACAACGGAAAGCTTACTATTCTGCCGGTCGGAAAAAAACGTCCGCTTCAGCCTGAGGATATCGGACTGATACCTGAAAAAGAGGAATTCGATACTGAGATCATCATGGACGGAAAAATACTATCCGGCAATCTTAAACGAATGGGACTTGATGAAGCATGGCTTGGCAAACAGCTGAAAAGTCAGGGAATAAGCAAGCCTAAAGAGGTTTTTCTTGCACTCTGTGACAGTAAACACAAGCTGTCTGTATACAGGATGGAATAGTATATCAGACTATGCTTACCTGGTATTTACTGAACCAGTAATCAAGCTGAATTATATATGCAAGTATCTGCGGCGCACGCATAAGCTGACCATACCACGGAGATGAAATATTATCAGGGTCTTCAATTATCGCCTTTATCCCTTTTTGATCAAGAAGCTCGCAAACCGGGGAAGTGTTCTGTGCAAGTATTTCGGAAACCCTTCCCTTGCAAAGTTCAAAATACAGAGGATCATGGGTCTTTGGATATGGACTCTTTTTACGCTCAATTATGCTGTCTGGCAGAAGTCCTCTGAATGCTGCCCTTACAATACCCTTTTCCCTGCCGCCCAGGGATTTCAGCTTCCAGGGCATATTATATGCATAATCTACTATCCTGTAATCGCAGAAGGGTACTCTTACCTCCAGACCGCTGTACATGGTCATTCTGTCCTTACGGTCAAGCAGAGTCTGCATGAACCAGTAAAAATTCAGTGCAAACATTTCCCTCATTCTCGCTTCAAGCCGGCTGTCTGTGGGAAGCTTTGAAGCTGAGTGGCAGGTATCAAGATACTTCTGCTGTACATATTCCTCTGCATCAGGCAAAAGTCCGGGCTTGATAATTGATCTTCTTATCTCCAGGGAACGTGACCAGGGAAAGGTTTCTTCATACAGTATTTTTGGATTATGATACCAGGGATAACCACCGAAAAGCTCATCTGCACATTCACCGGACAAGCCTACTGTGAAGTCCTTCTTTATTTCACGGGCAAAAAGCAAAAGAGATGAATCGACATCTACCATTCCCGGAAGATCCCTTGCTTCAAGAGCCTGTTCAAGTGCGCTGAATAAATCATAATTATAAATTGTGACATTGTGATGACAGGACTGGATAGCATCACTCATTGTGCCGATAAATTCACTGTCCGGGGTGGGCTGGAACAGACTTTTTTTAAAATACCGGTCATTATCAACATAATCAACTGAATAGGTATCTATTGCCTTCATGCCGTTTCGTTTATTATATTCAGAGGCAACATATGATATTATACTTGAATCAAGTCCTCCGGACAGAAATGTAAACAAAGGTACATCAGAAACAAGCTGACGCTCTATTGAATCCTGCAAAAGCTCCCTGACCTTTATAACAGTTCCGGCTGCATCTTCCTCGTGGTCGTGGGCATTGAGCCTGAAATATCTTTTCCTGACAAAACGGTCTCCATCATATACCGCATATTCTCCCGGCAGAAGCTCCTGGATTCCTTCAAATACACCCTGTCCCGGGGTTCTTCCTGGACCAAGGAAAAACAGCTCCATCAGCCCCCTCTCTCCGACCTTTTTGGGAACAAGAGGGTTTTTAAGCATTGCCTTTATTTCTGATGCGAATACAAGCCCGCCTTCATACCGGTAATAAAACAAAGGCTTTACTCCTATACGGTCACGGGCAAGAAAAAGAGTTCTCTCCCGGTGATCCCAGACTGCAAAGGCAAATATTCCATTGAAGCGTGATATACAGTATTCTCCCCAATAAAGATATGCCGCAAGTATTACCTCGGTATCACTGTGTGTATCAAAGCTCATTCCCTTTGTCTGCAGTTCGCTGCGAAGTTCAGATGTATTGTAAAGCTCCCCGTTATAGATTATAGTACATTTTTTTCTGCCAAAGCTTTTTGTCATGGGCTGCAAACCGCCTTCAACATCTATTACAGCAAGTCTGCGGTGAAGCAGTGCAATTGGATTTTCAATCAGCATACCGCTGCTGTCGGGTCCCCTTCTTTCAACGGCCTGTGACATTGCGCTGAGAATATCACTGCAGTCCCGAAGATCAATGTCACTGTCGTACCATCCTGCAATAGCACACATATTACTACCCCCTGAATTAATAATTTCGATAAATAATATTATTTATTCGTTAAATGCTGAATGATCTGTCTGTCAGAATCAGTTAATACGCCGTCCCCTGTGCATGGTCAGAACAAACAGCACAGACATTATTACCAGTGCTCCGCTGCCGGCATATGACGCAGAAGTAAAATGTCCGCTGCAGCCTCCTCCTGCTGCAAAAACATCTGCAGAAGGGTTCCAGATAATACAAATGATATAGGTTATGGCAGCACTTAAAAAGGAATTAATAAACCTGAAAGCAATGAATTTTTTCTTATTAAGCGGAATATCACCCAGAATTTCAAAGATCTGCAGATGAATGCACATTCCGCCAAAGCCTGTGCAAAGTGAAAAGCACCACAATGGCAATGAAGACGATATAACTGCTTTACACCCGCCTGTAACCTCTAATAATACAGGCAGAATCATACCAGCGTACCGGGTGTCTGCTCCTGCGGCAGCAAAAGCATTTTCAATAATATCATAAAAGCCAACGAATGATATTATCTCCATAAACATAGAGAATATAGCTATCATTGCGCTCATACTGATAACCGATGCTGCAGAATCCCTGACAGATAGAATAAACGCCTCCCCCATATTGCATACCCTGTTTTTAGATATACGATTATCTTTTGCATCCGTTGTCTTTTTATTTTTTCTTGAGTAGATACCGCAGGCAATACCTGTTATCAGGCAGGAAATAAGCTGAGAAATATATAATACCGTCCCTGCCGTGATATTGCCCAGCATAACAGCTCCTATTCCGGTTATCATAAATGCCGGACCGCCGCAGACACAAAAGCACATAAGCCGCTGAACCTCTGACTCGTTTATTTTTCCTTCTCTGTAAAGCAGAGCTGTACACTTTGCTCCCACAGGAAAGCCGCCTGTCAGGGCAAGAAATATACAGGCAGCACAGCATTGTGGTAAGAAAAACAAATTCTTTATCAGCGGTGAAAGGAGCTTTCCGATGATTTCTCCTGCTCCTGTGCGAATAATAAAGCCTGACAGCACCATAAACGGAAACAGGGACGGTATGATTATTTCAGAACAATATTTCAGTCCCGTAGCTGTACCCTTAGATGAATATTCTGGAAACAGGATCAGCAGCATTAATATTATTATTGAGACACCTGCTGCCAACAGTTTCTTTGATCTGACAGAAAAAATCATTTGATCACCCAACAGATTATATGCCGGAGGTGATTTTTTTATTTATAACTGCATAAAGCTTATATCAGGGGACACTATGAGATTTGTATGCAGTGTGCTGTTTCAAAACATCCGGGTATGGGTTCAGATAAGAGCACTGTAATCGCTGCCCCCTGTATGCCATATGTTTTCTGAGACTGTCTGGATGGTGAGAAAATGAAGCTGCGCAAGCCTGAGGGAGAGTATTATCTGCCCGGTGAAAAAATGAGCGGAATCAGAATGAATATCTGCGGAAACTGTGAAGCTGATATAGAAGGCTGCCGGGGTATTGTAGATTACAGCGGTGAATGTATTAAGCTTAATGCTGGCAAATATATTCTTGCATTCCGCGGCAGAGGGCTGAAAATGAGATGCATGACTGAATACAGTCTGATAATAGAAGGCCATATTCTTGCAATAGAATATCTGTAGTTTGATTTCTGTCTGCTGTACCCCGATATTACAGCATATGTGAGGACATTATGTTTGTTGTTATTATTTTCAGGTGGATATGTGGTTTTTTTCGCTTTGAACTTAAAGGCAGATTTCCGGAAAGATTTATTAATATCTGTACCAGACGAGGGATCAGTATAAGGGATCTTAATGCTTCTGATGATGCTATTACCGGAAGCTGCCGTATTACAGACAAACAGGCTGTGATACTTGCTGCAAAAAAAAGCGGCTGTACTCTTGATATAACCAAGGAATACGGTCTGCCGATTTTTTGCCGGAAATACAGTTCCCGGCTGGGGCTTCTTGCCGGAGCTGTTATCGGAGCCGTTTTCTGCGTATATATGTCAGGCTATATCTGGAATATAAATATTGTCACTCCCGACGGACTGAGTGAATTTGAAATAAGAAAAGAACTGATGGAAAACGGTCTAACTGAGGGTGTAAGATATGATTATCAGGATATCAGCAGAACGGAACGTCAGGTAAAGCTTTGCGACAACAGAATCAGCTGGATAAGCATTAATGTTTTTGGCACCAATGCAGTTGTTGAACTCAGTGCAAGAAAAAATGTCAGCGGAGTATCCGATGAAAACATAGACAGCAAGGGCAAAGTAAGCAATCTTAAAGCAGGTGCTGACGGAACCATTACAAGACTGGAAGTTCAAAGCGGAAGTCCTGTTGTTCATGCAGGAGACGGTGTACAGAAGGGTCAGCTTCTTGTCAGCGGTGTACTGGAATATACAAACGGCGGCAATGCCTTTACTGACAGCAAGGGTAAGGTATTTGCAAAGGTCAGGAAGAGAATCAGCTTTGAAATTCCTGAAAAAGAAAAAAAGCTTCTTACTGACAGAAGCTGCTGCAAAAAAGAAGCTGAAATATTTGGAATAAGAATACCGCTGACACTTACTGTCAGCGGCGATAAAACAGAATACTGTAAAACAAGAAAAAGCCGGATGACTCTCCTCTCTCAGGACCTGCCTGTAACAGTAACAGAGGAAATGCACTATCCTTACGAAATAAAGGAAAAAAAGCTTTCATCTGAAACTGCAAGGTCAATGCTTACAAAAAGACTGAAACTGTATGAATTATTCCTCAGCTCCGACCCAGACAGAAAAATACTGAAACGCAGTATAGATTTCAGACATGAAAAAGGTAAATACATTCTGACAGCAGAACTGACAATTGAAGAAAATATCTGCGAAAAATCATATCTCCAGACCGATATCAAAGAAGCTGAGCCGCCTGAGGGAGCTTAGCTTTTTTGTCTGCTGTTTCAGTCAGACAATCACATAATATCGAAATCCGGAATATATCTGCTGCTGGCTGAGGAAAGCTGCTGGGCAAAACCGTCAAGGGATGTTTCTTCAAGTGCTGACAGAACTTTATCGTATTCTCTTCTGGTGATAGTACGATTTATCTCCGGATAGTCCTGTGCCCTGCCCTGGGGCGTATATTGTCCCATAAGGCTTATCAGTATTTTATCTCCGAAGCTTTTATCAAGCTGTTTGATTACCTCAACAGAGCTTTTGGTATTTGATGGAAGTATCAGATGACGGACTATGGTTCCCCGCTGCATTATTCCATCATCATCTAAAACAGGTGTGCCGGTCTGTCTGACCATTTCCTCAATTGCTGCAAGTGCATATTCAGGATAATCAGCTGCACCGGAGTATTTTGCCGCCTTTTCTGAGGATACATATTTCAGGTCAGGCAGGTAAATATCCACTATGCCCTCAAGCCTTTTCAATGTTTCTGTTCTTTCATATCCGCCTGTATTGTACACAACAGGTATTGAAGGACGGTATATTTCCAATGCCTCGATAATGCTGTCTATATATGGTGTAGGACTGACAAGATTGATATTATGTACACCCATATCCTCCAGTCTTTTTATATGCTCAGAAAGCTCACGGACGGTTATTGTCCTTCCCTGACCCATAGCACTTATCTGATAATTCTGACAGAAAACACAGCCAAGTACACAGCCGGTGAAAAAAATAGTACCTGAGCCTTTTGTTCCGCTGATACAGGGTTCTTCCCACATATGAGGAGCTGCACGGCTGATTTTCGGCAGTATGCCCATTTTACAATACCCTTTTCCATAGCTTTCAAATCGCTCTGCATTGCACTCTCTCGGACACAGTGTACATCTGATGTTTTTTTCTGTCATGGTTTTCTCTCCCCGTAAACAGGATTACATTATTTTGCAGAAAAAGTCTTCCTCACATTCAAGGAAGACTTTACTGTAGTTTGAATTATATATATTTATTAATGATACGGCAGAATAGTCATTATTTATCAACCATCCGCTTTACAAAGCTCTGTTAGCTCCTGCAGCTTTGCTGCAAGCGTTTCTACTTTCTCCTTATCAGTGCTGCCGCAGATTCCCATAGCATTTGCACATGAAAGATATCTCTCAAATGCTTTTTCATCTTTTTCTGCCTTGCTGAGCATATCATGTGCAATTGTAGTATATGCTTTCTTCCAGCATGAATTGAAACTGCAGGTATTTGCATAGGCTATTCCTGCCATTGCTGATGCTTCCGCAAGCTTTTCACAGCCTATCGGATCTGCTGCTCCGTTTTCATAGAAAGAAGGCAGATAATCTATGATATTTTCCAGAGCCTTGAATACAAAACCATCGGTGTATTCTGTGGCATATTCACTGTCATATGATGAAATAAGATGTACCAGAGCCATCATGGCAGCCGAAGCTATCTGCTCTCTGGTCTGTGTTATCATATTGTCGGAATCAACTACCACAAACTCAGGCATAAGCTCATAATCTGCAAGATTCAATCTGTTATCTCCGTCACATACTGACGCATAGGGAGTTACCTCTTCCCCGGTTCCTGATGCTGTCGGTATTGTTACAAGCATAGCCTTAAGGTCTGTTTCCGGGAAAAGCTCCTGCCTGCTGCGGATATCATTGAAACGCTGGGAAAGCTCCTTGATATCTGCATCAGGATGCTCATAAAGAACTCTGATAAGCTTTGCAGCATACATTACTTTTTTGCAGCCAATAGCAATAATCACATCAGGCTCAAAAAGCTGTGCTGCTCTTGCTCCATCCTTAACATTTGCAAGTGTTGCGGATTTATCCAGGTCGAAAAACACAGTATGCTGAATTTTCATCTCATCCAGAAGCTTTTCAGCATACGCTGTTCTGCCCGATTTATAAACCGACGCAGATGTTATTATCAGAGCTTTTTTCTTATTATATACTGTTTTAAGCTCACCAAAAGCTACCGGCATACTACCCTTTTTAAAATATAATTTTTCAGGCACTCTGAACCAAAGCATTTCTGTCACCTCGCATATTATACAATATCTTTTTTTCAGAAACGGGAGTGTGAAGCATCGCTCCACACTCCTCAGATAAATTATTTGCCGTAATATGCCTTAAGGTACATTTCCTTGATCTCTGCAAACAGAGGATATCTCGGGTTAGCGCCTGTGCACTGGTCATCAAAAGCATTTTCGACCATTTCGTCAAGTGATGCAAGGAAGTCCTCTTCCTTTACGCCGTAGTCAGCGATTGTCTTCTTAACGCCGCATCTCTCCTTAAGCTCCTCGATCTTAGAAATGAACATCTCAAATGTTTCGTTGTCGTCCTTGCCGCAGATTCCGAGGAAACGAGCGCATTCGCAGTATCTTTCCAGTGTATGAGGATAGGGATACTGTGAGAATGTACCCATCTTAGGCGGTACAGGCTCTGCATTGAAGCGCATTACCTCTGTAATAAGAAGTGCATTTGCAATACCGTGAGGAATATGATGATATGCACCCAGCTTATGGGCCATTGAATGACAAACACCAAGGAATGCATTTGCAAATGCCATACCTGCCATTGTTGAAGCAGTTGCCATCTTCTCACGGGCAATAGGATCATTTGCGCCGTTTTCATATGCTGACGGCAGATAATCAAAGATGCTCTTCACTGCCTGGAGTGCAAGACCGTCTGTATATTCTGTAGCCATAATAGAAGCATATGCCTCAAGTGCATGGGTAAGTGCATCTATACCTGACGCACTTGTAAGTCCCTTAGGCTGGTTCATCATATTGTCTGCATCAATGATAGCCATATTCGGGAGAAGCTGATAATCAGCAAGCGGATATTTGATAGATGTCTTTTCATCTGTGATAACTGCAAAGGGAGTAACCTCTGAACCAGTACCTGATGATGTGGGGATTGCTACGAAATAAGCCTTCTCGCCCATTGTGGGGAATGTATAGATTCTCTTTCTGATATCCATGAAGCGCATAGCCATATCCATGAAATCAGCTTCGGGATGTTCATAAAGAACCCACATGATCTTACCTGCGTCCATTGCTGAACCGCCGCCGAGAGCAATAATAACATCAGGCTCGAAAAGCTTCATTGCCTGTGTACCCTCAAGTGCAGAAGCAAGTGTCGGGTCGGGCTGAACATTGTAGAAGCATGTATGCTGGATGCCCATTGAATCCAGCTTCTCCTCGATGGGCTTTACATAGCCGTTCTTATAAAGGAAGGAGTCTGTAACGATAAATGCTTTCTTCTTGCCCATAACCGTTCCCAGTTCGTCAAGTGCAACAGGCATACAGCCCTTCTTGAAATAAACCTTTTCAGGTGCTCTGAACCAAAGCATATTTTCTCTGCGCTCTGCAACCTGCTTGATATTGAGAAGGTGCTTAACACCTACATTTTCAGATACTGAGTTGCCGCCCCATGAGCCGCAGCCCAGTGTAAGAGAAGGTGTGAGAGCGAAGTTATAAAGATCGCCGATACCGCCGTGTGAGGACGGAGTATTGATAAGTATACGGCAGGTCTTCATTGCCTCGTAATGCTTCTGGATCTTCTCAGTCTGTGCCGGATGAATATAGAGTGATGATGTATGACCATAGCCGCCGTCTGCTACAAGCTGAGCAGCCTTTGCAATAGCCTCATCAAATGTTTCTGCCTTATACATAGCAAGTACAGGAGAAAGCTTCTCATGAGCGAATTCCTCGCTGATATCAACAGACTCAACTTCACCGATAAGGATCTTTGTTGACTCCGGAACCTCTACGCCTGCAAGTGCAGCGATAGTATGAGCCTTCTGACCAACGATCTTTGCATTGAGAGCGCCGTTGATAATGATTGTCTTTCTTACCTTTTCAAGCTCTTCGTCCTTAAGGAAATAGCAGCCTCTGTATGCAAATTCCTTCTTGACCTCATCATATATATCTGACATAACAGTAACGCTCTGCTCGGAAGCACAGATCATACCGTTATCGAATGTCTTGGAATGGATAATGGAGCTTACAGCTACCTTGATATCTGCTGTGCTGTCGATGATTACAGGTGTATTACCTGCACCAACGCCGAGAGCCGGCTTGCCTGATGAATATGCAGCCTTTACCATTCCGGGGCCGCCTGTTGCAAGGATAGTATCCGAATTTCTCATAAGCTCGTTTGTAAGCTCAAGTGAAGGAACATCTATCCAGCCGATAATATTCTCGGGAGCACCAGCCTTTACTGCTGCTTCAAGAACAATCTTTGCAGCAGCAATTGTAGAATTCTTTGCACGGGGATGGGGGCTGATTATAATACCGTTTCTTGTCTTAAGACAGATAAGTGTCTTGAAGATAGCTGTTGAAGTAGGGTTGGTAGTAGGAATAACCGCGCCGATGATACCGATAGGCTCTGCTACTTTTCTTATACCGAATGCGCTGTCATATTCAATTGTACCGCAGGTTTTTGTATCCTTATACTTATTATAGATGTATTCTGAAGCATAATGATTCTTTATTACCTTATCCTCTGCAACACCCATGCCTGTTTCCTCTACAGCCATTTTTGCAAGGGGAATTCTTGCCTTATTAGCAGCTATTGCCGCAGCCTTGAAGATCTTATCAACCTGCTCCTGGGAAAATGATGCAAATACCTTCTGTGCCTCTCTTACCTGAGCGAGTTTTGCATTGAAGCTGTCAAGATCATGTACAAGACCTTCATTTGTCTGAACTCCGACTTCTTTTTCTGTGTTAGCCATAGTCCTTATCCTCCGTTTTTTGTTATTCTCGAATCTAATCACGATCGGGAAAGCCGCAGCATACTGATTATTCCTCCATACCGTGTACAGTAAAAAGTATCCTGCAAGGACATAATATTCCCGATAATTATATAATATCAAACCTAACGGGAATTATCAAGATAATACCACATAAAAAATAAAGGTTTGTATATTTTTATCATAAATAATACAAAATATCCTTATCATTATAAAAGATTGTTAAAAAATTATCAGCCATAGGCTGCAGTTTACAATCCTGCAGCTGTCTTTGCTTACCCGGGCAAAAAAATCAGTCTGTCCCACATAGTGTCAGCACAAGACTGACCGTATTATTTTTCCGGATAACAGCCCTTATTTTTCGCTTTTCCCGCTCTGTTTCTCCTCCAGCAAGGCTTTTATTGCCTTCCTCTTTATCATCCTGCCGTCAAGAAAAACGTATTCCTCGGGGTCGCCCTTGGATAGTCTGACAAGCTCTTCACGGTCAATTTCTGCAGAACCGGGCTTTTGTGCCGGTGCTTCCTTTTTGTTACAGTTTTTCTTTTCCTGTGTATAAGGATTAATTACATTTTTTTCTATGGTCTGGTAGCTGTTATATACAACTATGTAGGCACACAATGCAGGAAGAAGAAGCAAAACCGGAATAAGCAGAGTCAGGGCAGATACCAGCATATCTCCTGTTATCATAAATACTGAAAAAATAAGGCATGAAATCAGTGCATATGAAAGTATTATCTTTACATGTCCGAAAAATCCGCCTATAAACAGAAGCACCGAATTTCTTATCAGCTCTGAAGGTTTAAGCTCCACCGAAACAAGCATTGTAAGCATTGAGTTTTCAAACCCGGCAAAAAACAGTACAAATATCAGACTGAAAATAAAAGCCATAAGTATTATGGGATTTGAAAGACCTCCCCTGTACAATGAAAACGTCAGCATAACTCCGGCAACTATGGGACAGGCTATTATTCCATTGATCAGAAAGCCCTTCCAGCCGGTTTTTATGCCGTGAATCATATCTCTCCATGCCTTGACTTCCTGCTTCATAGTAACTCTTCTGACCCCATAGAAAAGACCTGCGCTTATGGGTGAAAGCAATGGTATAAGCAGCAGGAAAACAAAAATACTCAGGGGTCTGAAATAATTAATCAGCAGAATAATACCTGTGAAAACTGCCGCCGGTACACAAAACAGCAGATTCACAAGTGTAAGCTGTCCGATATTATCCATATAACCGCTGAAATAATCAGCAAGTCCGTATACTCTTTTTTTATTTTCCTTCATTATCACACTTCCTTGTAATGGTTTGGATAATTCCGGATTCTGTTTGCCTCAGGCACATTCAGGCTTCAGAATCCGAAAATCCACGAAAAGCCCAGTGAGAAAAGCATATCTGCTGCCGAAGCTGCTGCTGTAAGAAAAAGAAGCCACAGCATCGACATCATATAATGCTTCATCTGAACTGCAGGGTCATCATTCACAGGCTTTTTCAGGAACAATGCTGTAATACGCACCGAGTTAAAAAAAGCTTCTCTTGCCGCTGCAGACAGCACCGCTGCAAAGATAAATGCTCCGGGCAGTATTATCAGAAGATTATAGAATATTCCGCTGATGCCGTAGCGTGAATATATATACCCTGCCATCAGCCCGTAGCCATAACCCTTAATAAATGGCAGAATCACTGCCGCTGCCTCTCCCCAAAGAGTCAGACCGGAAAGAAAAACAGCAAGCAGAAATATAAAATTTGCAGCAAAGGATGCAGTGAACAGACCTGTCCCGGAACGCAGCTGCATATTTGTAAGAAATATAAGGTCAAGACTTTTCATCAGACCTTCATCAGCATATTTTCCGCTTAATGCCCCTGTTATTACTCCTGCTGCAACTGCTGAAAAGAAAAACAGTAGGGAAAGGTTTTTTATAAGTTCCTTTTTGTCGCCGCTCTTCTGGAAAGATGAAAAAATAATACCCTTCATGATTATTGACTCCCTGTCTTTATGGAAAAACTCTGAATTCCTGTTTCCATAATAACTATGCCGAGGGAGTATATTTTTATGCAGAGTTTATTTTTCTTTTGAATAAAATGCTTCGGCGTAGCGCACACTGTCCATAGCATCAGGTCCGTAGTGATCTGCACCGATCATATCTGCGTATTCCTGATTAAGTACAGCTCCGCCCACAATTACCTTTATGCTTCTGTCGGTTTCATTCAGAAGCTTTATTGTTTCTTCCATTGCCGGAACCGTTGTAGTCATGAGCGCACTAAGACCCACAAGCCTGCAGCCGTGCTCAAGGGCGCAGTCCCGTATCCTCTCGGGGGAAACATCACGTCCTAGGTCATATACTGTAAAGCCATAGCTTTCCATAAGAACCTTGACTATATTTTTTCCGATATCATGTATATCTCCCTTGACGGTTGCGAGGACAATTGCCTTGCTTTTGTCATTCTCTCCGGCAGGTATATTTTTCTTAACTACTTCAAATGCCGCAGATGCTGCATCTGCACTCATTAGCAGCTGAGGAAGATATGCTTTTTTCTGCTCAAATGCTGTGCCTATCTCATTGAGCGCAGGGATAATATGCTCATTTATTATTTCAAGCGGTGCAGAGTCTTTTATAATATCTTCTGTTTTTGCTGCTGCAATATCCTTTAGTCCCTTCACAATAGCGGCATGAAGGGTTTCCTCGGTTCTGGCAGCAGCCGGCTTAGCAGCTGTTTCGCCTGCTGCAGCAGATGCGTACCCGATATAATCCGTGCAGCCGCTGTCAAGCATATTCAGCGCCCTGTATGCATAATATACATTCATCATAGCTTCTGAGAAGGGATTCATTATTGCACAGTTAAGACCTGACTGCAAAGCATTTGCGTAGAATGTAGATGTGATAAGCTCTCTTTTAGGCAGGCCAAAGGAAATATTTGATATGCCAAGGCTAGTCTTTACTCCCAGGGCTCTTATAAGCCGTACAGCTTCAAGAGTAACCCTGGCGCTTTCGGGATTTGATGAAATAGTAAGCGCAAGAGGATCAACTATTATTTCTTTTTTATCAATACCATACTGTGCCGCACGGTCTATTATCAGCTTTGCCACCTCTGCCCTTCCCTTTGCAGTATCTGGTATACCCTTTTCATTGATGGTCAGCGCTATGATCCCGCCGCCGTATTTTGCTGCAAGTGGAAGCACTGAATTCATGCTTTCTTCTGTTCCGTTGACTGAATTTACCAGGGGCTTGCCATTATACATACGCATAGCTGCCTCAAGTGTCTCAGGCTTTGTTGAATCTATCTGCAGCGGAAGATCACTAACTGACTGAATACCTGCTATGCAGTCCTTCATCATTTCTGTTTCGTTTATCTCCGGAAGTCCAACATTGACATCAAGTATATGACAGCCTGCATCCGTCTGCCTTATTGCTTCACTCAAAATATAATTAAGATCGCCGCTTCTCAGAGCCTCCTTAAGTTTGGGCTTGCCTGTAGGATTGATTCTTTCACCGATCAGTATAGGATCATCTCCTACAAAAACTGCATGAGTATATGAAGAAACACAGGTATAATCCTTCTTTTCCGGAAGCTTATAGGGCAGGTCTGCTGTTTTCTCAACTATCTGACGTATAAATTCCGGTGTGGTTCCGCAGCATCCGCCAAGAATATCCGCTCCGCCCTGTGCAAGCTTCACCATATAATCAGAAAATTCCTCTGCACCCACATTATATACCGTTTTTCCGTCCCTCATTTCAGGAAGTCCGGCATTAGGATTTACGATAACCGGCAATGACGAATATTTCCTGAACTGATCTATTATCCCCAGCATCGCATCCGGTCCCAGTGAGCAGTTCATTCCCACAGCATCAACCCTGAGACCCTCCAGCATTGCGATCATTGCAGCAGGATCTGCACCAGTCATTAGTTTTCCGGTTGCATCGTATACATTGGTCACGAATACCGGAAGATCACAGTTTTCCTTCGCTGCAAGAACCGCCGCCTTGGTTTCGTAGCTGTCATTCATTGTTTCAATCAGAATAAGATCTGCTCCGCATTCTGCTGCAACCCTGATATTATCCGCAAATATGGACACAGCATCCTCAAAATCAAGCTGACCCAGAGGTTTAAGAAGCTGACCCGTAGGGCCAAGATCATAAGCAACATATGCATTCTCTCTGCCGCCGGCAGCTGTTTTGGCACATTCTATTCCGGCTGTGATAAGTTCCTTATAATTATCAAACTTGACACGGTTAACGCCGAAGGTATTGGTCTTGACAATATTTGCACCGGCATCAAAGTACATATTATGAAGCGATATTATTTTATCAGGCTGAGTAAGATTCCACAGTTCCGGAGACTGTCCTGCCGGCAGTCCCATTTCCTGGAGCAGCGTTCCTGTGCCCCCGTCAAAGTATACTCTTTTTTCTTTTATCAATTCAGTTATTTTTTTCATTTTCGTATCCCCATTAATGCAGTAATTGATTTCATAGGTGTCATCAGAAAGCCGCTGTCTAGAGTTATTCCAAGCAATCCTGAAGCATCAAGCCTTTCCAGGAATGGCTTTTGCAGACTGAGGGAAAAATCTCCGTATCCAGGGCTGAATCTGGGTGCACAGGAAGCACCGTTTTGCATTATCTCACAGGCATAATCAGCAAAAGAATCTATTGCGGCAGAAGCAAGTGCATCTGTGATGAAGTATTCTGCCCTTGACAATACCCTGAGACGGGCAAGTTCTCGGTCAACTGCTATACCTGATGTCAGCGCCATAGCAAAAGCTTCCTGACAGCCGTTCATATTATTATACAGTTGTCTGCTTTCCACCTGCATATAACCAAGATCTATAATATTCTCTCCAGGTCTGTTTATGGGAATCCTTATATAAGCACATTTATATGTGATTATTTTCTCAAGCCTTTCACGGCAGGATTCAATAAGCTCATTGCTGTAGCCCCTTGCAGTGCCAAGTCTTTGCGCAAGCTCATTACGGTTGATCTCCACATCCTTTCCGTCGGCTGTTATCAGCATAATATCCTGATTTCGCACCTTTCGTCCTCCTGTCCAGAAGTATTATTTCATAAAGCCGGAATAATCATTCATTAAACCATGCAATTGAAATCTATTCCCTACCATTATACCATAAAATAATTCATTATCAAGTAATAACCATAGCCAAGGGCGTATAAAGTCAAAAACTGCCGCAGAATAATTCTGCGGCAGTCCTGAGCAATTATTTTAGCAGCCAGTTACTTTGCTACTACTGTAAATGTTTTTGCTGCTATTGTTCCATTTGCATCAATAGCAACTATTCTGAGGTCGAAGCTTGCAGCAGCTGTTGCAGTGAATTTAGCATATGAGCCTACTGCATTTGCAGGAGAAACCCTATTCCACTTTGAATTAGCTGTTCTCTTGAAGAAATACTGGAATGTAATACCCTGCTTTCCGCCTACTGTTCTACCAGAAAGTGTAATAGTTGTCTTAACCGGAACTGATTCTCCCTTATTGATATAAGAGATGTTTGTAAGAGCCATGCTCTCTACTATTGTTACTGTGAATACTGACTGAGCTGTCTTGCCGGTGCTGGTATCCTTTACGATACACTTAAGATCGTATGATGCAGCAGCAAGAGGATTGAGTGTTCCGTAAGTCTTCTTACCAAACTCTGTGCCAATCTTGTTCCACTTGGAGTTAGCGCTTCTCTTGAAATAGAATGCATATTTGTAAGAACCTGAACCGCCGGAAGCATTA
>ONDB01000015.1 GCA_900316485.1 uncultured Eubacteriales bacterium
GCAAGCTCACTGGCACTACTATCCTCTTAAAAGCCTGTGCCAGACTCAGGGCTGTTTGATTTTTCCCAGAACTACTTGACACGGTCCGCCGGGCGCCGGTGGGTTGAAAAAAAATGAAATATGGGTTATAATAGGATTCAGAAATTGGATGTTGTCTGATAATAGTGAATTTACCGGGAAACATAAGGAATACTATGGTATCCCTGTACTGACATTATTTCAGAAATACTCCTGAAAAAGAGGTGATCATGTGACTGAGGGCGAATTTCAGGAATTTCTCATAACCGTAGGCTATAGGTATAATGCAAAATCAAAATCCGGATTCAATACCTTTGAGGGATTCCATACAATCGTACAGTTCCTTACTGATGAAAACAGATATTCATTTATTCTTGGAGCTGCAACTGATGACCTTCAGGAGCTTAATGAAAGACTCAGAACCTTTTCATCCGAAAACAAACGCTTTGTCACAAAAGCTAAATATAAAGATAAACGTATCAGAATAAATATAAAAATGACCGTTGATTCGGAAATAGATAAGGAAAGTCTGAAAGAGGCTGCCAGATTTTTTACAGAGCTTTGTAAAAGCGGAGTTATCCGTCCGGTATGCAGTGTCTGTTCAAGAAACAGAAAAACGGGTGTCTATATCGTCGGTACAGAGCTTATGCCCATCTGCGAAAAATGTATTGTACGCAAAAGAAAACAATATGAACGCAGACGTGATATGTTTGAAAAGAAAAAACAGAATATGCCCGCCGGAATTGCCGGCGCATTGTTCGGCGCTGCTCTTGGCAGCTCTGTATATATTCTTCTGTATCAGTTTGCTCAGTTCTACGGAATATGGGCTGGAATAATAGTTACCTGTGTTTTTGCCGGATATGTTGTTGCAGGAAAACGGGCAACAAAACTGAGCGCAATTATCTGTGAGGTTATCGCCTTCCTTGCCTTTATGTTTGCCGAATACTGCGCCCTGGTTGCAAATATGGCCATTCTCATAGAAAGAAACGGCGGCGGTATTGTAGTTACAGAGGCTATTGAATCAATTAACAGCAGCTTTTTTACATTCAGCATACTTAATGATGTAATACTTGAGATAATTATTGGTACTGCTGTAATGGCTGTTATCGGTATTATTTATTTCGTTAAACGTATGACAACAAGACCGCTTAAAATTTCAAAAAATTTGCTGTAAGCAAATTACTGTCTAAAAATAGGTAAGCTGCATTAATGTACTGCATTATACCTGATAATAACACAAAAAAGTCGATGAATATTTTGGTTCATCGACTTTTGTTTTTATTTTGTTTGTAAGGAAATCATTCGTTCCGCCTTTTTCTTTGCCGGCAGCGTAACTCAGACTTTCAACTCCTGCATTATATTTCTACTGACGCTGTGGTTGAACCGGCAGAGTTTCTGGATATGACGATTCTCTTTGTTATCATTTCCTTAAGCTGTCCTACATGAGAGATTATTCCTATAAGACAATCTCCGCTTCCAAGAGCTGTCAGCGATTCAACTGCCTTTTCAAGGGATTTGTCATCAAGGGAACCAAAGCCTTCGTCAATAAACATAGTTTCAAGCTTTATTCCGCCTGAGGCTGACTGTATTTCGTCCGATAGACCAAGTGAAAGAGCCAGGGCTGCCATAAATGATTCTCCGCCTGAAAGTGTGCTGACACTGCGTCTCTTGCCGCTTTCACTGTCTAGAATATCAAGTTCAAGCCCGAAGGTTTTTCTCTTGTCTGCGGCTATTTCGCTTCTTACCAGCTGATATCTGCCGTCAGTCATCATCATCATGCGGTTATTTGCCAGAACAAGTATCCTGTCAAAATATTCCCACAGTACATATGAATCAAGTTTTACCTTATCGCCGCCGATCCTGCCAGTTGAGGTGCTGTAAAGATCATTGCAGCATTGCAGTTTTTTCTTTGCAAGTATATATTCTTCGCTCTTGCTTTCAATAGTTTTTCTTGCCTTTTTATTAAGCTGCATCCGTACATTGATTTCTTTAATCTTTTCTTCAAGCTCTTTAAACTGCTCTGAAAGCTCCCGGGCTTTCTCGTTCAGAATTTCCTGCTCCGGAACGTCATTTTCCTTAATCTGATTTGTCAGCAGTTCTGCTTCAGACTGAAATGCAGCAATGATCTTTTTGCCGTTTTCAAGAGCCTGACGTGCTCTTTCATACTGTGCGGAAATCTGCCTGTACTGCTGCGAAAGCTTTTCTATATGCTGCTTCGCCTGCTCCTCATCCGGCAGCTCCAGCTTTGAACGTATCTCAAGTATATTTTCTTCTGCTGCATTTGCCGCTGTTTTTTTCTCAGAAATCAGAGCGGTAAGATCTCTCAGCCTGCTGTCAAGCTGGTCCTTCTCACGCCTCAGTCTGTCAAGTGCTGCTGCATTTTCCTTTTTATTGGTTATATGTTTTTCAAGGTTTTCTATCTTTTTCTTCAGCTGTGAAGCTTCATTGAGCTTTTCATTAAGGATTTTTTCTGTATAGTCACGCATCTTCGCTGCATCTTCCGGGGCAACAGTCTTTTCAAAAAGCTCTGATATCATTTCGCATATCTGCTCTTTCAGCTTATTCTGCGAACCCTTTTCTGCTGCTGCGGCGGCAGAGGAGCTGTTCATTTTTTCAAGACAATGATCCCGGTCTGCTTTTGCCTGTTCAACCTCAGATTTATCCGGGGCTGATCCTTTTACTGCAGCCGGCGACGGATGAGTAAGCGATCCGCATACCGGACAGGGTTTATTGTCTTCAAGGGTCATAGCAAGCAAACCCGCCTGGTCATCAAGAAATGCTCGATTCAGTTCCTCATATTTCCGGCTTGCCAGCTCATACAGCTTTTTATCAGATTCATATTTTTTAAGCTTCTGTACATATACAGCGGTGCTGTCATCAAGCTGTTTAAACATGGTCTGCAGACTGCGAATTCTTTTACCGTATTCAATAATACTGCCCAATTCTAAATCAAGTTTGCTCTTTTCTTCCTCAATACCGTCAAGCTGGCTGTTCTGCTTCACAAGAAGCTCGATTTTTTCATCTTTTTTCTTCTTTTCAAGAACAGCTGCAGAATAGTCTTTTTCTGCCTTTTTCGCCTGAGCTGAGAATTCCATGAATGTACCGGTAAGCCTGGATAATCTCTGATATTCCGGAAGCTTTGAACGAAGAAGCTCCGCCTGGGTTTTCAGCCTTTCTCCGTTTTCCTTCTCCCCTTCTGCAATATGCAGATTCTCCTGAAGAACAGGCAAACCTTTTTTATTCTTTTCAAGCTCCTCATTTTTTTCTTTAAGCTTCCCTACAAGCTTTGCACGGTTTTCAGCCTTTTCTATTTTCCTGTTAAGCTTTGTTCTCTTTTCGGAATTTTCATCCATCAGCTTATCAACAGCTTCCTCGGATTTTTTATCTTCATGCATTATATTGTCAATCAGCTGTGCAAGGGATTCCAGCTCTGCAGCGGAAATATATTCCACTTCCTTCTTCCTGTTGGTTTCCTGATAATATGGGCTGTCGGTACGACAGGAAATGTTTTTCAGATCATTTTTCAGTTCTTTTTCGATCAGTTCAAATTCATTTTTTGCACTGCTGTTGTATTCCTTCAGCTTTTCCATAAGCAAGCCGTATTTCTGTGTTCCGAAAACAGAATTAAGTATACGCTCTCTGGAATCAGTTTTTTCCCTTATTATGCTCATAAATTCACCCTGAGCGATCATTGATATTCTTTTGAAATTAGTCTTGCTGATACCGACTATTTCATTTATTTTATCCTGTGCGTCACGCTCTCTGGTATAATCTATGTTTTCATCAAAACATCGCAGAAGGAAGGTGGCTGTATGTTCTTTGAAATCACCAACGTCAGGCTTATCCTCTTCGTCCTTCTTTTTTCTTGACCTTTTCAGTGCAGTAAGTGTATATGCGGGGCTGCGTCTGATATAATAATTCTTTCCGTTTGAGGTCATTTCCAGCTCTATGTAGGTTTCATCCTTATCCTCTGCCCTTTTATTCCGCAGCATCCTGGCGCTTCTGTCGCCTCCGCTGACAGTTTCTCCGTACAGAGCATAGCATATTGCTTCAAATATTGTACTCTTTCCGGCTCCGGTATCGCCGGTGACAAGATACAGTCCGCTATTATCAAAAACCGAAAAATCTATTTCTGTTCTTTCCAGATATGGTCCGAAAGCAGATATTACCAGTTTTTTTGGTTTCATATGCCTTTTGCCTCCTCTCCCCAGACTTCCCTTATTGCCTTTTTAAGTATTTCCGTTTCCATTTCATCCGGCCGGTCGCCGCCGTGAGTTTTTTCATAGAATTCTTCAAATATTTCAAGAGGCGTTCTGCTGCGGCTTTCTGTTCTTTCCAAGGACGAAAACAGGTTTGACGTCTTTGTATTTCTGCTGTAGCTTACACTGAGAAGATTAGGATATATCATTCTCAGATGGGCTGCTGCATTATTCACATAATCGCTGTCGGTAAGCTCGGCATAAACCAGATCTTCGGTGACGATATCATTTTCATTGACCGGTGCACGCATAAGCTCATCAAAGGTACCCTGAACCCTTATCATTTCATGAAGGGGAATTATCGGCACAGTATGTATAGACATCCGGCAGGGTTTATCCGGGTCTGTTTTTTCATGCAGTTCTATCACCGTATATGATTTCTCCTGACCTGTTTCAGAAGCAGAGTATTTAAGCGGAGTTCCGCAGTAGCGCAGACGCTCGCTTCCGATATTCTGGGTCTTATGTACATGACCCAGGGCAGTATAGTCAAAGCCTTCATAAACCTCCGGACTTACCGAATCAATACCTCCAATAGAACTTTCAGATTCTGAGAAGCTTGCTCCGGCTACATACTGATGGGATAGAATGACATTCCTCTGTGAAAAATCCGGATTCGCCTTCTTAATAACATAGGAAACAGCCTGGCTGTAATCCCTGAACTGGGTATTGAAAACATGGTTTACATTCGATATGCGGATAAAGGGCAGGCTGTAAAAATTAACATCGCCGTATTCGTCGGTAAGGGTAACCGGAGAAAGATCTCCGTCAAAAATGCTTTTTATATAAAGACCGCTTTTCTCCATTCGCTTTGCACCAAAGGACAGTCTTTCTGGACTGTCGTGGTTTCCGCTGATAAGAAAAACACTCAATCCGTCGATTTCAAGCTGATTGAGAAATTCATCAAGCAGCATTACCGCTTCAAGGGGCGGCGTGGTCTTATCATATACATCCCCCGAGATCAGAATTGCATCGGGCTTTTCTCTTTTTATATCCTCAAGTATCTGCCTGAATATATACTTCTGCTCATCAAGCATGGAATAGTCATTGACCTTTTTTCCGATATGCAGATCAGACAAATGAAAAAGCTTCATATGAAATATCCTTTCTTATCAGATAAGGGGAAAGCTGCTTTTCATGAAAAACATTCCCATGAAAACTCACTTTCCCCTCAACTAATTACAAATCCTTGTAAATTTTGAAGTATCGGTTTTCCCTATACTTATTTACAATTTTATTCTACAGCTGTTATCCTGATTATCTTTTCAGCCTTTGTGCCGTTTGCATCCACTGCAATGCACTTAAGATCATACTCTGCTGCAGCTGTAGGAGTAAACTTAGCAAAGGTTCCTTCCCTGTTGCCATAGCTTATGCTGTTCCACTTGCTGTTTGCTGAGCGCTTGAACATAAACTGATATGTTACAGGCTTTGTTCCGCCTACAACCATACCTGAGAAGGTAATTGTTGTTCCTGCCTTGACAATTGTATCCTTGTTAATAACGGATGTGTTTTTCAAAGCCATCTTTTCTGCAACACTTACTTTGAAGGTCTTTTCTGCGGTTGCGCCTGTTTTGTCCTTTACAATAACCTTAAGGTCATAATCTGCAGCAGCTGTGGGAACGAGAGTTGCACGCAGAGATGAATCAAATTCCTTGCCGATCTTATTCCATTTGCTGTTTACAGAGCGCTTGAAGTAATAAGCATATTTATACTGACCTTCGCCGCCTGCTGCGATACCCATAAGACGGATATCGTCGCCTACGCTTGCCTCAAGTGTATTGACTGTTGAATTATTGACAAGAGCATTGCTTTCAGTTGAAGTCAGCTTCATAACCTTCTCTGCTGTTTTGCCCTTTGCATCCTTTACGATTACCTTGATTTCATATTCAGCAGGATCTAAAGGAGTAAGTGTAGCAGTGTCAGCAGTACCAAACTCTGTGCCTATCTTTTTCCACTTTGTATTGACTGTTCTCTTATAGTAGAATGCATATGTATAAGGAGCTGTTCCGTTTTCTGCCTTACCTGAAATAGTTACCTTTGTACCGGCAGGAACACGGCTTGCACTGAGAAATGAATTATTTGCAAGGCTTTTTTCAGCAGCTGTTACCTTAATGATCTTTTCAGCCTTCTTGCCATATGAATCCATTACTATTACCTTTACATCAAACTCTGCTTCATCTACAGGCTTGAAGCTGGCTGTTGTTGCATCTCCGAATTCTGTACCTATCTTATTCCACTTTGTATTGACTGTTCTCTTATAGTAGAATGCATATGTATAACCATCACAGCCGCCTTCTGCAGAACCATTGATTACAACCTTTGTACCGGGTTTTACTACTTCACTTTCTACTGTAGAAGTATTTACGAGCTGAGGAATTTTATAGAAATTAATGTTGTTAGTCTCAGCATAAGCCTGAGCAGCACTTCTCTCATAACCTACGATAGTAAGCTTTTCATTTCCGAGTAATGCTGTTTCAGCAATATCCACTACCGTATCCGGTATTGAAACAGCCATAAGCTCTGTTGCTCCCTGGAACGCTCCGCTGCTGATTGTCTCAACACCCACAGGAATAACTACTATTTTAATTTTTGAGCAGTCTGCAAATGCTGCCTGACCAATCTCCTTAACGGTATCCGGGATATCAATAACCTCAGATTTTGCCTGGGGGCAGTAGATAAGCTTTGTCTGCTCCTTATTTAAGAGCATTCCCTTAAATGATGAATAAACTGCATTATCACCATCTACAGTAATAGTTTCCATATCATTACAGTATGCAAACAAACCAAAGCCCATGCTTTCTACGCTTGCCGGAATATTTATGCTTTTGAGTCCGCTTCTTATGAAAGCACTTCTGCCTATTGTAGTAAGGCTATCGGGAAGTTCAATCTCGGTAATATCCGAGCAATTTGCAAAAGCTGAATCACTGATTGCAGTAACTGTATCCGGAATCTCAATGGATTTCTTGCCATTAGGGCACATGATCAGTGTTGTAAGATCATCATCATACAGTGCACCGTCATAAGACGACAGTATACTATTCCTTGCGGAAACGTTGATTTCCTCAAGATTACTTGTGTAAGCAAATGCACCGTATTCAATTTCCTCAAGAGTATCAGGCAGTTCAACTTTTGTAAGTGACGTGTCGTATGCTAAAACATAGCTGCTGAGAGTTCTGATGCCCTCAGGTATAGCAATCGAAGTCAGGGATTCACAATCAGCAAACGCATATTCGCCGATATTTCCAACCGTACCTTCAAAAACTACTTCTTCAAGATCACTGCATCCATAGAATGCGCCCTCAGCGATCTCCTTAATAGTATCACAAATGACTACCTTTTTCAGCCCACTGCTGGAGCAGAATGCATATTCATCAATACCTACAACAGGCACACCGTCGATTTCATCCGGAATCTCAAGTTCGGACACACTTTCATCAAAGCCGGTGATCCAGATGCCATCATCTTTTTCTTCATATGCGAACATATCGTCATTGTCTACAACCTCATAGTCATAGTCAACGACCCAAAGATTGTAATCCTCGGGTTCATCAGCATCTATTGCTCCGCTCTCTATTGCCTGCGGACTGTTGCGGGTGGTATCAAGAGTAACATAGATCTTAAGATGCATACCCTTTTCTGCTTCTACAAAACAGTTTGTCTGGCTGTTAAATGTGCGCACATAATCACTCTCATAAATACCCCAGCTGTAA
>ONDB01000172.1 GCA_900316485.1 uncultured Eubacteriales bacterium
GCTGCTTCCGCAGGTGAAATAGATCCTGTTATTGGCAGAAGCAACGAAATAGAGCGTGTAATACAGATTCTTTCAAGAAGAACAAAGAATAACCCGTGTCTTATCGGAGAACCCGGCGTGGGTAAAACTGCGATAGCTGAAGGTCTTGCACTTAAGATCATATCCGGTGATGTGCCCGAGCCACTCAAGGATAAAAGGATAATATCGCTGGATCTTACAGGCATGGTAGCGGGTACTAAATTCAGAGGCGATTTTGAAGAAAGAATAAACGCAGCTATTGAAGAGGTAAAGAAAAGCAAGGATATTATTCTTTTCATAGATGAGCTTCATACCATCATAGGTTCAGGTGCAGCGGAAGGTTCAGCAGATGCAGCAAATATTCTGAAGCCGTCCCTTGCAAGAGGAGATTTCCAGGTTATCGGTGCCACTACATTAAATGAATACCGTAAATATATAGAAAAGGATGCTGCTCTTGAAAGACGTTTTCAGCCGGTTACTGTGGGTGAACCCAGTGAACAGGAGGCTGTCGAGATCTTGAAGGGACTGCGTGACAAATACGAAGCCCACCATAAGGTGAGGATAACAGATGAAGCAATTGACGCTGCGGTAAAGCTTTCTTCCAGATATATTGCAGACAGATATCTTCCGGATAAGGCTATTGACCTTGTTGATGAGGCAGCTTCAAGAGTAAGACTGCGCACATATACTGCACCGGAAGATCTTCAGGAGCTGGAAAACAGACTCAGACAGCTTGAGCAGGAAAAAGAGGAAGCAATTAATACCCAGGATTTTGAAAGTGCAGCAAGTATCCGTGATGAACAGAAAGAGCTTAAGGAAAAGCTTGAAGTACGCAGGAAAAAGTGGGAAGAAAAGAATGAAAACAAAAATGATGAAGTATCTGCAGAGGATATAGCGGAGATCGTTTCAAGCTGGACCGGAGTGCCGGTTGTACAGCTTACGGAAGAGGAAAGCAAACGTCTGCTTCATCTGGAGGATATTCTGCATGAGCGCATTGTAGGTCAGAACGATGCTGTAAGCGCTGTATCACGTGCCATAAGAAGGGGCAGGGTAGGACTGAAGGATCCTGACAGACCGGTAGGTTCATTTATTTTCCTCGGTCCTACAGGAGTTGGAAAAACAGAGCTATGCAAAGCTCTTGCAAAAGCAATGTTCGGCAGTGAAGATGCTCTTATCCGCTTTGATATGTCCGAATATATGGAAAAACATACGGTGTCAAAGCTTATTGGTTCACCTCCAGGCTACGTTGGTTTTGACGAGGGCGGTCAGCTTACAGAAGCGGTAAGGAGAAAGCCGTACAGCGTGCTCCTTTTCGATGAAATAGAAAAGGCTCACCCTGATGTTTTCAATATGCTTCTTCAGATACTTGACGACGGCAGACTTACCGACAGCCAGGGCAGACATGTTAATTTCAAAAATACTGTTATTATCATGACCTCGAATGTGGGGGCAAGACTGATAACAGAAAAGCAGAAAAGCCTTGGCTTTTCCGGGAACAATAACGGATCATCACGCTCTGACGAAGATATCAGGGAATCAGTAATGGGAGAATTGAAACAGCTTTTCAAGCCTGAATTCCTTAACAGGGTTGACGACATTATCGTATTCAAAAAGCTGACTGAGGAGGATATCTCAAAGATAGCAGGCAAGCTTCTGGAAGGTCTTAAAAAGCGTCTTGACGATCTGGGAATTACAGCTGAGTTTTCCGATGAAGCTATAACCTTTATTGCTAAATCAGGTTATGATGATATTTATGGTGCAAGACCGCTTAAACGAGCTATACGTTCCGGAATAGAGGATCTTATATCCGAAAAGCTTCTGGATGGTTCTGTCAGATCCGGAGATACAATCTTCTGTACAGTCGATAAGGGTAAAATAACTTTTGACATCGGCTCTCAGAGAGATGAAAACGAAGAGGAAAAAGAAGTATAATAAATCAGCTGTGAAGACACGGCGCATAATGCACCTGTTCTTCACAGCCGTTTTTTTTGTATTATGCCTGACCAGCAGGATTGTCAACATAGTTAAAGGTTTTAATGGCCGTTCTTTCATAATCATTGAATTCGCTGCTGTCAACTACATTGTCTCCGAAATATGAGGAATCAAATAACTCCCTGTAATAATTCTTTTTATTGAAGAAGGCAATAGAATGAGGATAAGAGGATTTCATTCCGTGTCTTGCATAGATTTCATTAAGAAGAAGGGTCTGAATAGTATGCAGCGGAAGACCATAGCTTGAATTGTCCGTGGTGAACTTTACCATTGTCGATGAATTGATATCGGATGAATCATAGTAATACAACGGAAAATCAGTTACATATTTGGACATCATATCCTTCGGAATTTCAACAGAATTTGAAGGTGCTCCTTCCGTGCACGAATCATTAAAGGATTCAGTCCATGTTCCTGAAAGTTTTAAGCACGCATTTTTTCCGGCTTCATCAAGGGTCGAATAATCTGGACGACGGTTTTCGTCAACAGTAAATGTAACATCGTCAGATTTCTTCATAAGAAACTGACCAGGTGTGAATTTAAAGATTTTCATCTTGAAAAACTGATTATCATTGGTACCAAGGGTAGTGAAAAAAACATCCTTGTTGAGGATTGAATACCTCATATCTACACGTACTGAATTAAAGCCCAACTTAGGATCATCAAATTTCTTTTCCAGCAGATCCTTGCCTGAGATTTTGTATATCATTATTTCAGATCTGTCTGCATCCCTTGTAATAAGCTCATATTTTCCGTCATTATCAACATCTGTGATAACATGACCAGAAGAACGGTATTCATTCATATTAAAGATCTTGTCATAAATGTCCTTTTCGCTTCCGCCTGACTCAATTATTGAGCGGACTTTTTTCTGTGTTTCAGTCAGACTTTCTTCTGCCACAGGTGCGCTTGCCTTGCTTTCAGTTTTGCTTTCCTGTGCAGCACTGCTTTCAGCGGAAACCTGACTTAGCTGTGAAGCTGTGCTTTTTTCTGATTCAGAGCTTTGTTCAGGGGCAGAGCTTTCCTGAGATACTTCAGATGTGCTTTCGCTGATTTCCTCAGACGGCTGAGTAGACTGTGCTGTTTCAGTACTTACGGTGCTTTTTTCCTCAGCCTGTTTACTGCATCCTGCAGCACAAGCTGACAGAGCCATTGCTCCGGTCAGAGCAAGGATAGCTAATCTCTTTTTAATTCTCATTTTTTGTCACTCCTGTTATTAAACAATTACATATCTGGTGTTTTTTATGTGATAAAACAGCATATTGCTGCATTTATCCTCAAACCCATATTGATGATATCATTATTTGACAATATTTTCAATTGTTTTTAAACAATAATTAAGAATTATTGAGAACGACCACAAGAAAAGGGGAAAAATACTCTGAAACAAAGCACCCCAAGCTATTACAGCAGCACCGCGGGCAGTCAGACAGTCAGGCGCCAATCAGAGCGTAACGTAAGTGAAGCGATACCATCGCGTTACGGATCCAGCGTCGCGCTGGTTGACAACTTATGAATTTTTTGATATTATTTTGTTATAAGTGTTAAGTATTATCATTGTTAAGAAGATGAATTTGTATAAAATACATCGGAAGAGCAGTGATAATGATTCGGGTACTGAGAGTTAAAACTATCTGCTTATATTTTTGTAAAAATGGAGGTATGAAAATGAATTTGAAAAAAGGTGCGGCTGTTCTTGTAATGATTTCA
The DNA here is from genome assembly GCA_900316485.1 of uncultured Eubacteriales bacterium. Taxonomy (GTDB): domain Bacteria; phylum Bacillota; class Clostridia; order Oscillospirales; family Acutalibacteraceae; genus UBA1213. The sequence continues at coordinate 3,721 of ONDB01000172.1, forward strand.
TTACTGTCTGCTTCAGGATGTTCTGCATTTAAACTGCCATTTTTCGGCGGCGAAGAAGAAAAGAGCAAAAGCTCTGAAACTGAGATAAGCCAGATAAGTATTGCAAAAGAGGAAAGCTCAGAAAAATCAGAGGTGTCAGAGGCATCAAGAGTTCAGGAAAGCTCTGAAGAAATATCAGAGGCTGAATCGGAACCGGAGCCATTCAATCTCCAGGCAGAAATGTATCCTGCATATCTGGAGATCATTAAAAAACTTGTTCACGAATACGGTGAAGGAGAAATAAACAGCGGAACATCATCAATGGACGGTTATATCAATGGACTTGCTGTTGTTAGACTGGTTGATTTTGACGGCGACGGAGCGGAAGAACTTTTGTGTGCATATGGAAAGGAAAACTTTGCAGATACACAGGAAATATACAGCTTTATTGACGGACAGGCTGTATCCGTGTACAAAGGTAATGTAAATTATGAAGGCGGTGTGGGTCCCTTTGTTGAATATATTACCAGGGATAATAAAAAATATCTGCTTACAAACGGATCATATGCATATACAACCAGAGGCGAATGGCTTAGCATTGAAGGCGGAAAAACAGAGACAGTCTTTTCATTTCTCGGCAGTGATGACCCGGATATGGAGTGTAAGATAAACGGCACAGTTGCAACAAAAAGTGAATATAAGGAGAAAATGGACGAATTCTATAATTCCGGAAATCTCACCCATATAGTAATCTATAATAACGATTCCAATACACTGGAAGATACACTCAAAACCATGGAGCTTCTCGGTTATGGCTCAGATAGCTTGAAAAACAATGATAATTATAAAAACGCTATGGTTCTTTATTCAGCATATATAGAATCTGAAAAATGGAGAACATATGATAATTTCGGAGAAATGATTACAAATGACAGGTTGACTGAACAAAAGTATGCAATATTCGATATCAATAACGACGGAGTTTTTGAAATGCTTTTTGAAGCAGAAAACCCTAATCCAACAATGCGTCCGGAAACAAGAAGTGTTTTCTGCACGATTCAGAACGGAGAGGTCAAGGAGCTTCTTTCATGTGCTACAGTCGATGGTACAATGGGCGGAACAAACGCAGTAGTTGAATATTCTGAAGAAAACGATGCCTTTTACATTTGTGAAACACAATACGGCAGTGGAGGGGGAGTTCAGGGCAACTCAATTAAGGGATATACACTGGATGGAGTTACCCTTGTCAAGCAATTCAGTGCGTCCTCGGAATTTGTCCTTAGCAACCCTCCGACAGAAAATCATACAATTGACGGAGAAACCGTATCGCGACAAAAGCATGATTCGTATATCAGAAAGATAAAACAGCTGCCTATTGAAGCTGTTGATAAACTGTATAACGAGCCAAGTGATCTTTCTAACAGGGACAGGCTTATCGAGCTTGGTGTTATCAGCGAGAATTCAGAACAGTATTGATAAATGCTTCGGGGCATCCTTTTGTCTGGTTTATGAAGAAATAGTCTTGCTGCCGTAAGGCAACACAGCAAATGCGGAACGACTGACTCCTTGACAAATAATAAAGTCGATGAACCAAAATATTCATCGACTTTTTTTGTGTTATGAACAGGTATGATGCGTTGATTTAATGCGACAACCCCGTTGTTTGGCTCAGGTGTTTCTATTATAGTTTAAAACTATGTCCGGCAACAAAATAATTAATCGGAATCAAATTCAAAAAAGTCTTCATCAGACTCATAAATATTATCTTGAGAAATACTGTTTTTATGACTACATTGGGTACATTTTTGTGTGTGATTGTGATCATTGAAATTGTACTGCTCATTCAGATAAGCTCCGCATCTGTCACACCACCAGTCGATTCCGGGAAATCGCTCACTCATAGTCAATCACTTTTTTGTTTTGAAATCAATATTCGTACGATACAGATTGCTGAAAAAACTATTATGTTATTCCGTTAAATATATCAGCAATAGACCCGGATATTTCATTCATTGTTTCATCAACTGCCTGAGAATTTTCCTCCATTGCCTGTGATACCTCAGGTATTTCTGTAAGTTTCTTTGTTATTCTTCCGTTTACTTCCAGGTAGTATTTTTCTTCAATCGGATTCATTTCCTCTTCATTCTATGCTTCTAACTTAGCCATGTAATCTACGTAGGTCTTCATAAAAGTGTTGTATCCGGTAAGCATTTCAGCTGTGTTCTGAGATTGAGAGTATTTTATCATAAAATCGACATAATCATTGAAAAATGCTTCATAGCTGTCTATTGCATCTTTAAAGCTTTTTCTCATGCCGTCGACCATTTCTGAAGTGGCTGAACCCTCATTGGCTTTACTCTCTGCTTCTGAGGCTCCGAATGAATCCTGGAGTGATTCTTCAGCATAAGATTCAATTTTGTTTTCTGAAACAGATTTTTCTTCCGTGCTTTCTTCAGAAGCAATGCCTGATGATGCAGTGCTCTCTGCAGGTGAGCTGTTTGAATGTGAGCCTGAACATCCGGCAGCAGCAAGGTAAATACAAAGTGAAGAAATAATAGCGATCACTATAGACTTTTTTCTGATATTTTTCATTAGATTCATCCTTTCATTATTACTCCGTTAAAGAAATACCATATAGTCAGGGTTTTCGGACAAATACTATTTTCTGGAGTTGCTTAAATAACCCAGAATTCATAAAGCTGCCAATAAATGATATTGAATATTACAGCGGTAAGGGAAAGCATTATTCCTGAGCAAAAAACGATCTGCTTTGCTTTCAGCCTTTCCCGGATAACAGCTATAATACCAAATATGATAAGCGCAGCTGAAGCAACGCCTATTGCCAGATATGTACCGGACCAGAATTTATATTCAAGCTCAGTCCATGTGAAATCGGACATTATACTCATAATGCCTGGAATAGCAGCAAACAGCGACATTATTGTAATAATGCAGCAGATTACAGTCCATCTTGTCAGGGGCTTTTTTATGTTGTCTTTGCGGTGCCTTACAAATCCGATGGCCTTTACCCAAAGGCAGATAAATGCAAACAGCACAGCAGCTGTCCACAGATAAAGGGGAATATTCATTCCGTAATACTCAGCCCCTCCGATAATCACAAAATCTGCACCGGGAACAGAGATTTTATCTACTCCCTGCATAGTACACCTGTCTGCGTTAATATTTGCAAGCTGATCAGATGTTACATCAGATGATGAAAAAATACTAAGTACCTTAAAGGGACCGCTGAAAATGCTTCTTGTTGATACAATATAGCCGTTGAAATCTTCTTTTGCTTTAATTTCAGGTTTTCCCATAAGCATACTGACCATCTCATGACAGAATGAATATTCACCTGACTGATTGGTCATTATGGCAATGCCGGCGCCTGTTTTTTTATCAAAATAAATACAGCTTGTGCAACCTGATGTATTTCCGCTGTGTCCGATAACATTCTCTCCGAATTCCATAGCCCACAGACCATGACAATTTACTTCATATTTTGTATCTCCCAGAAAATAGCTGGGAGAGTAAAGCTCTTCATATGTTTCCTTGTTTTTGAAAAGTCCGCTTTCAGGGTTTGAAATTCCCATGGCAAAGCTTTCTATATCTCTCAGATCAGAATTGCACATTCCGGCAGGATAGAGATTTATATAGCGTAAAGGCTCACCGGTGCTTTCACCCTCATTGGTATAGTATTTAAGCTCAGCGGCTTTCTTCTGAACCGCCTTGTTATCACTAAGATCGGTACTGATGGCAGTATTATTCATTTTCAGCGGATTGAAAATGTTTTCTTTTACATACTTATAATAATCCGTTCCGCTGATCCGTTCAATTATGTAGGCAGCCAGTGAAGCTCCCCAGTTGCTGTATGCAGTAACAGCTCCCGGTTCATAGACCTGCTTTGGCTGATGTTCACGCAGGTAATCAGGAAGACTGCGGATATCATCCTTGTACATTGTTTCTACTCCCAGAATAATATCCTCAAATCCAGCAGTATGATTCATAAGATCCAGCATAGTAATTGGCTTTTCATAGCTCAGTCTTTTTAAAAAACCCTCGGGCAGATATGTTCTGATGTCCTTGTCAAGCTCAAGTTTGCCCTGTTCTTTCAGCTGCATAGCGCTGGTCCAGATAAGCATTTTGCTAACGCTGCCCCACTGGAAGACAGTAGACTGATCGGTTCTTATCTTTTTTTCTTTATCAGAATATCCGAAACTGCCGCTGTAAATCACTCCATCTCTGTCAAAAACAGAAATGACCATACCTGCGGCTGTTTTTTCATGTTCTTTCCAGTAGTTTTCAATTGTTTCGGAAACTTTATCATAGCCTATACCCGAGGGCATTTCAGCTTTTTTCGTATCGGCTGCCTTAGCAGGAATCGCTGAAACAAAAAAAGTAAAGCAAAGCAGCATTATACACAAAACAACTGATATGCTTTTTGTAAGAGAGTTTTTACTTGCCATATTTATACCGTCCTCCTGTTACATAAGGAATCTACAGTGTTTCCCATAATTATCTGAAATACTGATGATCCTCATCCATTATACCCCAATCCCATAAAATTATCAACAATGAAGTGAGAATAACCGCCTTTACACAAGCTGCATTTTTTTCAGCCATACCAAAAAACAGGCCCGCGCCAAAAAGGAACGAGCCTGTATTATTAGTTTGTGTGATGGGGAGAGAGGGGTTATCTGTGGCCGCCGCCGCCGCCGAAGCTTCCGCCGCCGCCACTGCCGCCACCGCCGCCGCCGCTGGATTCAGCAGGCGGAATATAGACCTTGGTGGTATGTTCTCTCAGGAACTGGTCTGTAACCTGATTGAAGCGTATCCTGTTGCGCGAGGTATATGCAGAAGCCTTTTGCAGCTCTCTGAATTTATATTTATTGCGTATGTTTTTACTGCTGTAAATACTGATAATGAGTCCGACGATTATTCCGACTGCAAGAAAAACATACCAGAATTTGAACGGACGAATAGTACTTTCTATGATTGTTCCGAAAAATACATATCTGTAGCAGTTCTTTTCATCGTTGTGGTAAGAGCTTTCCCAACAGGGACCCTTTTTCTTATAAAGCTTCAGATCTGCAGTAAATGAATTGATAGCAGATTCCACTTTGCTTTTGTATATTGTAGAACCGCTGCTGGGAAGATAATCATACATATTCTGTATCATTTCCTCGACTCTGTCGTCAAGACCCGAACTGGGGTAATACAGCTTTGCATCGTGGCAGGTACATATGTAATCATATGACGGAGACTGACCCTCAAAATCAAGGTAAAGAAAAACCGAATTCTGGTCTGGGTCAAGAGTAAAAAGCTCAATGATACTGTTCCGGGTAAATGATTCGGTTGTACTGTCAGAACGATAGTTTCCTCCGAGGAAAATGCCCACATTCATACCTATCTCATCAGCAGTCCGCTGAACGCTGTTTTTGAATTTGCTATAATAACTCTCGTCATTAAAAACCAGTGCTTCATCCTTGAAATAAGCATTTTCAGATCTGTAATAATCTCCTGAATAGAGAGACTGGTTAATATCGCTGCTGCTGTATGTAAAGCTATTTTCAGGCTCTGCCACAGAACTGCCGGCAGCAGAAACAGGAAGGATCAGCGACGAACCTGCAACTACGACTGCAGCGGCTGCCGCAATGATTTTTTTAATCATAAGAACAGCCCTCCTATAAAGTAACCTATAACCAGAGTAATAAGGGTAGTGATGCCAATGATTATTGCCTGGTGGATCTTCATCTTTACTTCATCAATAGGCAGTTCACCTGCGATTTTGCCTGTCTGTCCGTTAATGGCATATTCCCATACCCTGCCCTTGTAGTGGAAGGTCATGAACCATACTGGCAGAAGCATATAGTTCCATCTGAGCTTCTGGACATTATTCATGAAATGTTTACCCTTAAGTCGGTCATAACCGCAAGAGGATTCGATGGCGGCGGTATTGTTTTCAAACATTCTCTGATGTATTCTGGGATATATAGCTTCCTTTTCCACATCAAATTTGTCTGCAAGGAAGCCGCTGAGAAATGCCATATCAAAGTCCTTAGTCTTTGTATAATCGAAAGGCTCGATAGATTCCATCAGGTCGTCCTCTATCTTTTTGGAACCGTCTGCAGGAACACCGTCATATTCAACAATGATATCCCTGACAACCTGGAATTCCTTTACCTGGGTATATTCATAATTTCCGCTGGACCATTTTCTGATGGTTTCGCCGATAGCATCCATTCTGGAATTCGTAATAGCATCAGCAACCCAGAAGGGAACATAAAGACCCGTCATTTTTTCAATCTGTTTTTCTGAAATAAGATCATTAGGAACATATCTTTTCTTTTTTGCCCACTTATTGAAATACTCCACTGCCTTATCCTTGCCAAAGGCAAAGGGAAGAACCTTAGAGGGTCTGTATCTGCCTTCGATACGTCCTTTGAGGATGACGGGATTATGACAGAAATAACAGAAGGAAGCTGCTGTATTCATATCGGAAACGATCTCAGCACCGCAGCTGGGACACTGATATAGCCGGGTGTTCTCGCTGAATTCATCTTCCTTCATTTGCTGCTCGGGAGATTTACCCTCCTGTGCAGCTTTTTCGTTTCTCTTGATTTCCTCGTTAAGCTTTCTTTGTTCATCCTGCTGAGATTCAGCCTGCTGCTGGATCATTTGATTTATCTGCTGCTGATTGAACTCTCCGAGACAGTAATCGCAGCAAAAAAGCTGTTTGTCGGGATCAAATTTAAGATCCGCACCGCAATTGGGACACTTGTACAGTTTTACATCCATAAGACCACACCTTAAACCAAATATAAGGGAACAATTAACTTTTTTCTGTGTTGGACTACGTGCAGGGCACATATTTCCAATATTATCCTGAATTCATACTACAATTATACTATACGAAATAATACCGTGTCAATAAATGTATAAAAATGTTTTGTTATGTAAGATATAATTAAAGAGTGAGATTTATAAA
>ONDB01000077.1 GCA_900316485.1 uncultured Eubacteriales bacterium
CGGCGGGGACAGGCTGGTTGACTTTAGGACGGGTTTGTGTTATAACTAAATCAGCGGTGAAGGAGTGCCGCTTCCCTTACTGTATCTTATCCGGAATTCCGGAAAGGTAACAACATTTTATAAGGAGTAATTGAATATGAAAAACACTGTTTCTACCCTTCTAGAGCAGAAGCAATCAGGTGATAAAATCACGATGCTTACTGCGTATGACTACACAACAGCAAAAATCATTGATGAATGTGGTATCAATTCGATTCTCGTAGGCGATTCCCTGGGAATGGTTATGCTGGGATATGAAAACACCCTCCCTGTAACAATGGAAGATATGATACACCATACTGCGGCTGTTTCAAGAGGCGCTGAAAATGCCTTTGTTGTGGCGGATATGCCCTTTATGTCATATCAGGTCAGCGTTCAGGAGGCTGTTGTAAATGCCGGCATACTCATCAAGGAAGGCGGAGCAAATGCTGTAAAGCTTGAAGGCGGAGCTGAAATCTGCAGTCAGATTGAAGCGATAGTAAACGCTTCTATCCCGGTTGTTGCACATCTCGGTCTTACCCCCCAGTCGGTGAATGCCTTCGGCGGATTCAAGGTTCAGGGCAAAAGCCTTGAAAAAGCAAAAAAGCTTATTGATGATGCACTGAAAATACAGCAGGCAGGTGCCTGTGCAGTGGTTCTTGAAGGTATTCCTGCAAAGCTTGCGGATATCATTACTAAAAAGCTTGTGATACCTACCATCGGTATAGGAGCAGGAAACGGCTGTGACGGTCAGGTGCTTGTATATCAGGATATGCTGGGACTGACTACCGGACATACTGCAAAGTTTGTAAAGCGCTTTGCTCAGCTGGGCAATATGATGAGAAAAGGAATTAATGATTATATCAGCGAAACCAAAAACGGAGAATTTCCTGCACAGGAACACACATATGCAATTGATGATGCTGTTATCAGCAAGCTTACGGAGGAGAATGAATAAATGAAAATCGTAACTACTATAGATGAAGTACGCGCACAGGTAAAACAATGGAGAGCTGAAGGGCTTTCTGTAGGTCTTGTTCCCACAATGGGATATCTTCACGAAGGTCATGCCAGTCTGATAGATGCTTCTCACCGTGATAACGACAGAACAGTCGTTTCAGATTTCGTGAATCCTATGCAGTTCGGTCCTTCCGAGGACCTTGAAAGCTATCCCCGTGATCTGGATCACGATGCTGCTCTTGCTGAGGCTCACGGCTGCGACCTGATATTTCATCCAGAACCCTCAGAAATGTATCATGAAGGATTTTCTTCTTTCGTTGATATGACAGTGCTTACTCAGGAGCTTTGCGGACTAAGCCGTCCTGTTCATTTCAGAGGTGTATGCACAGTTGTTTCAAAGCTTTTCAATATAGTTAAACCCGACCGTGCATATTTCGGCAAAAAGGATGCTCAGCAGCTTGCAGTAATAAAGCATATGGTTGATGACCTGAATATTGACATTGAAATAGTGGGCTGCCCCATAATCCGTGAAGCAGACGGCCTTGCAAAAAGCTCAAGAAACACCTACCTCAGTGACGATGAAAGAAAAGCGGCGCTTGTGCTTTCACAGTCCATCAGACTTGGCGCTGATATGGTAAGAAACGGAGAAAAGGACTGCAGCAAAATCATTGAAGCAATGAAGCAGCATATAAATGCCGAACCTCTTGCAAAGATAGATTATGTAAAGATTGTTGACCTTGCAACAATGCAGCAGATTGATGCCCTTGACCGTCCTGCACTTTGTGCTATCGCTGTATTCATCGGCAAAACAAGGCTTATTGACAATTTCTTCACCGAGGATATCTGAGCAGAAACAAAAGGCAAGGGAATGTCTGACCGGCGCTGTCAGGAGCAGCGTAAAAAGGAGAGAATTATGGAATTATCAATGCTTAAATGTAAGATTCATCGTGCTGTCATAACTCAGGCAGAGCTTAATTACGTTGGAAGCGTAACGATAGATGAAGATCTGATGGATGCGGCAGGACTGTATGAGTACGAGCGTGTGCATATAGTGAATGTAAACAGCGGAAGCCGCATTGAAACCTATGTAATAGCCGGAGAACGGGGCAGCGGTATGATATGCCTCAACGGTGCAGCTGCACGTTCCGGTCAGAAGGGCGACCACGTTATTATCATGGCGTACGCTTCAATGAATCCGCAGGAAGCAAAGGCACATCAGCCCCAGGTCGTATTTGTTGACGACTGCAATAAAATAGTGCGCACCGCAAAATATGAAAAGCACGGAGAGCTTGCATAAGCTGCCGGCCGTGCGTACTGTAATAAATCAGAAAAGTCGATGAATTCTGGGATTCATCGACTTTTTATTTTATCAAGGATTCAGTCGTTCCGCTTTTTGCTTTGCTGCCCTGGGGCAACAAGACTATTTCTTCATGAACCAGACATCTTTCCCTGGCGGCACAGAGCCTGTGCTCCCTTAATTGCTAGTTCATTGTGCTTATATTAGTCAAACTATAAAACATGATAATTACGCCTGTCGGGACTTCCCGACCTCTCAAAAAACAGTCCGCTGGGCTGTTTTGGAATTCACCCCTTACCTATGGATTGAAGCAAAGAGATTTCTCACTCTGCAAAGTGGGACCAGGGGCTTTGCCCAATAGACCCCGGTGCCTTTGAAAAGGCGGTCGAAACTTTTGAGTTTTGGAACTGCAAATCAGTTTGCTGTTACGGGTGCAGCGTCACCCTGCCCATTAAAGGGGCTGACCACACTTATTAAATGTGACAGCCCCTTTGTTATATCTTATATTCAGTTTTTACGGTTTTCCGGGAATAAAGCGAGTGAAACTTTCTGATAAATTACTGTGAATTTCTTCTTTTCCACTCATCCTTCAGCATTTTCTCAAGCTCTGAATAATCTGTTTCCGGGTGCTTTTTCCGTGCAAGTTCTGTAAGCTTCAGTGATAATGATAAATAAATCTTCCTGTCCGTTTCTTTTTCAAAACATCTGATATGCCGGCGCACTGTTTCACAGTCGCAGCGTTCAACAGGTCCTGTCAATGCAGAAACAGGATCTGATTTTATTATTCCTCTTATATTTGCAGTAATAAGCGGTTCAAGCGCTTTCAGTGACTCCTTCTGTGTAAAACCGCATTTTGTCATAAGTTCCGTGCTTTCGGCAATAAGCGCACACACAAGATTGCTTGCTGCAGCACAGGCAGCGTGATATTCGGTCTTATGCTCTCCGGATAATATCTTTACAGGATTGCCCATCCCTTCAAACAGAATCTTCCATTCATCAATATGCCGGCTGTCACCTTCAATAGTGAAAAATGCCCTGCCTATTTCCTTATACGACTCGTATTTGCTGCTTATGGGAAACAGAGGATGAATGGAAAACCCCTGCGCTCCTTGCTGCTCAATTTCAGGAAAAGCTTCACCTGCTGACATTGCTCCGCTGCAGTGACATATCTGCTTATTGCTTATATTATATCTGTATATTTTCAGATATGTATCCTTTATTGCAGAGTCCGGAGTTGTTATAAAAATCACATCACTATCACTGACAAGCTCTGAAATATCCTCATAGGAAGTACACCCGGCAAATCGGGCAGCTTCTTCTGCCGATTTCCGGCTGCGGCTGTAATAACCTGATAGTTCTATACCGTTAACAGCAAAATACTTTCCCAAAGTAAAGCCGGCCTTTCCCGCGCCGATAAAACCTGTCTTCATTATCCGTCAGCCCCTTCCTTTTCTGATCAATCACAGAACAGATTCAAGATATTCCCTGATTTCCTGCTCTGTGGATAAGGTCATCACCTTTTCAGCCACCTTATCTGCTCTTTCTTTTGTCCAGGAAGAAATATATTTTCTGACACGAAGGACACTGGGCGCTGAAACACTGAATTCAGTAAGTCCGAAGGAAATCAGCAGCGGTATCATCATAGGGTCAGCCGCAGCCTCACCGCACATACCTACTGGAATGCCCTTTTCTGCTGCTGCCTTTATTATATACTTTATCATCCTGACAACACTAGGCTGCAAAGCAGAATACAGATATGAAACATCAGCATTCCCTCTGTCGGCAGCCATTGTATACCCTGTAAGATCATTTGTGCCTATACTGAAGAAGTCAGATTCCTCAGCAAGCAGATCTGCTGTTATGCCTGCTGCAGCCGTTTCTGCCATTATACCGACTTTTATTTTTTCATCAAATGCAGTATTCTCTGCTTTCAGCTCGGATTTAATCTCCTCCACCAAAGCTCTGCCTTTTCTTACTTCTTCCACACAGGTTATCATAGGGAACATGATGCTCACATTACCGAAGGCGCTTGCACGAAGGATAGCCTTTAGCTGAGCCTTGAACACATCACGATTTTTCAGGCAATACCTTATTGCTCTGAATCCCATGAAGGGATTGTCCTCATTTTCAAGTCCAAGATAAGGTATCTCCTTATCACCGCCGATATCAAGGGTTCTTATGATAAGCGGTCTGCCCTTCAGTATCAGCGCAGCCTTTTTATATTCCTGGAACTGTTCTTCCTCTGTGGGAACGCTGGTTTTATTCATAAAAAGAAATTCTGTCCTGAACAAGCCTACACCCTCGCCGTCATACTCCAGGGCAGCTGCCGCATCCTCCGGCTTGCCTATATTGCAGACAAGCTCATACCTTCTCCCGTCAGCCGATACCGTAGGCTTCCCACGGAATTGTTCCAGCTCCCGGCGCTCACGCATAAGTCTTTCACGGATTTCTGTATAGCTTTTCAGCTGTTCCTCCGGGGGCGACAGTATCACCTGGCCCTTATTGCCGTCGATTACAGCCAAATCACCGTTTTTTGCCATATCAGTAATATCCGGAACGCTCATTACCGCCGGAATTTCCATAACCCTTGCAAGTATTGCGCAGTGAGAAGTAGTGCTGCCCGTTTCTGTAACAATACCTGCAATTTTTTCCTTATTGATTTTTGACATCATCGAAGGAGTGATTTCCTTTGTGCAGATAATTGTTCCTGCGGGTGCGCCTGAAACGTCCGCTTCTTCTATTCCCAGAAGTATTCTCAGAACACCTGCTTTTACGTCAGTTACATCTGCTGCCCTTTGCTTTGTCACATCATCATCTGCGGCAGAGAAAATCTGTATGAACATTTCGCATATATTTTCAAAGGAAGCCTCAGCACATTTTCCTGATGATATCAGCTTTTCCACCTCTCCTGTAAGAAATGGATCCGTCACTATACTGATATGACCCAGCATTATATCTGCTTCTTTTTCACCTGCAGAGATTCTGAGTGCTTCCGCCTGACTGCGTGTGTTTTCGCAGAATCTATCCACAGCGTTATGAAATCGCCTTTTTTCAGTTTCTGTATCCGTCACCTGTACAGGCTCATATTCAAGTGAATGATTCTCTGCCAATAAAATCCTGCCGATACCGATACCGCCTGAAACTCCTGTTCCCTTTAGCATATCTGTCACCTCTTTTTTCACAACCTTGCCAACACATCATATATTTTTTCCTTTTCAGCCAGCCCCTTTGAAAATGCCGTAGCATTTCCGCAGGCAGTACCAAGCCTGAGAGCATAGCCGAAATCTCCCTGCTGCAGATAGCCTGCAATAAATCCGGCTACCATTGAATCACCCGAACCCACAGTATTAAGTACCTTTTCTTTAAGTGTACCTGAACGATATATTCTTCCGTCTGCAGCACACAATAGTGCACCGTTGCCGCCAAGGGATACAAGAACATTCTGAGCTCCATTTTTCATAAGCCTACGGGCACACAATTCTACCCCCTGTACGTTCATTTCATACATACAGAATATGTCTGATAGCTCCAAAAGATTTGGCTTTATCAAAAAAGGACGACAGGAAAGACAATTCAGCAGCGACTGTCCTGCCGTATCCACAACTGTCATAATATTTTTTCCCTGTAGCCGTCTGAGTATCCTTTCGTAGGTATCATCCCCGGCATTTTTCGGAACACTTCCTGCCAGAACTATTACATCTCCGTCACAAAGTCTGTCAATCTTTGACAGGAGCCGCTCCATATCTTCTCTGCCGACCGAGGGTCCCTGTCCGTTTATCTCACTTTCAGTTTCCGCCTTTATTTTGATATTAATTCTTGACATTCCGTTTTCAAGACGGATGAAATCAGAGCGTATATTCATTCTTTCCAGACCTTTTTCAATCTCTTCTCCGGTAAATCCGGCAGTAAAGCCCAGAGCGGTGCTTTCCATACCCAGCTGTGCAAGAATATACGACACATTTATTCCCTTGCCGCCGATATAATACTCTTCGTCTTTTGTTCGGTTAGTGACTCCGCTGACGAATTTATTCATATGGACAACATAGTCAACAGACGGATTAAGAGTAACCGTATATATCATGATATCACATCCCCTGATACCATTGTAACAGATGTATAGGCAAAATCAAGAATAATTTTTTATCTTTCTTCAAACTTAGTGAAAATGCTTTAAGCTGACTATCTCCTGTTGGTGTGAGATATCATTGAGTATTCCCCATGCCCTTATTATCAGCAGTATATTCAAGAGTTTTTAAATATGCTCTAAGCTGAAATAAATACTAATCACGTAAAAGGAAAATATATTATTTTACTATTATTATCGACTTTTTGCTGTTTTTATGTTATAATATTACAAATCATCTTATAGTCATAAGACAGATAAAGATATATACATATGCAAGGAGGAAAAATCATGACACCAGAATTAAAAAAGTTATGCGAAGAATTTATCCGGAACAAGGATGTGGTAAAAGAAGTATTTTCATTTGATTTCGATAATATTTATCCCGTCTGCTCAAATATTTTTCTTTCTCACGGAAAAACTGCAGATGCCGGTAAAATAAAAGACTGCAAGAAATATATCAATCAGAATACCAGCATTATCAATAACTTCAGAGGCCCTATGAAAGCCCCTGCAGCCTGTATGCTGGCTTGTTCCTCAGACCCTGAAAACATGATGAAACAGGCAGCAGAAAATTACAGGATGCTTAAGCAGTATTTTATAACCAGTGACCATCTGGTTCTTGCATCCATGATCCTTACTGAGCTTACTGACGCTGAAAAAGCCCGCAAAATGGCAGAAAAAGGTAAGGAAATATATAAAATTATGCGTAAAAGGCATCCTTTACTCACAGGAGATGAAGACAGCGTATTCGCACTCCTGCTTGCATTTGATGACAAAAATGCCGAGGAAATAGCCGATAAAATAGAAACCTGCTTTGAAAATCTCAAGGGTACTGCAGGCAAGGAATATCTGCATATATGTGCACAGATACTTGCTATGAGCAATGTTCAGACAGAAAAAAAATGTGAGCGGTTCAAAAAGCTCTTCAATGATCTGCGTGAATCAGGAATTAAGTACGGCAAAACCTATGAACTGTCCGTTCTTGCATCTCTTGCTGTAACTGACACTGATATTTCAAAGATTGTCTCTGATATTTCTGAGGTCGGCGATTTCCTCAGCACTCAGAAAGGCTACAAGGGTCTTTTCGGACTTGATAAACAGACCCGTTTTATGCACGCCGCCATGCTGGTATCCACATCCTGCTCACCGTCAGATAAGGGTGATATAGCTGCTACATCTGCCATGGTATCAATAATGATTATCCAGATTATCCTCCTTCTTATAGTAATAGATTCTGCAACAACAGCAGTTTCACATTCAGTGAACTACCACTGATAAAATCTGTAATCAGCATAAGATACTAATTCAAAGAGGCTGTGGCATTAAAGAAGTTTCGTCCGCCTTTTCAAAGATCAGCGCCCTCGGCGCACTCTGCATATATCATAACGGATCATTTACCGGCAACCATCCGGAGGGTAAGATGCAAAAAAACGTTCCAGGATGCCAAAAACGCAACCGTAGCGTTTTTTAGTTCACACCCCGCGGGGGATTGGAGCAAAACTGGTCTGCACATATGAAGAAAACGGAATGTACCATGAAATGGTAATAAATAAAACTATAAACAGGTAGAAAAATATTAAAGATATGTGCTATAATGATATATACTTTTTTCAGGGAGAGCGATAATAATGAGAGAAGAATGTCTGATATGCAAGGCTCCGCTTGAATACCTGACAGAAGATATAGAAATGGAATGTATCATTTGTCATAAAAAGGAACTAAGCAAAACACGGTGTATAAAAGGCCATTATGTCTGCAATGAATGTCATATGCAGGGACTGGATAGTATCTGGCAGGTCTGTCTGAACGAAAATTCAAAAAATCCTGTGGAAATCATTAAAAAGATAATGAAGCTTCCCAGCTGTCATATGCACGGCCCTGAACATCACATTATGGTAGGCTCTGCATTGCTTACTGCATATAAAAACGCCGGAGGAAGTATTGACCTTAAAGCAGCACTGACAGAAATGAAAAACAGAGGCTCAAGAGTTCCCGGCGGCGCCTGCGGTTTCTGGGGTGCCTGCGGAGCAGCTATCAGCTCGGGAATGTTCATATCAATAGTTACCGGTTCAACACCGCTTAAAGTAACTGAATTCGGTCTGTCAAATCTTATGACATCACGCTCGCTGAATGCTATCGGTGAAATCGGCGGAGCAAGATGCTGCAAAAGAAATTCATTTTTATCAATCCAGCAGGCAGTAAAATTTGCTAAAGAGCACCTAGGCGTAGAAATGGAAATGGATGAAATCGTATGCGAATTTTCCCATATGAATAATCAATGCATTGGAAAAAGATGTCCGTTTTCAAAAATGAATCACTGATATTTTATTTATCAGATCGTAAATCAAAGGACTGCCGCATTAAAAAGCATTAATGTGGCAGTCCTCATAATAATCAGGAGAAAAAATATGAAAGCATTAGTAATAAACTGCAGCCCTGTGAAAACAGGCGCAACTGCAGAAATTGTAAGGATTATTTCCCGGGAGCTTGCTAAAAAATACGAAACAAAATCCATCTGCATTGACGATTATAATTTCAGCTTCTGCCGGGGATGCCGAAGCTGTCACCGCACAGCTGAATGTATAATAAAAGATGATATTCCGCTCATAATGAAGGAATATGAGCAGGCAGATATAATTGTATCTGCCGCACCTTCCTACTGGGCTGATATTCCCGGTCAGTTCAAAGCATTCATTGACAGATGCACTCCCTGGTGTGATACCCATGAGCCTCATCTTACTATCGGAGAAGGCAAAAAAGGCTACTGCGTTGCACTTCGCACAGGTCCGTCTATGCATGAATGTGAAAGTATTTTCAGAAGCCTTGAGCATTTTTACGGTCATCTTAAGATTGAAGCCTGCGGCAGACTGGGACTGTGCTCAGTAGAAAACAAGGCGGATGTTATGCCCCGCACAGATGAGATAATCTCCTTCTGCAGTAAGATATAAAAATGCGGCGTAACGCTGCACCCGTAAGCAGTGAACTTCTTTGCTTCACTTCCTCATTTTTTGTTGCCGCACCTATTTCCTCCGGTGTTTTCAGGCCAAAATATGTAGCACACATAACGCCCCATACCTTTTGCGCATACTGGATATCAAAGCCTAAAAGACTCATTATCTCCTCATCGCTTTTGATTCCCCTGGTATTAGGCAGGATAATGTATGCCAGCATCAGTCCGGCAATATCAAATACAGAATGACCCACAGCAGCATCACCAATATCAATCAATATGAATTCGCCGTTCTGCATCATAACGTTTTTTGAATTGTAATCGCCGTGCAGAAATGTATTACGGTCAGGTATGCTGTTGATAAATGCTTTTATTTTCTCTGATTCCTCTTCTGTGATAAAAGCTGAAACAGAATCTGCCCAGGACAGCAGTTTCTTCTTTCGGTCGGGAAGACCTGAATCCTCGCCCGGAACAATCTGATGCAGCTGTTTGAGCAGTCCTGCACTTCTTCCTGCTATTTCCGGTATTTTTGAAGGATCTTCTGTAATCAGCTGTGCAGTGGTTTTTGCATTAAGCAGTTCATATACAACACCAAAGCAGTCGCCGCACTTTACTACGTCATAGGATATAGCAGTAGGAACACCCAACAGAAATGCCTTCTGAGAAATATTGCGCTCCTGTTCAACAAAATCAAGAGTAATGCGCGGGTTATATATTTTTGCAATAGTTTCTTCATTTATACGATAAACCTTGCCGTATCCGCCCTGACCGATAAGCTCACAGCCCTCAACAGATATTTCTCTGAGCTTTTTCTTGACATCAAGAAGCTCTGTAAAGCCGGTAACCTGAAATATTTCGTATACATCATTTGATACATTAACTACCGGCACGCTTTTCTTTGTCTTTTCCTCAGCTTCATCAGCACACGGAGTCCGGCGGATGAAATATACTCAAGATTATCTGCATCCAGAACAACTGACGCACCCGGTGCATTATCAACGGCGGCAAGAACCTCCCCTTCTACTGCAGATGCATTATTTGAGTCTATCCGGCCCTCAAGATACAATGTCAAAGTATTATTATCGTAGTTGGTTTTCATATAAAGTGACCTCCAGATTTATTGTACAATTTAATTTATATCTGCATACGGAATAGCGTAAAGTCCGATTACAGTAATCATCCTGATTATAACATAAATAAATATCTCTAACAACCATTTTTTGGCTTATTTTTATAATATTTTCACTTCAGGTTCAATAATAATTAATAATTTGTCAATATATGTGAAATAAAATGTGGGTGCAGCATCACACCACACCCATAGTTAACGATATGCCTTTATCATTAAGACCGGTCCTCTGTGAACACTATGCCACAGAATGAATCAGCCGTTCGTCAGATATTTTTCTTTGATTTTATCTATATCTGCCTGCGGAATCATCAATGCATTTCTGATATATCCTGTAACCGAGCCGTACTCTTTGTTCAGATGCTTCAGGGCATTGATCATCCATTCTTTCCTGACAGCCTTAAAAACCAGTGCAGCCTTGTCTGAAAATGCATCATCATATCCTTTGTTTTTTATCAGCTTTTTAACTGCCTGAATACTTTTGTCATTATACTTGTTTGTCAGCAGGTAATCCTTCATCATGGTATCTTCATCCACTCCGAACAATGAAAGCAGCATCATTGCCGCCAGTCCTGTGCGATCCTTTCCGCTTGTGCAGTGCCACAAAAAAGCCTTGTCAGGATCAGCATCTGTAAGTAAACGGAAAAAACCACTGTACCCCTTCTTTCCGTTTACCCCCTCCAGAAAATCAATATACATTGTATCGGAAAGCATTCCTGACTGTTCGGAGATCTTAACAAATTCTATCAGATCCAAGGACTCAAGTCCTCCTTCCACCAGCTCATCCATATCTTCACTGCTGTAATCAAGAACATTAAGACAATAATACTCTGCGCCATCGATAACAGGATCATTAGCATTGTACTTTTCCTGATCCATTCTGAAATCAATCACATAACCAAGATTAAATTCATTTCTGAGCTTTGAGATATCCTCATCAGATGCATCTGCCAGCTTTGCTGTTCTGAGCAGTACGCCGTGCCTGATGCTTTTTCCATCAGCTGTAATATATCCTCCCAATTCACGAGCATTTTCCACATTATTTAAAAAGAAAGATTGTATCATAAATGTTCTTCACTCCTGTACTTTGTTTTAATTAACTTTTTTATACCCCATTACAAAGTAATTTCTTCAATTATAATAGATTATATTTCAAATTGCAACATCAACCGGCCGGCGAGCCGCCGGTACCGCAACGCGATAGCCAGCGTGACGCTGGACCCGTAACGCGATGGCGAACGTGACGCTGGACCCGTAACGCGATGGCGAGCCGCCGGTGCCGTAACGCGATGGCGTCGCTTCACTGCTTTACGCTCTTAATGCACATGACACCAACATCTTAATGCACATGACACCGGCAGCGGTATTGACATTTTGATGAATATAATATAAAATACATATTATAGAATTGGTGGTTTGTCCGTTTGTGCTGAATGGAATGCTGAATTCCCCATCAGCTGATTCGGACATGACTGGCAGCATTGCTGCAACGGAAGTGAGGACTATGTTTGATTTTCTTAAAGGTAAAAAAGACGAAGAACTGAAAGCTGACCCTGAGCTTGCCCTTTCTCTCTCTGAGGACGGAGACAGGCTGTTGGAGGATAACGACGCTAAAAAGGCTGAAAAACAATACAAAAAAGCATTCGATATCTATACCCAGCTTAATACCAGCGAGCATGACAAATATAAAAGCCAGCTTGCTCATTGTGCATCCGGTCTCGGAAGCTGCTACGAAATACTTGAAAAGTACAGCGAAGCATATGAGCTTTATCTTGTTGCACTCGATTTCTATAAAGAAGACATTTCTGACGAAAAACCCGAAAGCATAGAACTTCTCGCTGATACCTACTGCAATGTAGGAGATACTTTCTTTTTCCGCAATAAATATGATAATTCTGAAAAAGAATATAAAGAAGCTCTTGATCTATATATCAAGCTTGCAGGCTTCGACAGCGACAAATACCTTGAGAATATAGCATACTGCTACGACTGCCTTGCTAAATCCAGCAGCGGCAAGGAAGAATACAGCCGTTCCATTGAATACTACGAAAAGGTAATTGAGATTTATCTCAAGCTTATTGCTGACCATAACGGTTCAGAGTTTGATGAGATATCTATTGACTACAATGACGAGCTTGCAGGTGTTTACGGCGATATAGGATACATTTATTCCTGCTGCAAGAATTATGACGATGCAGAAAAATATTATCTTAAAGCTGCGGATATTTTCAGAAAGCTTGCCACCAACGACCCGGAAACCTTTGCAGACAGTCTTGCATCCCAGTATGAGGATCTGTCAGCTCTTTATGAGGATATGGGCAAGCAGGATCTTGCAAAGGAATATGACAAAAAATATCAGAACCTTGATATTTAACATTGTATGAGATTCTTATTCCTTTTATACAGATAATAAAGCAAAAAGCAAAGCGGCTGACTTCTAAACAAACATAATAATAACAAAAGTCGATGAATCAAAATATTCATCGACTTTTTTGTGTTATTATCAGGCATGATGCGTTATTTTATGCGACAACCCTTTTTCATTTTCAGGGATTACTGCTTTTTACTGCGGGAGGACCTTCTTCTCTCGGTTTTTTTATTTTCGGACTTACTCTCTGCCGGTTCTTCATCTTCAATAACAGTAGTCTGAACTGAATTTGTCTTTTCCACCGATACCTTGAGCTGATCGAAGGTCACGCCGTATTTCTCAGCAATATCCCTTGCATAGCTGACACCCTCAGGCGGCGCAAGAAAAACCTTGTATGAGCGTGTTCCCTCATGTATTCCGGTAATGAGGGACGCAACATTTGTATCGCCTTCATATGAATTCATAACTTCAAGCTGCATGGCAAGCTCGTGCATATGTGTATTGAATATGGTCCTTGCTCCCAGATATCTCAGGGCACGGACTACATCCTTGGCAATATAAAGACCTTCTGCAAATGATGTAGTAGCCAGCGACTCATTGAACAGCAAAACGCTTTTATCAGTAGCCGCGGTGAATATCTCACTCAGACGCTTGGATTCCTCGCCAAGTCTGCCCAGGTTAACTGTACTGTTTTCATCTGCCGGGAAATGGGTATAGATATTATCGCAGGGCGACATGGTCAATGACTTTGCCGGCACAAAAATACCGTGCTGAGCCATAAGGAATATAATACCAACTGCCTGGGTAAAAGTTGTTTTACCGCCTCGGTTCGGACCTGTCATTATGTATATACCGTGCTCTCTGGAGAATTCAAAGTCATTGCAGATTATCTCCATTTCGTTGCCTGCAAGCACCTGCATACCGAGCTTAAGATTATAAAGCTCCTGGGCCTTCATATAGCGTTTATCTGTATCAAGTATTTCAGGCTTTGACATAGGCAGACCCTTTTCCATAAGTCTGGTACAGAATTCAGCCCATCTGATATAGAAAATTAATTCGGGAATAAGCTTTGTAAGGCTGTAGCCGCTGATATTAACATATCTTGAAAGCTTGTTTTTTATCTGCTTGACAGTGGATCCAAGCATTTCTGTAACTACCCTGCTGAGAGTGCTCATCA
>ONDB01000092.1 GCA_900316485.1 uncultured Eubacteriales bacterium
AATATGAAAGGAGGATTATGGTGGACGAATTTCTTGATGAAAAGATCAATTTGTTCTCATCAATAAACGAAAAAGATATGAACGGATTGTCCGCATTGGAAAAACTGCTCAGCTATACCGTTTCTGAAGAAGAAGCAAAAAGACAGACTGCTCAGCTTATACGTGCCTGCGGATCTGTATCCTCTGTTTTTGACGCACCGTATACCATTCTTACTGAACAGGGGCTGTCAATGAATCAGGCTGTACTTATCAAGCTTATTCCTGCTATAACCAGAAAATATCTGGACAGCAAATATTATTCTTCTGACAGCGCTACCAGGATCAGGGATATCAAACATAAAATAATTGCATCGTTTATCGGTACTACATCAGAACAGGTTTTGCTTGTACTTAGAGATAAATTTGATACTGAGCTTTATTTCGGAGTGATTAGCAAGGGTTCTGTGAATGCATCTGAAATATATATTAAAAAAATCATAGAGCTTGCAAGAAGATATAAGGCAGCCAGTGCTGAAATAGCCCATAATCATCCAAGCGGTATTTCATTTCCCTCTGAAAAGGATGCTGAGTCAACACTGAGAATAAAAAATGCTCTGCATAATATCAATGTAGATCTGACAAATCATTATATTGTAGCAGCAAATAAGATATTCTCAATGGCTGAAAGTGAGGATTTTTTCGATCTGTTCCTGTGATATCCTTACTATTCTGAATAATTCTGTAAAAATATTCACCGCACAGTATACAGAAAGCATAAATCGCTTTTGTATACTGTGCGGTGAAATTATTTATCAGAGTATTTCGAGCTTGATGCCGTTGTCGTCTGCGGTAACACTTATTGCTGTCAGTATTCCATCTCTGCTGTCAACGATAGCAGATGCAATCTTATCCTCTACCTCTTTGCGGATAAGATTTCTGAGGTCTCTCGCACCGCTCTTGCCGCCGAAGGACTTCTTGGCAAGATACTTTCTTGCTGCATCATCATATTTGAATGTGATACCCTTTTCCTTGAGCGTATCTACATATTCATCAAGCATAAGTCTGCTGATATCCTCGTAGTTTTCCACTGTAAGGTGAGAAAATACGATTATTTCATCCAGACGGCTGAGGAATTCCGGTCTGAGGAATTCCGAAAGCGCTTTTCTTACCTTCTCCTCAGTAGCCTGTGCCTCTGTTTTGGCAAAGCCCAGTGCGTTTTCTCTCTTATCACTGCCTGCATTTGAGGTCATTACAATTACTGTATTACTGAAATTAACCTTTCTGCCCTGAGCATCGGTAAGTACACCTTCATCAAGTATCTGTAACAGAATATTCAGAACATCCGGATGTGCTTTCTCTATTTCATCAAAAAGAAGAACACTGTAGGGTCTGCGTCTGACCTTCTCAGTTACCTGTCCTGCTTCATCATAGCCCACATATCCGGGAGGTGATCCTATTATCTTGCTGACAGAATGCTTTTCCATGAATTCACTCATATCGAGTCTGATAAGCGTTTCAGGTGTATTGAAAAGCTCTGTGGAAAGCACCTTTACAAGCTCTGTCTTTCCTACACCAGTAGGTCCTACGAAAATAAAGGAAGCCGGTCTCCTTCTGGGACTGATCTGAACTCTGCTGCGCTTTACTGCAGCAGCAAGAGCCTTTACTGCCTGATCCTGACCGATAACCCTTGAGCTGAGCTTTTCTTCAAGATCAGCAAGCTTATGAAGCTCGTTTTCAGTTACCTTTGAAGCAGGTATGCCTGTCCAGAGTTCGATAACATGGGCAATATCCTCTTCCGTTACCTCTGCAAAGATACAGTCAGGATTCATCTCGTCAAGCTCTTTTTCAAGCTTCGCTATATCATACTGAACTGTAGCTAGCTTTTCGTAATCAATCTCATCCTCGCCCCTTAGCTCTTCTTCGATCTCCTTCAGTTCTTCTATCTTGTCCTTGGATTCATCATACTTTTCAAGGTTAATATTTCTGAGTGAAGCATGTGTACAGGATTCATCAAGAAGATCAATAGCCTTATCAGGAAGGAAACGGTCTGTAATATATCTTTCAGATAACACTACATTCTTGCGTACTATATCGTCATCAACCTTGACTCTGTGATACTCCTCGTAATAATTCTTTACCCCGAGAAGTACATCTATTGTATCCTGGATTGAAGGTTCTGCAACGGTAACAGGCTGAAAACGTCTTTCGAGCGCTGCATCCTTTTCAATATATTTGCGGTATTCATTAAATGTAGTAGCGCCAATCACCTGAATTTCGCCTCTGGAAAGTGCAGGCTTAAGAATATTGGCTGCATTCATAGAACCCTCAGATTCACCTGTACCTACAAGACTATGTACTTCGTCTATGAACAGAATGACATTTCCGGATTCCTTTACTTCATTGATAAGTCCCTTTATCCTGCTTTCAAACTGTCCCCTGAACTGAGTTCCGGCAACAAGTGAAGTAAGATCAAGGAGCTGTATCTCTTTATTCTTAAGTCTGTGAGGAACATCTCCGGCGGAAATCTTCAGTGCAAGACCTTCTGCTATTGCAGTTTTACCTACACCGGGTTCACCAATGAGACACGGATTATTCTTCGTCCTTCTTGAAAGAATCTGTACTACTCTGTCTATTTCCTTCTCCCTGCCGATAATCTTATCGAGCTTTCCGTCAGCAGCTCTCTGGGTAAGATTTGTGCAGTATGCATCAATATGCTTTCTGTTTTTGCGGCGCTTGCGCTGGTCGCGCTTGCTCTGCTTTTCTTCTGTTTTTGCATTCTTGCCGCTGTTTGCATCATTTTCGCTCAGCTTATCGCTGGGAGATTTGGTATTGAAAAGATTTTTGAAGAAGGGAGGGAAAGCAGGAGCTCCGCCTCTGCTGAAATCGTCGTCTTCGTTTTCTTCCTCGTCGTCTTCGCTGTTTTCAATTTCATCCATATCAGGGAATATTCCTGACTGGGCAAGATCGTCCATCTGATCCTGTATAGTTGCAAGATCATCCTCGGATATACCCATCTTTTCCATAATATCTGTAACGGGCTTTATGCCCATTTCCTTTGCACAAACAAGACAATAGCCTACTGTCTCAGAGGGGTTAGCTGTATTTGAAACAAAGACCACAGAGGGTCTTTTGTTACATTTGGAGCATAACATCATATTAATTTCTCCCTTCCTTTTCGCTTTTTCAGCTAATTGCTAATAACACTGCTGTATTGTTCCGGAAATCTAAACCGCAATTATCTTTGTAATAATCATATCCGGAAGATCTATGTAGTAAATCAGCTTATATATATATGTAGAATCTATCGCATCTTTAAGACCGCGTGCTGCATCTGTGGGAAGCATTATTGTAAGGAAATAAAGAACAAGCGAAAGCACCATAATAAGCACTATAGCTTCAACAAGTCCTACCAGTCCGCCAAGAAAACGGTTCGCTCCGCCCAGACCTGTTACATTTACAAGTGATGTAAGCTTTTTTGAAATAATCGCTACTATTGCTGCAACCACAAGAAAAAGAACCAATGTTACCACAACAGTAAATATCTTGAGTATTACCGGCCTTATCATCGACTCCACAAGAGCGGGTACATCAGCTACTGTATCGTTGATCTGATTGGTCAGCGAATTGATATCAAGATTTACTCCGCTGTCATAGAATGCATTTGTAATATAGCTGGGAGCATTATTAAAAATACTTTCGGAGATCTCACTGGTTTTAGTCATCGGAGTAACATCAGGCATTGAAGCACCTACAGCTTCTATAACCTTATCCTTAATAAAGGAATCATAAAGATTTACAGCAAGAAGTGATCCGCCTACAGATGCTATAAGCGATGACAACAACGCACCGCCAAGCTCAATTACTGTTTTGATAAATCCCCGCTTATAACCGCCTATTATCAGCAATACTATTATAAACACCATCAAAAGATCAAGTACAATATTCATATTATTCCTCCGATGCATCAGGACCGACTTTTTCCGTCAGATATACCAGTCACTACCCTCCGGTAACGATCCCTGAGAAATAGATAAACACATTATAAGCAATCAGGCGTGAAAAATCATGCCTCGCGTCAGTATCTGAATAACGCAGCGTTTACCTATATACTATAACATATTTTGTATTTATCTACAAGAGTGTATTGTCAAAAAAACGGTGACGAATAGCACTGAATCCCTGACATTATTATTTATGCTTTTCAGTTATCTTCTTTTCTGTACCATTTAGAATTCTTTTAATATTATCCTTATGCAGAATTATAATTGCTGCTCCGTTAATGAACGTTATTACAAAAACACAAACAATAAACATGGGAGTCGGAGACTGTATCGGTGCAAGAAATGATAATATCCTCATACTGTCAAGAAGTCTGAATGCTGCTGCGACAAATGGATAAGAGCCGGCGCAAAGCAAGGAGCATTTTGATATTGTCTTTGATACCACAAAGAAAACACCAAATATTATCAGCTCAGCAACAAGAACTCTCCAGTCTGTCATAAGCATTACTGATGCAGTAGTAACTACACCCTTGCCGCCTTTGAATTTGTAATAAATGGGAAACATATGTCCCAGTACTGCAAACAGTCCTCCAAGGTACAGAAGTATGGCCCTTATTTCCTGAGATGCTGAATCTGTGCTCATATTTATAGTAAGAAGATAAGGAATGAGAACAGATATTACACCCTTCAGAAAATCACCGACAAATGTGATTATTGCGGGAATCTTTCCCACACATCTGAGTGTATTTGTAAAGCCTGCATTTCCGCTTCCCATTTTCCTGATATCTTCGTGCTTTACTATCTGCGTAACTATTATTGACGTATTGACGCTGCTGATAAAATATGCGGCGACAATTGAAATAATCATCTGAAGCCAGTAATGTGTAAAAAGCTCAGCCAACAATTCCATCAATATCAACTCCTTGATATAAGTCATAAACAGCATACAACAATCTGATCATTGTATGCTTTTTAACATTTTTATTTCTTTTCGTCACCGCGCTCACGTATAATGAAACGTATAGGTGTGCCCTGCATTCCGAAGGTTTCTCTTATCTTATTTTCAAGATAACGCTGATAAGAAAAATGGAACAGCTCAGCATTATTTACAAAGAACACAAATGTAGGGGGCTTTACAGAAGCCTGGGTAACATACATTATCTTAAGCCTTCTTCCCTTATCTGTTGGAGGCTGTACCCTTGCTGTTGCTTCTGCAAGAAGATCATTGAGCATTCCGGTTGTAATTCTCATTGCAGCAGAATTAACCACAGTTACTATCAGCTCAAATAATCTGTCAAGCCTTTGTCCGGTTTTTGCAGAAATAAATATAAACGGCGCATATGACATATATGCAAATTCTGCTTCAAGCTTTTTTCTGTATTCATTCATAGTGTTGCCGTCTTTTTCTACAGCATCCCATTTATTTACTGCTATTATACAAGCCTTGCCCGATTCATGCGCAAGACCTGCTATTTTTGTATCCTGATCGGTTACTCCTGCCTCACCGTCAATCATTATTACACATACGTCACTGCGCTCGATTGCCATTTTAGCACGGATAATGCTGTATTTTTCAATAACATCATCAACCTTGCTGTTACGGCGCAGTCCGGCAGTATCAGTGAGAATGAATCGACCGTGTTTATTCTCTATGGCTGTATCTATACTGTCACGGGTTGTTCCTGCTATATTTGATACTATACAGCGGTTCTCTCCGGTAATCTTATTAACAAGCGAAGATTTGCCTGCATTCGGTCTGCCGATAACAGCAACCTTTATTGCATCGTCCTCTTCCACATCTTCACACTCTTCAGGAAGATATTCAAAAACGGCATCAAGAAGATCTCCGGTACCGTGTCCATGAACAGACGATACCTGTATCGGATCTCCAAGTCCCAGATTATAGAATTCATAAAACGCCGGGTCAGGTTCACCGATACCATCACATTTATTTACGCAGAGAACAACCGGTCTGCCGCTTTTCTGCAGCATCAGGGCAACTTCTTCATCAGTTGCAACAACTCCGCTTTTTATATCAGTTACAAGTACGATAACATCCGCAGCTTCGATAGCAAGCTCTGCCTGTCTTCTCATCTGCTTAAGAATTATATCATCGGAATATGGCTCTATTCCGCCCGTATCTACAACCGTTATCTTTCTGTTTCTCCATTCACATTCACCGAAGATCCTGTCCCTTGTTACACCGGGGGTATCATTTACGATAGCTACCCTGTCACCTATCAGCTTATTGAACAAGGTAGATTTCCCTACATTAGGTCTGCCGACTATGGCTACAACAGGCATTGACACAATTCATCATCCCTTTCCCCGAATAAAAAATAATAGAGAAGGAATGCTCCTTCTCTATATATCAGAGGTCAATCAAGCCTCTGTGTTGATTACAACTCTGCCGTTGTACATACCGCAGCTTGCGCAAGCTCTGTGAGCAAGCTTATATTCGCCGCAGTTCGGGCACTTTGCAAGCGCAGGAGCACTGAGCTTCCATACTGCCGAGCGTCTTTTATCTCTTCTTGCTTTGGATGTCTTTCTCTTAGGTACTGCCATTTAAATAACCTCCTTGAAATTAAAGTACAAAAAT
>ONDB01000040.1 GCA_900316485.1 uncultured Eubacteriales bacterium
GAAAGGAGGAATTTTCGTGCTGAGAACATATCAGCCCAAGAAGCTCCACAGGAAGAAGGAGCATGGCTTCAGAAAGAGAATGGCTACCGCAAATGGCCGCAAGGTGCTTGCCCGCCGCAGAGCAAAGGGAAGAAAGAAGCTTTCATACTGATATTTAACGTACATAACCGTAAAATATCATATGTCAACTCTGAGCATACGGTCTGATAAGAGTAAAGAAGGATTGGATGATTGCTTTGGGTGAAATTATCACTTTAAAAAGAAATAACGACTTTCGCAGGATTTACTCAAAGGGTCGTTCCTTTAAATCTGCCGTTCTGGTAACCTATGTAATGAAAAACCGCTGCGGCAGTACAAGGATTGGCATTACTACAAGCAAGAAAATCGGTAAGGCCGTTTTGCGAAACAGATCTCGCAGAATAATCAGGGAGGCTTACCGCCTTATATCAGATGATGTAAGGCAGGGGGTGGATCTGGTTTTTGTAGCCAGAGGAAAAACTCCTTTTGTGAAAAGCAATGATATTCTGCGTGCTATGAAAAAGGAGCTGAAAGAGGCGGGTGTTTTAAGTTGAAGCGCCCGCTTATTTGGCTTATCAGGTTCTATCAGAGGAATATCTCTTCAAAAACTCCTCCTCGCTGTAAATACTACCCGACCTGTTCAAATTATGGAATACAGGCTATCGAAAGTCACGGAGCGTTCATAGGTACACTTATGACTATATGGAGGATACTGCGCTGCAATCCGTTTTCTTCGGGAGGATATGATCCTGTTCCGGAGAAAAAAAAGGGAGCAAAGCGAATAGTATATGATAAGAAAAAGGACAATTAAGGAAATAACTGACAGATCAGCGACCACCAGATGATTTTCGCATAATACACAGGTATTTCTGTATGTATTTCTGCGGA
This sequence comes from uncultured Eubacteriales bacterium, assembly GCA_900316485.1. GTDB lineage: Bacteria > Bacillota > Clostridia > Oscillospirales > Acutalibacteraceae > UBA1213. Next base: position 907 of record ONDB01000040.1, read on the forward strand.
GTTTGTACCACACCCACCGCAGGTCTAATTAATAAATCGTCATTTTCAGATTATTTGGTTTCCTAGATTGACTGATAAGGGTGAAGGGAATGATTTTATTTAATGGAAGTAATTTTTAATTTTATCGGAGGTATTTTCGGATATATTCTGTGGTCTGCATTTTATCTGACTAAGAATTATGGTATTGCGATTATATTGTTTACAATCGTAATAAAGGTACTGCTGTTTCCCTTTTCTGTCAAGCAACAGAAAACTATGGCGTCAAATGCACGCTTTCAGCAGAAGCAAAGGGAAATAATGGAAAAATATAAGAATGACCGTGTCAAGGCTAATGAGGAAATTCAGAAGCTTATGGCAAAGGAAAATATAAGTCCTACTGCAGGCTGTATGCCGATGCTTGCTCCGATGCTTGTAATGTTCGGAGTATACTACAGCGTTCTTAATCCGCTGACAAATACGCTTCATATTGCATCAGAAAAGGTAAGCACTGCTCTTACAAGTCTGAGCACCATTCCGGCAGTTGGTTCGACTATCAACGGCAGATACGGTGAGATCAATATTGTAAAATATTTCTCGTCTCTTCAGGATTATCTTATTTCCGGCGGAAAGCCCATATTCAGCGATGCTGATGCAAACAGTATTAAAGACTTCAGCTCAGGCTTTGATTTCTGCGGTCTTGATCTTCTTTCAACACCCAGCCAGAGCTCATGGCAGTCAATGATGTGGCTTATACCTGTTCTTTGCTTTGTGACATCAGTGCTCAGTATGATAATCATGCAGCTGATAAACGGTCAGAAGTTTCAGGGCTGTATGGTACTTATGATATTAATGATGCCTCTTTTCACCGCATGGATCGCATACAGCGTTCCCGGTGCGGTTGGTTTTTACTGGATATCATCCAACGTTCTTGGTTTTGCACAGTCACTGATACTGAATAAATTTTACAGTCCCAGCATTATGGAAGCAAAAACAGAAGCCCAGAGAGTAGTCCTCAGACGGCAGCAGGAAGCAGAATACGCATTTATTGAAGCTCCTGAATTCGATATGGAACAGTCTGCACCGGATACAGGAAGCAATACACCAGAAAAGAAAAATAAGAATACCGCAAAAAAGGGTAAACCCAAAAAGTCCGCTAAAAGCAGTGACAAAAGCAGCTATCTTGGAAGAAAGAGATAGTATGGAGGATATATGTTATGATAAAAGAAGTAAAAATTACAGCAGAAACAATTGAAGAAGCTGAGCAGCAGGCTAAAAAGCAGCTGCAGAGCGAAAATGTTCAGATAGAGGTACTGCAGCAGCCCGAAAAGAAAAAGCTGTTTTTCGGCGGTAAGCCTGCAATAATCCGTGCATTTGTGGAGGTAACTCCCCTTGATTGCGCAAAGGCATACCTTTCAGAAATACTCAATAAGCTGGGCATAACAGAATTTGAAATGACAGCTGAGGAAACAGAGGGCGGAGCAGTTATCAATATTGAAGGCGAGGATATCGGCTTTATAATCGGCCACAGAGGAGAAACACTGGATGCTCTTCAGTATCTTACAGGTCTGGTAGCTAATCATGTTGATAATGAATATTACAGAATATCCGTAAATATCGGTAATTATCGTGAGAAGAGAGAAAAGACACTTGAGATCCTGGGCAGAAAGCTTGCTTTCAAGGCTTGCAAAACAGGACAGAAAACTTCTCTTGAACCTATGAATCCCTACGAAAGAAGAATTATCCACACTGCAGTGCAGAAGGTAAAGGGTGCTACATCCTGGAGCGAAGGCGAAAACCTTCAGCGTCATGTTGTAGTAGGACCTGATCCGGATTTCAAGCCCTCATACAGAGGCGGATACAAAGGAAGAAGGAGCAGCAATTTCAATAAGGACGGCTCTTATAACCGCAGACCCCGCACTACAGGATATCAGCGCAGACAGTACAGCGAGGGCGAATTACATCCCCAGGACAGTATGTTCAGCAGCTTTGAAAACGATAAGGCTTCTGAAAAGGTAAGGGAAAGCATTAATGAGCGTCCCGATACATCTCTTTACGGAAAAATAGAGATTAAAAAGCCCTGACGGGGTAAACAGGCAGAAAATCTGATTCAGCAAGAGGGGAGCAGCAGCTTCCCTCTTGAGTTATATAAAAGGGCACTTGACAGAAAAGCAGATTTCATAAGGAGCAGTATATGGATCATACAATAGCAGCTATCTCTACACCAAACGGTGCAGGAGGAATGGGAGTAATCAGAATATCCGGAAAGGATTCGCTTGAAGTGGCAGAAAGTGTTTTCAGATCCGTTTCCGGAAAGAAATTAAAGGAAATGAAGGGATATACAGCAGCCTTCGGAACAATAGAGGATGACGGTGAGGTTATTGACGAGGCTGTCGCCCTTGTTTTCAGAGCACCTCACAGCTATACGGGCGAAAATGTGGTGGAGCTTTCATGTCACGGAGGAATGTATATTACACGCCGTGTTCTTCGTGCTGTTCTGTCACATGGTGCAAGACCGGCTGAAGGCGGAGAATTCACAAAGCGTGCATTTCTGAACGGAAAGCTGGGTCTTACAGAGGCAGAATCGGTTATGGATATAATATCAGCTTCCGGAGCTCAGTCTGCAAGGGCTGCCCTTTCTACAATGGAGGGAAGCCTGAGGAAAAGAATTGATTCAGTCCGTGAGGCTCTTCTGGAGCTGGCTGCTCATCTTGCTGCCTGGGCTGATTATCCCGAGGATGAAATTCCCGAAATTGATGAAAATGATCTGAACCAAGGTCTGGAAAAAGGCATAGGGGAGCTGAAATCCCTGCTGTCCACCTATGATGCCGGAAAAATCATAAGAGAAGGCGTTGATACGGTAATTGCAGGCAGACCAAATGTAGGAAAATCCACTCTGATGAATCTCCTTGCAGGCTGTGAGCGTTCTATTGTTACAGATGTTCCCGGAACAACAAGGGATATAATAGAAGAAACGGTAATGCTGGGAAATGTTCCGCTGAGACTTTCGGATACTGCCGGACTTCGCAGTACAGATGATATAGTTGAAAGCATAGGAGTAAAAAGAGCAAGGGAAAGACTGGAAAGCGCCGGTCTGGTATTTGCCGTTTTTGATGCCTCATCAACTCTTACCCATGAGGACAGGGAGCTTATATGCTCGCTTGAAGGCGCACCGGTGGTGGCAATAATCAATAAAACTGATCTTCCGTCTGAAATAGATACGGAATATATAAAAAGCAGGATAGGCCATGTGGTATTTATATCTGCAAAAAATGATAAGGATACATCTGAGCTGAGATGTGCTGTAGAGGATATTGCCGGTACTGCCGAATTTGATCCGTCCCTTGGAATACTGGCCAATGAAAGACAATACGGATCAGCCCAGGATGCACTTCATTCGCTTGAAGAGGCAGTGTCTGCTCTTAAGGCAGGCATGACCTTTGATGCTATTACTATACTTATTGAGGATGCAATAAACTGCCTTCTTGAACTTACCGGCGAAAGAGTAACCGAGGCAGTAGTGGATAAGGTGTTTTCTCATTTCTGTGTAGGAAAATAAGTAAATATAAGCTGAAAAAAGGAGGAACGGAAATGGATCTTACTGATGCTATAAAAAATACTATATCTGTTTCACGCTTCAGGACTGTACCTGCAGAGGAAATCTTTGCAGAGGTCAGAAAATGCGGTGCAAAAATTGTAATAAAGGACGATCAGCCGGAATGTATTCTTCTGTCACCTGCCGAATATATAAAGCTTTACGATGAGCTTAATATTCTCAGGCAGGAAAAGCTTATTGCTGAGGACAGGGAAAACTATAATGAAATGCTTAATGAACTTGATATGACAGAAAATGATCTTGAAATACTGCAGTAATGTATTTAAGGCATAAAAATATATAAAAGTCAAAAACTGGCTGATTTTTCAGGTATTCCGGTTATGAAAATTTATTTTTATAATATTAATGTGAAAACAAAAAGTGTGATTTGAAAAAATGAAAGATTTTGTATTTACTTTACAGAATCTATTTGCTATACTATTAAGGTAGTGCAGTGATTATATTGTAAGATATTTACTGAAAAATTAATCGCCCTCATATCCGTAACAGGGTCAGTACAGAGGGAATAATAAAAACATATTTTCATTTTGTGTGTAGTTTCATTTAGGAAAAAGGAGCTTAAAAATGGAATCAACGACAATGGTAAAGGCTAAGCGTCAAAGATCGAAGGTCATTGATCGCAAGGTATTGATCATTATCATTATAGTGTTTCTGGTTGTCGGCGGCGCAGTTGCAGCAGTGTTTGTGGTAGATTACAACCGGCACGAATACTATAATGAACAAATATCCTATGCACAGAAATATCTGATTGAAAAAAAATATGATAAAGCCATAGGCGCCTGTGATAAGGCTATTGATACATTTCCTGAAATATCCGCCGCATATCTTACCTATGCAGATATATATCTTGCACAGGGTGATAAGCAGAAGGCAAAGGAAATACTTGAAAAAGGATATAATGAAACAAAAGCAGGATATATAAATAAAAAACTGGAAGGCATTAAAAAGGATATTCAGTACGATGAATATGTGGAATCAGGCAAGAATGCCCTGAGTAAAAATAATTATAACGACGCTATACGATATTTTAAGGCGGCTATTGACCTTAAACCCGGCATAGACGAGCCTTATCTTCTTGCGGCAGAGGCATATATTGCAAACGGAGAAAAATCCTATGCAAGAGATGTGCTTAAGGACGGATACAGCAAAACAAATTCCGATAAGATAAGAGGTAAGCTCATTCTTGTGGAAAATGAACTGCAGAATGTTCAGCATCAGCAGAATACAAAATTCGAGGCAGAAAAGGATGCTCAGGCTGCCAAGAGACTGGCTGAAGAAGAAAAGCGTCAGAAGGCAGAGGAAGAAGCAAGACTAAGGGCTGAACAAGAGGCAAGAAAGAAAGCTCAGAAAAATGCTAAAAAGGCTGAGTGGAAGGAAGCTTATACTGAGGTACTGAAGGAAACAATAAAGAGAGTAAACAATCCTCATTATGAGGCTCCCTATATCAGAGAATTCAACGAGGAAAAAAGCAAACCCGGCGAGAACAGTAAGCGTGAGGAATCAGAAGAGGAGGAAACATCTGCTGAAGAATCTTCGGAAGAGGAAAGCACGGACGAAGATGATGACGATGATGATAATGAAAGCTCCTCAGAGAAATCTGACGGATCCTCAGGCAGCAGTAAAAAGAAGAAAATAGACAGCTATGCTTTTGAGCTTTATGATATAGACGGTGACGGTATACCGGAGCTGTTTGTGTCTTCTGATGAAACAGATAATGCAACCGTTGAATGCTATACCTATGCCAATGATACCGCTATTCCGTTTGATGCGAACGGTTTCAGGGGAAAGGCAGCTTCATGCAGCAGTGAAAAGCTGATCAGATTTACTGCTATCGAGGATGGTATACGTCATGTTGATATCTATAAAAAACACGGAATTAATCTTGACACATATATTACCTTCTTTGATAATTTTGCAGCAGAAATAACAGAGGATAATCCGAAAAGTGCCACTATCGACGGTGTTGCAGCCGAAGAAGGACAGTATAATGTAGAAATGAGAAAGTTCAATTCCTACAAATGGCAGGAAGTCGGAAGAAAATATAAGCTGAGCGATGATACGATCGAAAAGGGCATAAATGCATGGCATTTATAAGAGAATATCAATAATAATCAGACAAGCCGTCATTTCTGTTTAACAGCAGAATGGCGGCTTTTTGTCAATTTAATAAAGTAAGAGGACTAAATTATGAAAAAGAAGAAATCAAAGGCTCCCGTAATAATCTTGATAATAATCATAACAATCTGTGCTCTCGGTGTTATCGCAGTTTTTCTGATACCTGAGTTTTTTCCTGAAAGTCAGTATGACAAGCTTATGAGATCTGCTGAGGAATCCGAACAGAAGGAAATGTCAAAAGCATATGAAGAGCTGTTTGAGAAAAGACTGGAGCAGGCTTCCATTGAAATAGAAACACAGGAGTCACAAAAGCAGGCTAATAAGGACAAAATTGCCCGGGAACGAAGAACAAAGAATTTCATCATTCAAATGGAAAAAGGTAGGAAGAACTTATCTGCTTTCAAAGGAAAATATAGAAGCCGGACTTAAAAACTGGAAGTGAATCAATTAATGGAAAAAACAAAAAATGAAAATCCGCTGGGATATAAAAAGATATCACAGCTGCTTGCAGGATTTGCAATACCCAGTATAATTGCAATGATAGTAAGCTCTCTGTATAATGTTGTAGACCAGATTTTTATAGGTCAGTCTGTAGGATATCTTGGAAATGCCGCTACCAATGTTGCATTTCCGCTGACAACAATATGTATGGCAATAACACTTACCATAAGTGTTGGTACAGCGGCAAGATATTCCCTTTATCTGGGACAGAAGGAAAATGAAAAGGCTGCATCTACTGTAGGCGGCGGTATTTGCATGATGCTGTTGTTCGGCTTTGTATATGCAATACTGATATCTGTTTTTCATGAACCGCTTCTCAGGGCTTTTGGTGCAACTGACAATGTATTTCCCTTTGCTGCGGAATATACCAGGATAACAGCAGTAGGAATGCCGTTTATTGTAATAATGAACGGATTGAGCAATATTTCAAGGGCTGACGGCAGCCCTATGTATTCCATGACCTCTATGATAATTGGCGCTGTTGTAAATACTGTACTTGATTATATTTTTGTTATGGTATTGAATCTGGGCGTTGGAGGCGCAGCCTGGGCAACTGTTATCGGTCAGGTGGTTTCTGCAGTTTACGGTCTTTTGTATCTGCGCAGAATTAAAAGAGTAAAGCTTGAGAAAAAACATTTTTCACTTAGTTTTCCACAGATGGGGAAAACCTGCCTGATGGGTATGAGCAACGGTCTTACACAGCTTGCAATAACAGTGCTGCAGGTGGTTATAAACAGATCTCTGGTTTATTACGGAGGACTTTCGGTTTACGGCCAGGATATCCCCCTGGCAGCAAGCGGTATCGTAATGAAAATCAATGCCATAGTGCTTGCGGTTATTATCGGAATAGTTCAGGGTATGCAGCCGATAGTGGGCTTCAATTACGGAGCAAAAAAATATGACCGTGTTCGCAGTGTGTATTATCTTGCAATAGCAAGTGAGCTGACCATTACCTGCATAGGTCTGGCTGTTTTTCAGATATTTCCCCGGCAGGTGCTTTCGATTTTCGGATCGGGGGAAAATGAAGCTCTTTATTTTGAATTTGCTGTGCTTTTTATGCGGATATTCCTTCTTCTTCTGCCTCTTACCGGAGTGCAGATGATATCGTCAAATTTCTTTGCTGCAATAGGAAAGCCTGTACGGGGAGCCTTGCTTTCACTTACAAGACAGGTGTTTTTCCTGATACCGCTTATTCTGATACTGCCGTTGTTTTTCGGAATTATGGGAATAATGTATGCTTCACCGGCGGCTGATGTTATTTCATTTATTACTGTAATGATATTTATTATCAGGGAGATGCGCCTTATGAAAAAAATGGAGGGGGCTGAAAATGAAGGATAAAAGAATACTTCTGGAAGATCTTGACAGACAAAGCAGCCAATGTACAAGATGCGTACTTTGCCGGGGACGTCATAATGTGGTATTCGGCGTAGGAAACCCTGACGCTGAGGTTATGTTTATCGGCGAGGGACCGGGAGAACAGGAGGATCTCAAAGGCGAGCCCTTTGTGGGAAAGGCAGGGATACTGCTGGATAAAATGCTGACTGCCGTTGATCTGGACAGGCATAAGAATGTTTATATAGCAAATATTGTAAAATGCCGTCCTCCCCAGAACCGTGATCCTCAGCCTGAAGAACAGGAAGTATGCATAGCATGGCTGAGAAGACAGTTTGCAGTGATAAGACCTAAAATAATAGTGTGTCTTGGAAGAATAGCTGCCGCCAGAATAATAAAACCGGATATCAGGATAAAAAAGGAACACGGTACTATAATAAAAAAAGGCGGTGTGCTTATGATGCCGGTGCTGCATCCGGCAGCCCTTCTGAGAAATCCTTCCGATAAGCCCGGAGCTTTTGAGGATTTCCTGAGGCTGCAGAAACTGATAATAGAAAACTGTGATCATACATATGATGAAGAAACCCTTCATATTCTGAAAAATTCCTGAGATGACTGACCCGGGCTGACAGCTCGGATAAGCAGCCGGGAATAAAAATAAAATGAAATAGAATAACATACTTTACATTTTATAAAAAGAGTTGTAAAATTATAATTGCAGAAATAATGCAGAACTGCCGGAATAATAAGCCGGCAGCAATCTGCAGTCAAAACGGGAAAAGCCTTTGAAAACAGTTTGTACAGCAGACGGTTTTTCTTTTAACTTGTGCTGATCCCGGAATAAAATTATATCAAGATCGGAGAGATTTGAAATGAGCAAGATTTTAGTTGAAGTTTCCGCACGTCATGTTCACGTTACTGAGGAAGCTCTTGAGGTTCTTTTCGGTAAGGGCGCAAAGCTTACAAAGAAAAAGGATCTTTCACAGCCCGGACAGTTTGCTTCTAATGAGAAGGTTACTATCGTAGGTCCTAAGGGTGAAATGGCTGCTTCTATTCTTGGCCCGGAGCGTAAGGAAAATCAGGTAGAGGTTTCACTGACAGAAGCCCGCAAGCTGGGTATTGCTGCTCCTGTAAGAGAGTCCGGAGATCTGGCTGGCACACCAGGCTGCAAGCTTGTAGGCCCTGCAGGTGAGCTTGAATTGGATTGCGGCGTAATTGCTGCAAAAAGACATATCCACCTTACTCCTGAAACAGCAGCTGAGATCGGCGTTGAAGATAAGCAGATCGTAAGCGTTGCCTGCGGCGGAGAGGGCAGAAAGCTGGTATTTGGTGATGTTGTAGTACGTGTAAGCTCCAGCTATGCACCTGCTATGCATATTGATACAGACGAATCAAATGCTGCCGGTATCGGCGGCGCTGTTGAGGGCGAGATCATTCTTTGATTATCCCTTGAAAAATGTATGCTGATTTCAGCAGTGTTTACATAATAACGAATAAAAAACTGCACCTTCGTCAACAATAAGTACGGAGGTGCATTTTTATGTTCAGTATGAAAAAAGAAAAATACGAGAAACGATCGCCAAAAAAGAATATTGCATTTTATGTATCACTTGCCCTGTGTATCGCAGCGGTAGCCGGGGCAGCATGGAATACTTACGGCAGTATAGAGGAAAATGCGGAGCCTTATGAGGAATCTTCTCAGGAAAGCAGCAGAGCAAAAACACTTGAAGCTGCAAATGAGGTAAGCGGAGAAAAATATGAAGGCTCTGCAATAGTAGTGTCTGTGCCGGAAGAAAGCTCAGGGGAAGAAAGCATTAAGCTGCTGACACCCTCAATGCCTGAATCAAAGGAACCGTCGGAGTCATCTGCAAAGGTATACAAGCCTGTTGAAAAGGGTGATGTTATAAAAAAATACAGTCCCAAGGATCCCATACAGTCCCTTACAATGAAGGACTGGCGCACACACAATGGTGTTGATATAAGTGCAGGTCAGGGAACTCCTGTCCATGCGGTACTGAGCGGAAGGGTCAGCAGTATGTATTATGATCCGATGCTTGGCAATGTGATCGTAATTGAAAGTAACGGGGGATACATTTTGCGTTACTGCGGAGTAACCAATACTTCAATTGCAAAGGAAGGCAATGAGGTATCAGCCGGTGAAACCATCGGATATATAGGAGAGATACCATCAGAAATCAAGGATGAATCCCATCTTCATCTTGAAGCAGAAATAAACGGGGAGTATGCCGACCCGACAATATTATTCTGATACGATCTATGCAAAGCGTGCCTTACGGCACGGGAGAAAAGAGGACAACCACAAGAAAGGGGGCAAAGCCCCCTTTCTTAAGGTTTTCCCTTTTTCAAATCCCTTTTCCTTAACTATCCCCCTCGCTTCGGCTGCTGCTGATCGCTTTACTCTGTTGCTGAACGTCAACTGTGGTATGTGTTAGTGGGGCAGGTGCTGAACGTCAACTATGGTTTATTGTTCGTAAGACGGTTACTGACTCCCTGTTCTGACCAGCAGCGTAAGTCTAAGTAAACCAAGCAATTACAGTAGCACCGTGGGCAGCCAATCAGTCAGGCACATTCAGAGCGTAACGTAGTGAAGCGACACCATCGCGTTGCGGCACCGGCGGCTCGCCGGCGCGTTA
>ONDB01000060.1 GCA_900316485.1 uncultured Eubacteriales bacterium
AATGTTTGCGCTGTTGTATTATGTCGATACATGGCGCATAGAATAAAAGGAAAAACAGTCCTGTCGGAAACAGGGGTAAAAAATTTCCGTTCAGGGCTCGCGGGGAATACCCGCGGGAAAAAAGTAAATCGGAGGAATGGATATGAAACTTCACGGTATCAAGGTACCGCATAAGAAAAATACCGCCGATAGTGAGCCTGTAAGGATGAATGTGCCGAAAACCGTATCGATACCTATGTCGATGCATATAGGCAAGCCTGCAAAGCCCATAGTGAAAAAAGGGGATATTGTCAAGGTTGGTCAGCTTATAGGTGAACCAGACGGATTTGTTTCCTCGGCTATTCATTCAAGTGTATCGGGAAAGGTCATTAAGGTTGACGATATGATCTCTTCGATGGGAATGAAGGTGCAGTGCGTTACTATCGAAAGTGACGGAGAGCAGACTCTTTCCGAGGATATCAAGGTTCCTGAGGTGAATGACTTTGAAAGCCTTAAGACCGCAGTCAAGGCAAGCGGAGTAGTTGGTCTTGGCGGCGCAGGTTTTCCGACCTTCATCAAGCTGAGCGTCAAGGATCTTGAAAAGGTGGAGGCAGTTGTAATCAATGCCGCTGAATGTGAGCCTTATATAACATCCGATACCCGTACAATGCTGGATAACGGGGAGTATGTTTTCAAGGGTATTGCTGCCCTGAGAAAATATATGAAGGTGAAAAGGTTTATTATTGGCATTGAAAACAATAAGAAGCACGCTATCGAAAAAATGATGAAGCTTTCTGATAACGCTGATGATGTTGAGGTGCACGTTCTGCCCTCAATATATCCCCAGGGCGGCGAAAAGGTGCTTGTGTTCAATACTATGGGAAAGGTTATCCCGAAAGGCGGACTTCCGCTGGATGTGGGCGCAGTTGTTATTAACGTAACTACCCTGTCATTTATAGGAAAAAATCTTGAGGACGGTATTCCTCTTGTTGAGAAATGTATTACCGTAGACGGCAGTGCCATTAAGGAGCCGAAAAATATGATAGCTCCTATAGGAACGTCTGTGGCAGACCTTATTGAAGCTGCCGGCGGATATAAATGCGAGCCGAGAAAGATACTTTACGGCGGCCCGATGATGGGTATTGCTATTCCCAGCGATGCTGAGCCGGTTCTGAAAAATACCAATGCTGTCATTGCGATGGATGAGAAGGAAGCAGCTCCGAGAAAAACTACAGCCTGTATCGGCTGCGGAGCCTGTATGAATCACTGCCCCTTCAGACTTGATCCTAGATCTATTTCAAAGGCTTATCAGCTGGACAGGGGAGAGGATCTGGAAAAGCTTTGTGTTGACCTGTGCATGGAATGCGGATGCTGCAGCTTTGTCTGTCCTGCAAACCGTCCTCTTGTACAGACAAACAAGCTTGCGAAAATAAAGCTTCGTGCCTATCAGACAAAGAAAAAGGCAGAAGCGGAAAAGGAGGGTAAATAATGGCAAAACTTATTTCCAATGTTTCCCCTCATTTTTCGGGGAAAAGGACTACCCAGAATATTATGCTGGATGTGATTGTTGCGCTGTGTCCGGCTGCTGTGGCTTCAGTAATAATATTCGGACTCAAAGCACTGATAGTTATTGCCGTATGTGTTGCGACCTGCGTAGCATCTGAATGGATATTTGAAAAGCTTTGTAAGCGTGATAATACCGTGTTTGACCTTTCGGCTGTTGTAACGGGCATGCTTCTTGCATTCAACCTGCCTGTAAGTATTCCGCTATGGCAGGCTGTTATCGGAAGTGTGGCTGCTATAATCGTAGTAAAGCAGCTTTTCGGCGGAATCGGTCAGAATTTTGCTAATCCTGCCATTACAGCAAGAATAATTATGCTTGTGGCTTTTGCCGGTTCCATGTCCAACTGGACAAATCCGGGCGGAATTAAAGCACCTGTTTTTGGTGCTGATGCAGTATCAAGCGCAACTCCGCTTGCTGCAAGTGCAAAGGGACTTTCAGAACAGATGCCGGATTATATGACTCTTTTCCTCGGCAATCATGCCGGATGTCTTGGTGAGACCTGTGCTGCTGCAATTATTCTCGGCGGAATATACCTGCTGGTAAGACGTGTTATTACCTGGCATACTCCGGTTGCATTCATTGCAACAGTCGCTCTTATGTCATTTATCTGCGGCAAGGATGTTCTGTATCAGCTGCTTTCAGGCGGTCTGCTTCTCGGTGCATTCTTTATGGCTACTGATTATGCCACTACTCCTTCAACAAAGTGGGGTAAGATAATCTTCGGTGTTGGCTGCGGACTTATCACAATACTTATCCGCTTCTGGGGTAATCTCCCCGAGGGCGTATCATATTCGATACTCCTTATGAATATACTCACTCCCTATATTTCAAAGCTGACAAGACAGAAGCCGTTAACGGGAGGTGTCAAGGTATGATGAAGGATATTTTCAAGCCGATTATTGTATTGACCTGCATCTGCCTTGTTGTAACAACACTTCTTGCAGTGGTAAATATGGTGACTGCTCCTATAATTAAGGCTGCTGAGGAGGAGGCTGCTTCAAAAGCAAGGGCTGAGGTTCTTACAGAGGCTAAAAGCTTTGAGCTTATGAAGAATGTCAAGCTTCCGGACGGAGTAACAGAAGCCTATAAGGGCAATGACGGCACAGGCTTTGTGTTCATGCTGACACAGAAGGGCTACGGCGGAGATATCAAACTAATATGCGGTATGCGACCGGACGGCAGTATTGAGGCAATAAAGACCCTGTCCCACAGTGAAACAAGCGGTATCGGCTCCAAGGTCGTTGATAATGCCGGAGGCTATAATAAAAACTACAGCAGAAAGACAGCAGCTGATTATGAAAGCGTTGACTTTGTATCAGGTGCTACTATTTCCTCAAAGGCATACAGGGCAGCGGTAAAATCTGCCTTTGATGCATATGACGTTGTAAAGGGGGCTAAATGATGAATAAGACCATTTCCAATTTCCTGAAGGGCATCATCAAGGAAAACCCTGTATTGGTACTGGTGCTGGGTACCTGCCCTACACTTGCAACATCAACAAGCGTTATTAATGCGCTGGGCATGGGTGCTGCGGCTACGGTGGTGCTGCTTTGCTCGAATGTGGTTATTTCTGCCCTCAGAAAGGTAATTCCAGATAAAGTAAGAATTCCCTGCTATATAGTTCTTATCGCAGGCTTTGTAACAATGGTACAGATGCTTGTAAAGGCATATGCGCCTGACCTGGATAAATCACTGGGTATTTATCTGCCGCTTATAGTTGTTAACTGTATTATCCTTGGCAGAGCAGAAATGTTTGCAAATAAAAATAATGTATTTGATTCTGCAATAGATGCTCTTGGAATGGGTGTGGGCTTTACGCTTGCTCTGTTCTGTATGGCAACTATCCGTGAGGTATTTGGAAACGGTACCTTCGCAGGAATTGAGATTCCGGTGCTTATAGACAATCATATTTCTATTCTGACAATGGCTCCGGGCGGTTTCTTTGTATTTGGTCTGCTTATTGCTGCTGTAAATAAATTCGGCAAATATAAGCCGAAGAAAAAGGATTTCGGCTGTGAAGGCTGTCCGAATTCCGAGGGCTGCTCAAAAACAAGCTGCGAAAAAGACGGAAAGGAGGCTGCCGTAAATGACTAAATTTATAGTAATACTGCTTTCAGCAGTGTTTATCAATAACTATGTATTGTCACGTTTTCTCGGTATATGCCCCTTCCTGGGAGTATCCAAAAAGCTTGACAGCGCAACAGGCATGAGCCTTGCAGTAATATTCGTAATGCTCATGGCAACAGCGGCTACATGGCCTATCCAGAAATTCCTTCTTGACCCTAACGGTCTGGGATATCTGCAGACTATTGTGTTTATCCTTGTTATCGCTGCACTTGTACAGCTTGTTGAGATAGTTCTGAAAAGATATATCCCATCGCTGCATAAATCTCTGGGCGTATATCTGCCTCTTATCACAACAAACTGCGCTGTACTTGGTGTAACTATTCTCAATATTGATGCCGGCTACAGCTTCGCAGAGGCTATGGTCAATTCCCTCGGCAGCGGTCTGGGCTTTTTCCTTGCTATGGTTATGTTCTCAGGCGTGCGTTCCACAATAGAGGGCAGCGATATTCCTGAGAGCTTCAAGGGACTTCCCGTAACGCTGACAGCGGCTGCGATAACCTCGCTGTCCTTTCTGGGCTTCAGCGGCGTTATCGAGAACCTGTTCCCGATGTAATGACGGAGGTGTGAGATTATGGAACCAATATTAACTGCCGTCATTCCTGTTGTTATTATCGGCGTGATCTGTGCAGCGGTGCTTGTCATCGCTTCAAAGCTCATGGCGGTAAAGGAGGACGAAAGATTTCCTAAGATAAGAGAATGTCTTCCCGGTGCAAACTGCGGAGCCTGCGGCTTTGCCGGATGTGACGGCTATGCAAAGGCACTGTGCGAAAAGGAAGGCACTCCTACTAACCTTTGTGTTCCCGGTGCAGATGCTGTTTCAAAGCAGCTCAGCGAAATAATGGGCGTAGAGTTCGAGGACGTTATAGAGCAGGTAGCTGTTGTACACTGTGCAGGCGACTGCGAAAAGACACAGGATAAGTATGATTATTACGGTATTCCCAGCTGCAGCGCTGCAAAGCTTCTTTACGGAGGCAAGGGCAGCTGCACATACGGCTGTCTTGGTCTCGGAGATTGTGTGAATGCCTGTCCTCAGAAGGCAATAACCGTTGTTAACGGAGTTGCCAGGGTTAATCCCACAGAATGTATCGGCTGCGGTATCTGCACAAAGACCTGTCCCCAGAAGATAATTTCACTTGTTGCAGATGTTGAAAAGGTCGTAGTGACCTGCAGCAATAAGGACAAGGGTGCAGTTACCAGAAAGGTATGCACAAACGGATGTATCGGCTGCAGAAAATGCGAAAGGTTATGTCCCAATAAGGCAATAACTGTTGTTGACAACTGTGCCGTTATTGATTACAGCAAATGCACGGATTGTCCCGATTTCGGATTATGTGCGAAAAACTGTACAACAGGCTGCATAATGCTTTCCGACCTCAGCGGAATTCACCGCATAAAGGAAGAAAAATAATAATGTTTACCGCTCTGAGCAGATAGTTTTTCTGCACAGGGCGGTATTTTTGCATTTATCAAAAAAAGCCTTACGGAGATGACAGACAACAAACGAATAATAACAAAATATTTTGTGAAATTAATATATTGTTGTTTTAAATGTGCATTGTAATTAATGTCTTAATATGGTATTATTTATCTGAAAAAATCAAGGATTCGCTGACTGATAACTGCAAAAAATCAGATTTACGGATCCGTTGTTACTGCTGAAAATGTAAAGGAGTATCAAAATGAAAAAAACGTTTTTATCATTCTTGCTTCCATTATTATAGTTTCATGTTCTGCATTGGCAGGCTGCGGCCAGAACGATCCCTCAAAGAATCAGTCATCAGCTGAGCCGGCTGAATCCTCTGCTGTAAGCGAAGCTTCAGTTACAGAAGAATCTGAGCAGCCGGAAAGCAAACCCGAGAAATCAAAGTTATCATCTGAGGATATGGAGGCGGAGCCGAAGATAAAGCCGATCATCAGAATAGATTCTGAAAAAAGAATTGAATACTATGACGATTTTGCAAAGGCATCTGAAGAATCCAACTGGGTGGACGGAAGTACTATCACATTGCTTGAGGATGTGAGCTGCGATGCCAATATTGTTGTAAGCGGCAAAAAAACTCTTGATCTGAATGGTCATAAGCTAACTATGCTGAACGGCGGCGGTACAGCTTTCACTGTGAAAGGCGGAAGTCTGACGGTACAGGATTCGGCAAAGGACGGTGAAATGCTTATTGAAAAGGGTATGCATCTGATAGATGCTGCTGCAGATGGAGAGCTTATTATCAACGGCGGAATCCTTACAGGCGAATCAACAGAAGACTATGCATTGATCGGCGTAGGCGAAGGCGGCACAGTTACAGTTAATGACGGTGTGTTGAGAAGAACAGACAGCAATGCTGTATCTATGTCAGGCAGCGGCACGCTGAACCTTGCAGGCGGATATATAGAATGCAACAGTACTAGCAGCGAGCCTGGCGTATCTGCATCCCTTTTTGTTTGGAAAAACTCAAAGGCTGTTGTCAACTGGAGCGGTACTGTAGTAACTACTGCCTCAGGCTTTGCACTTTATCCTGAAAATGAGGATGCCCTCAGTGAGCTGAATCTTAAGGACAGCCCAAGAATCAACGGTAAGGGCATTAATCTGCAGGACAGCTATGTTATCAATGTTGCCGGAAAGCTTTCAAATACAACACCTATCAATGTAACGATGACAGAACCCCGTGTATTTACATCCGGTCTTTCAGGTAACGGCAGTGCAGAAAACTTCGCAAGTGATGAACCTGATTACAAGATCAGCCTTAACAGCAGCGGTGAGGCAGAGCTTGTCAAGTAAACAAAAGTAATTGAAGGGGCGTCGCATTATAAAAACGCCTCCATTCCTCATAATAACAAAAAAGTCGATGAATAATTTGGTTCATCGGCTTTTTTTATTTGTCAGGGAGTCAGTTGTTCCGCTTTTTGTTATGCTGCCCTGGGCAGCAAGATTATTTATTCATGAACCAGACAATCCTTTGCCAAGGGATTGAAGCACAGGAGATTTCGCACTCAGCGGAGTGCGACCAGGGGCTTTGCCCCATGGACCCCAACGCCTTTGAAAAGGCGGGCGAAACTTTTTTTATGCTACAGCACCTTTAAACGCTTTCCTCTGGCGCGAAACGTCAACTGTGGTTTATTGTTCGTGAGACAGTTACTGACTCCCTGTTCTGACTAGCAGCGTAAATTTAAGCAAACCAAGCAATTACAGCAGCACCGCGGGCAGCCAGACAGTCAGGCGCAATTAGAGCGTAACGTAGTGAAGCGACACCATCGCGTTA
>ONDB01000054.1 GCA_900316485.1 uncultured Eubacteriales bacterium
CCTTGAGGTATTACTAATATACCACAAGGAAAGGCTGTATGTCAAGTGTTTTTCAAATATTTTTTACAATAATTGGCTCAGATCTGTTCTGATCATCTGTTAAGTGTATCTGATACATATTTCTTCTGCTTCTTTATCTTCTCAGGCTTGATATTCTTTCCCCTGAGCTTTCTTGCTGCCTTTGCGATTTTTTTGTCATTAACTGAAAATGCATCAATCAGCTGCAGGAATTTTTCGTCACTTTCAACGCTGTTCAGCATTATATATGTTATTATTCCCTTTGTATCAAGATCCCCTGATGTATACAGTGCCGAAAGTCCCTGAGATATCTTTTCTATCTTCTTTTCGTTTGCCTGCTCTACCATTTTGCTGAATCTCGGAGCTATCTTTTCTGTTGCAAAGGTTATTCCCCTGAAACTTTCATAATGAGCTTTTTCATAGGCTATCTCATCCTTAAGCTCCGGGAAATATGTTACCATTCTGTTTGCAAGGAAAAGCGGGTCAACATTATTCTCTCCGTCCTTCTTGCGTTTTTTCTGCTTCTGTACTGCTGTAGTCTGCTTTGGTCCCCTGATTGTATCGGCAAAATCATCTCCGATGCTTTCCGCTTCCTTAGTGCCGTCGCTTTCGGGGTCGAAAAGCCATGTTGCAAGCGTTTTCCATTCATTATCGGGAGCATCGTCCTCAAC
Organism: uncultured Eubacteriales bacterium; assembly: GCA_900316485.1. GTDB lineage: Bacteria > Bacillota > Clostridia > Oscillospirales > Acutalibacteraceae > UBA1213. Next base: position 690 of record ONDB01000054.1, read on the forward strand.
TGCGCAGGAACACAGAACTATACGCTTATTAGAAAAAGTATATACAATACTATATGCCAGATCTCCTATATAAAGTGCTGTAAGCTCTGTTTCAGAAGCAGCCACCGGCTCCTGTCTGTAGCCCTTTGCCCTGAGCACTCTTTCTGCCCTGCCTACAATAATATCAAAGGCATTATTAATATCCATTTTCTATCTCTCCTTTTACAGTTACCAGCAGGGGTTTACTCCCATATTCTGACTTCACACTTACATTCCTTCCGGAAAAGCTTATGCAGCTTTTTTACCTTATTCAGAAGCTTAACAGCCTGCTCGAATGTACCCTCTTCCCTGTTAAGCATCCAGTTTTTACGCTTGGGCGAAAAAGTGCATCCATTCTTAAAGCCATAATGACGCTTTCTGACATAATCCATTATCCTCGTATTTGACACGCAGAACACAGTGCCGAAATTCGGATAGGACATATCCTGTGTTTTCCTGCACAGGGCGATCCTGTCGTCTATGCCTTTCTTTGCCTGCTCTGCTGTCATTTCAGGAAACCTGAATTCAGCGCCGAGTATTATACAGTTTCCATAGCTCTGAAATACGGAACTTCTGAATTCATAGTGACATTCATCCTTGCTGAATGTACGTTTTTTTCCATCCAGGTAAACATCAACAGAGACCACATAATCGGAAATATACATATGAGTCTTTCTTCCGGTTCCGGCATTCATATACAACGCTCCGCCGATAAGCCCCGGAACGGAATACAGAAACTCCATACCGCCGTAACCGGCGGCATTTACCTCTTTAATAGCCTTCTGCAGTCTGACAGAAGCGCCGATGTAAAAGCATCCGTTTCCCTTATTTTCTATTTTGTTATTGAATTCACGCAGGCACAGCACCTCGTCAAATTCTTTTTTATCATTGATAATAATATTAGAACCGCCGCCGATAACATATTTCAGTATATCACTGTTCTGATCTGCAAGTCCTGTAAGTTCCTCGACATTTTCAGGAATATACATTCTTTTTGCATTTCCTCCCATCCGGAAGGTGGTGTATTTTTTCAGCGGCTCATTTTCAAGCACCTTCATACATTAATACCCCTGCTTATTTTTTTCTGGCAGATTATTAAAAAACAAGTATCAATCTCTTCCAAAAAGATCTCTGGTGTAGACCTTATCGGCAACATCATCGAGACAGCTATCATATCTGTTTGCTATGATGGCATCAGAAAGGCTTTTGAATTTATCAAGGTCGTTTACAACCTTGCTGCCGAAAAATGTAGTATCATTTTCAAGGGTAGGTTCGTAAATAATGACCTGGGCACCCTTTGCCTTTATCCTTTTCATAACGCCCTGGATAGATGACTGGCGGAAATTATCCGAATTTGATTTCATAGTCAGGCGGTAAACACCTATAACACAGGACTTTTCTATACCCGGGTCGAAATCGCCCCTGTTGTAATAATCATAATATCCTGCAAGCTGCAATACCCTGTTTCCGATAAAATCTTTTCTTGTACGGTTACTTTCCACGATTGCTTCTATAAGATTCTGGGGAACATCCCTGTAATTAGCTAGAAGCTGCTTTGTATCTTTGGGCAGGCAGTACCCGCCGTAGCCGAAGCTGGGATTATTATAATGACCGCCAATTCTGGGGTCAAGACACACTCCGTCTATTATTTGCTTTGTATCAAGACCCTTTATCTCAGCATACGTATCTAGCTCATTGAAGTAGCTGACTCTGAGTGCAAGATATGTATTAGCAAAAAGCTTTACAGCCTCTGCCTCTGTGAAACCCATAAAGAGAGTGTCAATATTTTCCTTTACAGCGCCCTCCTGAAGCAATGCAGCAAATTCATGGGCTGCATTTGTAAGTCTTTCATCCTTCAGGTCTGTTCCGACAATAATCCGGCTGGGATAAAGATTATCATACAGCGCCTTGGATTCTCTTAAAAACTCAGGGCTGAAAATAATATTTTCAGAACCGGTCTTTTTGCGTATTGACTCTGTATATCCAACAGGAATAGTTGATTTGATAACCATTATTGCATCAGGATTTACCTTCATTACAAGGTCTATTACGCTTTCAACGGCTGATGTATCAAAATGCTGTGTTGCCGAGTCATAATTTGTAGGTGCGGCAATTACAACATAATCCGCTTTTTTATATGCCTGTTCTCCGTCTGTCGTTGCAACGAGATCAAGCTCTTTTTCAGTAAGATATTTTTCTATATATTCATCCTGTATAGGCGACTGCTTTCTGTTTATCATTTCTACCTTCTCAGGTATGATATCAACAGCGTATACCTTATGGTGCTGTGACAGCAAAGTTGCTATCGACAAGCCAACATATCCTGTTCCAGCAACCGCAATTACTACATCTTTCACTTCATTTTCCCCCAACAGTAGTATTAATATCTGAAGTTAATACTACCTATCCCTTTTATATTTATTGATAATCTGCGGATTTGACTCCCTTAAGTATACATTACATTCCACATTTTGTCAACCCACCGTAGGATGCAATCAGCATTGCCGGATGGATAACGTCAGATTAGTGTAAAATAATTCCTGTATTATTAATAATCATAAACAACAGAATCATCCGGCTCGCCGGGTTCAATTGACAATTATGCTTTGTTAGTTTTATAATGTAATAGTACATTTTGTTGATAGGAGAATTTTGTCATGTCAAGAAATCTTGAAGAATTTCAGAAAATAGAAAGAAGTATTACTAAAAAATACCGAAAGTCTGTATGGAATAAATTTATCAGGGCTGTCAAGCAATATGAGCTTATTGATGAAAACGACAAAATAGCTGTTTGTATTTCCGGCGGAAAGGATTCCATGCTCCTTGCAAAGCTTATGCAGCTTCTGCAAAGATACAGTGATGTTCCTTTTGAGCTTACTTATCTAGTTATGGACCCCGGCTACAATAAGGAAAACCGAAAAAAGATTGAAGATAATGCCGCAATGCTGAATATCCCAATCACCATATTTGAAACTAATATCTTTGAAACAGCTAATAATGCAGAAAAATACCCTTGTTACCTCTGTGCAAGAATGAGAAGAGGTCACCTTTACAGCCAGGCAAAAAAACTGGGCTGCAACAAAATAGCGCTTGGGCATCATTTCTCTGATGTTATTGAAACTACGGTTATGTCTATGTTTTACGGCGCACAGCTGCAGGGAATGATACCAAAGCTCCACAGTACAAATTTTAAAGGCATGGAACTTATAAGACCCCTTTATTGTATACATGAGGACGATATTATTTCATGGGCTGAATATAGCGGACTTGAATTTCTGCGCTGTGCCTGCAGATTTACGGAAATGCAGGATCGCTGCGACAGCAATGAGATAGGAAAACGTCTTGAAACAAAGCGTTTGATAAAAGAACTTAAAAAAACAAATCCGGATATTGAAAAAAGTATTTTCAATAGTCTGCATCTGGTTCATATTGATACTTTTCCCGGCTATAAAAAAGATGGTGAGCGTCACACCTTCCTTGAAGATTATTAATAACGAATACTGCGGCAAAAAACAGGGCTGATGCTTCGTAACAATGCATCAGCCCTGCTGTTTTGGTATTTACTTAAGCATACAATCCGGTGACGGAAAGTAAATTATTTTACCATTGATGCAACCTCAGCTGCAAAATCGTCTGATCTCTTCTCAAGGCCTTCGCCCTTCTCAAAACGAACAAACTCCGAAATAACAATGCTGCCGCCGAGAGCTTTAGCTGTCTGTGCTGTATACTGCTCAACTGTTGCCTTGTTATCCTTGATAAAGGTCTGCTTGTTGAGGCAGTTCTCCTCATAATACTTGCCAACCTTACCCATAACGATCTTCTCAATAACCTGCTCGGGCTTATTAGCCATCTTAGGATCCTGCTTCATCTGAGCAATCATGATCTCCTTCTCATGGTCGAGAACCTCAGCAGGAACATCTTCCTTATTGAGGTATGAAGGATTAACTGCTGCTACCTGCATTGCGATATCCTTTGCATACTCAGCAAAGCCGTCCTTATCAGCTACATCTGTATCAAACTTAACAAGAACTGAGATCTTGCCGCCAGCGTGGATATAAGCTGAAACAGCGCCGTCATAGAGCTTGAAACGACGGATGATGATATTCTCGCCGATTGTCTGGATCTTCTCCTGAAGAAGATCAGCAACTGTTACTGATGTTCCGGCTGCTGTCTTTGTAAGAAGCTCCTCAACATCTGCAGGATTCTCAGCCATAACTGTATCTGCAACTGTCTTTACAAATGCCTGGAAATCAGCATTCTTTGCAACGAAGTCTGTCTCTGCATTTACCTCAAGAGCAACACCCTTTGTAGCGCTCTCGTTTGTGCAGGCAAAAGCAACACCCTCTGCTGCGATTCTTGAAGCCTTCTTAGCTGCCTTAGCAAGACCCTGCTCTCTGAGCACGTCAATTGCCTTTTCCATATCACCGTCAGCCTCGGTAAGTGCCTTTTTGCAGTCCATCATACCGCAGCCTGTCTTTTCTCTTAATGTCTTAACGTCCTGTGCTGTAAAAGCCATAGTGATTACCTCCGTATTATTATTATTATTATCAGATTACTCAAAAAATAGCCGCAAAAGAATTGCGGCTATTCCCTTTATTAATTATTCCTCAGTCTCCTGCTCCTGCTCAGCTGCAGCACCCATTCCGCCTTCGTTGCCCTCGATGATAGCGTTAGCTATAGCACCTGAAATGAGCTTTACAGCTCGGATTGCATCGTCGTTGCCGGGGATAACATAATCTATCTCATCAGGATCACAGTTTGTGTCTACGATAGCTACGATCGGAATACCGAGCTTCTTAGCCTCTGCTACTGCGATTCTCTCCTTGCGGGGATCTACGATGAAAAGTGCACCGGGGATGTCCTTCATATCCTTGATACCGCCGAGGAACTTCTCCAGCTTTTCGATCTCAAGGTTCAGCTTGATTACTTCCTTCTTGGGAAGAAGATCGAATGTGCCGTCTGTCTCCATTGTACGGAGCTGCTTGAGTCTGTCGATTCTGCGGCGGATTGTTGTGAAGTTTGTAAGCATACCGCCGAGCCATCTTGCGTTTACATAGTAAGCGCCTGCACGGAGTGCCTCTTCCTTAACTGAATCCTGAGCCTGCTTCTTTGTTCCTACGAAAAGAACTGACTTGCCCTCTGTGGAGATCTCACGAACAAAGTTGTAAGCCTCCTCAAGCTTCTTTACTGTCTTCTGGAGATCGATAATATAGATACCGTTTCTCTCTGTGAAGATGTAAGGAGCCATCTTAGGGTTC
>ONDB01000144.1 GCA_900316485.1 uncultured Eubacteriales bacterium
CTTTTAAACGCTTTGCTCTGTTGCATAACGTCAGGAGTGGTATATGTCAGTGTGGCAGTTGCTGAACACTTTCCTCTGGTGCGAGGCATCAACTGTGGTTTGTGTTCGTGAGACAATTACTGACTCTCTGTTCTGACTAGCAGCGTAAATGAAGCGACACCATCGCGTTACGGGTCCAGCGTCACGCTGGCGGCTCGCCGGGTTTGACAACGAATAGAGGAATATGATATTATTGTGGACGTAAGGATGTGGGTGAAGTTGTGTGGATTCGACTCAGTAAGAGAAATTCAGCAGCCTTTCGGCAAGAATATACCGTACGGAGGGTAATAATGAAAATAGCTGTACATAAGACCTTGAAAGCGGATATTATTCTTATAGGCGGACTTTTGCTTGCTGGAGCAGCTGTCCTGCTGTTTCTGCTGCTTTCTCCATCAAACGGCAGATACGTACAGGTAAAGGCAGACGGCTCGGTTATTGCCCGGTATCCGCTGGATAAGAATATTACCGTCCCGATAAATACCGGCGGCGGAAAAAATATAATGGAAATACAAGATGGTCAGGTATTTGTAAGCGAAGCTGACTGTCCTGACGGTCTTTGTGTGAATACCGGAAAAATAAGCAAAACCGGACAGACCATAATTTGTCTTCCACATAAGCTTGTTATTGAAATAACCGACAGCGAAACATCCGTTTCCGATGATATTGACATTATGGTAAAATAGAACCCGTCAGGCATACTGAGGTATGATATGAAAAAGAATAAAACATCAGGCAAAAGAAATAATGCACTCAAGGCTGCACGTTACGGGCTGCTTGTTGCCCTTGCACTGGTGCTGAGCTATGCAGAAGCTCAGCTTCCGGTCTTTTTTGCGTTTCCGGGGATGAAACTCGGTCTTACCAATATTGTAGTGCTGCTTGCACTTTATAAAATGGGCAGCGGCAGCTCTATGGCTGTCAATATTCTGCGCATCATTCTTGTATCCCTGCTTTTCGGAGGCTTCTCACCCATGCTGTACAGTCTTGCAGGAGGCATGCTTTCCACCGCTGTTATGATAATTCTGAAAAAAACAGATAAATTCAGTATTATTGCAGTAAGCGCCGCCGGCGGTATTGCACATAATATAGGTCAGATAATCGTGGCTATGTTTGTGGTTAATACCTCTGGGATAGTGTGGTATCTTGCTGTGCTGTGGATAAGCGGAATTGTTTCGGGAATTATAATCGGCGTGATAGGTGCTGTGCTTGTGAAAAGACTTCCTCAGTCTTTGTTTGATTAGCTTAGGCACAGCTTAGTACAGACTAAATAAATGGAGAAATAACTATGACAGTTAAAAAAATTGCTGCTGCTCTGTTGGCGGCTTTTTTAGCATTTTCAATAGCCGGCTGCTCAAAAACTGATAATACAGATAAATCAAATGAATGTGCAAAGGATATCTTTGCGATGGATACATATATGTCTGTTAAGGCTTATGGCGAAAATGCTGAAAAAGCAGTTGACGAAGCTCTTAAGGAAATCAAACGGCTCGATTCCCTGCTGAATGTCCGGTCTGACAGCAGCGAAACAGGCAGGCTTAATAATTCCGGCAGTGCAAAGCTTTCGCAGGACTGTGCATACCTGTGGGAAAAAGCTCAGTATATATATGAAACTACCAACGGATCTTTTGATATCACCATCTATCCTGTAATGCAGCTATGGGGCTTTTCAGACGGAAATCCCTCCCTTCCGGCTCAGAAGGATATTGACAATGCTCTTTTATACGTTGGCTCCCAACGTATCTCATATTCCGAAGGAACGCTGAAACTGGGAAAAGGTCAGAAAATAGACCTGGGAGGAATCGCCAAGGGCTACACCGGCGACAGAATAATGAAAATATTTGAAAAAAACAATATTTCTTCGGGTATTATTTCACTTGGAGGAAATGTTCAGTGCTTCAGACGCAAACCCACAGGTGAGCTGTGGCGCTGCGGTATTGCTGACCCGGATAATCCCTATGACGGTTCTTATATTGCCCGTGTTGATGTAGAGGACAAAGCTGTTGTGACCTCAGGCGGATATGAACGGTTCTTCACAGATGAAAAAACGGGTATTACCTATCACCATATCATGGACCCGGAAACAGGCAGCAGCGCACAGAGCGGACTTTCCTCTGTTTCTATTGTCAGCTCTGACGGCACTCTTGCTGACGGACTTTCAACAGCCTGTTTCGTCATGGGAAAAGATAAGTCACTTGAACACTGGAGAAAGCACAAAAACGAATACGATATGATACTCATAGAGGACGACGGCAAAATATTCATTACCGAAGGAATAAAGGACGTATTCGCAAGCGACAGGAGCTTTGAAATAATGTCCTGAAATTATGAACCGGCAGTTATGATAAACACAGAGCTATTCTGTAATTATCAATTAACTGCCGGCTTTTATTTTTCAGATATTTTCAGGTTTTAATAAGGGCGAAATATTATTCCATGGTCTGCTTGAAATGGTTTTCGCAGGCTTTTTCAAGCGCTTTGACTATTATCTTCAGGGTCTTTATTCTCGCATATTTCTTATCATTGGATTCAATTATATACCAGGGTGCATTCTTTGTAGAGGTATTCTGAAGCATTTCATTTACTGCCACCTCATACTGATCCCATTTTTCCCTGTTGCGCCAGTCCTCGTCGGTTATCTTCCAGCGTTTTTCAGGTGTATTCTGACGGTCTGTAAAACGAGCAAGCTGGGTTTCCTTGTCAATATGTATCCAGAATTTCAGCACTACTGCACCCCAGTCCGTCAGCATACGTTCAAATTCATTTATCTCATTGTATGCCCTCTTCCAGTCATTTTCTGAACAGAAGCCCTCCAGACGCTCAACCATCACTCTGCCGTACCAGGTCCGATCGAAAATACAGATATGACCTGTTCTGGGCAGCCTTGTCCAGAACCTCAACAGGAACTGCCTGCTGCGCTCATGTGGCAGGGGCGAAGCTATAGGCCGCACATCAAAGCCCCTGGGGTCAAGAGGATATGCTACCCTGCGGATATTTCCGCCCTTTCCTGCGGCGTCCCAGCCTTCATAGCACAGAATGACCGGTATTTTTTTTCGATAGACAATATTATGCAGTTCACTGAGACGGGTCTGCAAAGTCTTTAGCTCCTTCTTGTATTCCTCATCGTCAATAGTCGGGGACAGGTCTACCTCTGAAAGCAATGGCTGCTTTTTCAGCTCAAATTTTTCTTCATAGGGTTCTCCGGTATAACGTCCTTCTGCAAGTCCCTTGTCAATCCTGTCAACGAGCAGTCTCATTGCATCACGAACTGCTGTATTTCTGCGTCTGCCGTCCAATATATGCCAGGATATCTCGTCATTTGTTTTCTTCATAAATTCATCATAGGCGCCTTTGAAGCGTTTATATTCTTTATGCTGCCACAGGTCATCCCGGGTTACTCTCCATTCAGTCTCGGGAGCCTCAGCAAGAGCACGAAGCCTGTCAAACTGTTCATCCTTATCAATATGCAGGAATATTTTCAGCACAAGGTAGCCGCCATTTTTAAGCTGCCGCTCAAATTCATTTACCTGACGGATGCGACGGTTGTATTCACTTTTTGTTATCTCATGACGCAGGGATTTCTGCACAACGCTTTCCATCCAGCCGGAATCAAGAAATGTGATCTTTCCGTTTTCCGGAACAGCTTTATAATACTGATAAAGAAAAGGATATCGTTCCTCTGATTCTGCTATCACCGAAGGAGACTCAACATTATAGAATCTGGGGTCTATTTCGCTGATAAGCTCCTTGATAAGGCTGCCTTTTCCGGCTGCAGCCCAGCCTTCAATCAGAACAATTACCGGCAGCGTTGCATCCCTGAGAAGCTGCTGCTGCGCAAGAAGTCTTGCTCTCAGTTCTTTTATCTGCTCTCCGAGTGCATCCTTATCTTCTTTCTTATTTCGTTCAAAATCTTTCAGCATAATACATTGCGCCTCCTGTCAGTTAATTTAAGGGCTGCTTTTTCAGCAGCTATAAAGTACAGTAATCTTGTCCATATTATACCATTTTATATGTAATTATTCAACTTCTTTTTGTCCGTGTTGATTGTTTTTATAGATGATGCACAAAATAAATATAAAAATACATCCGTCAGCACCTCGGGTAAGGGTATGACGGATGTTAGTATTATTATGATTCAAGAAGATCGTTTCTGCTGTATAGTCTGTATTTTGATTTGCCGTGTCTTTTTACATAGTAAAGCATCTGGTCGGCATGATTCAGTGCAAGCTCCAGTTCTTCCTTGGAACCGCCCTTAAAGGATGCTATACCGATTGAACATGATATCTTCTTATCGTCGGGGATATCCACCTTGCGGTTAAGCTTGATCTCTATCTGATCAACAAGGCCATCACGTATCTCGTCATAGATCTGCTCAGCCAGCTCAGCAGCATCCTGCTCGTTCTGGTCAAACAGCAGGATAATAAATTCATCTCCGCCGTACCTTATGGGCAAACCCTTGCCCTCGGTCATTTTCTTGAACATTTCTGCAAAACACACAAGAACAAGGTCACCTATCTCATGACCAAATGTATCATTGTAATACTTGAAGTTATCAAGGTCAAGATAAAGAATGGCATTATTATGTCTGCTGTCCTGAGAACAGATCATTTCAACCTGCTTGCTGAAGCCGCTTCTGTTTGTAATACCTGTCAGATGGTCGGTTATTGCAGAATGTTCCAGCTTCTGGTTCATTCTTTCAATCATAAGACGGTTATCTATCCTACGCATCATTTCACAGAACTGACTGAATGCAAATTTGAAGATCATAAGATCCTCTCCGCCAAGCAGTGAGCTTCCGCCTACAGTTCTTCGCTTGATCCTTACACAGGCCAGCAGAACTGTTTCTGATCCTGTACGGTCCATGATGGGAATACCTATCATTGTCATGATATGCTTTTCATCCATGGGCTTCATTATGGGAATAAACTGGGTAAAATTTTTATCAACTCGGTTTGTGAGGAATGCCTGTTTATATATTTTAAAGAAATCAAAGATATTATCAAAATCTTCATCTGAAAGCTTGATATCCGAATCCTTCAGCAGCAGCTTTTTTCCGTCCTTGCGGCGAAGAATCATAATTTCATCAAGGTTATAGCTGTTTTTCATAACAGCCGAGGTATTCTGGAAAAGATCGTCAACCGTAAGGTTTTCACGGCTTATAGCCTCCTGCAAAACGGTAAGAAAAGTAATATCCTTTTCTCTTTTAGCAAGCTTATCCCGAGTTCCTGTTTGTTTAGCAGCCAGCATCATATGAGCCACCGGCAGCTTTTCATGCTTTATCAGAAGAGGAACCTTTTGTCTGAAACCATTTTTTAAATAAAACTCAAGCTTTACTTTTTTACGCTTTATTCCTTCCTTGTCGCAGAAGGACATTGCCTCTTTGAGAACCTGCTCAGCCTTTTCAGGCTGTCCGAGTTTATTATATACATTGGCCTGTTCCATTGCATAAATAGGAACTGTGAAGAAACGTGCGCCGATGGCTGTCTTCAGACAAGTCTGTACAAAGTCGAATTCTTTCTGACAAAGATCCAGTCTGTCTTCATAGTTATAGAGCATACCCTTTACCAGATGGTAAAGCAGCAGATCCTCATCCCATACGCCCTCGTTGGATTCCTTAAGGATGAGCAGCATATGCTCTACTATAACCTCAATTTTACTAAGATAATAATAGCTGTTATAATACTCTTCCTGATAATAGCAGCTTATTGCAATTATACTGTACAGCTTGGTGGTACTGCATGCCCTGATAGAGCGTAAACCAAGCTCCTTAAGCATTTTGGTTATGATATCTATTACTTCGATAGTATCCTGATAAGCCTCTGCAACAAAATAATTCATAGCCAGATTATAAAGGGAATTCATTATATCATCCGGCTTTTCAAGTTCTGTAAGGTTGCAGACACTTTTCATCAGATATACATGAGCTTTTTCGTAATCCTCAAGAATTATGCTGTTATATCCCAGACCTGCAAACATATGAGCTTCTCTGAGAGGATTCGGACGTCTGAGTACAGCAAGACGCTTTTTATACATCTCACGGACATAATGATGATATCCTGCACGGGAATAGAGAATAATATTTTTCATGTACGCATTCATGAGGAAATTATCATTTTCTATAGAGGTTCCTATCTTGATTCCGAGATCAAAATAATATGGTTCTTTTTCACCTGCTGCAATAGCTTTTATGGTTTCGGCATCATTTTCAAAGGCAAACACATACAGATAAGCAAGGAAATTTACAAAGCCGAATTTCTTTGCTTTTTCTACGATAGTACTATCCACCTTAAATGTAAAATCATATTCAAAAATATCCCTGCTCATGCCGCAATATGCACACCAGAGCAATATTTCAGCCTTACACGCAAGGAATTCGTCACCCATTTCATTTGCGATCTTAACACATTTTGCACAATACTCCTGCACAGGCTTTATCTGTGAAAGGATCATCCTTGCCCTTGCACATATATAATTATACATATACGTAATGAAGGGGTTGCCGTTTATCTGACTGCAAAGATCTGTCATTTTGTCACAAACTACAAGTGCATGGTTCACATGCCCCAGATTCATATCAATCAGTGCAGCCAGCTGCAGAAATGTTATCTGTTCCTCTTTTTTCAGCCAGATTGTCTTTTCATCCAGTCTATACAAAATATCACTGATATAATAATACGCATCCTGCAAAGCAAAGGTATGATACATATTTGTCAGCTTTAAAAGATATTCTTCTCTTCTGTTTTTGTCAAACCAGAATTCATCCTGCATATCAATGGTTCTTTCGCTGTCCATGCTGCCCCATTCAAGCTGCAGGTTCTGATTGTCGGCCTCCTCAAGAAGCTCATCCCAAATTGCCTTTTTATATCCGGCAATAATAAATTCATCATTATACATTATTATTACCTGCAGATCCAGCTTCTTTACCATTATGCTCTTGAAAAGCTGAATTGTGCTGAAGGGCGCAAGATGAAATTTTGAAAGTATCATTACAACATGATGTTCTTTGGTAATATATTCAATTATGCCGGTAAGGTCAAGCAGCATCCTTTCCGTTTCATATCTGATTTCAAAATGAAGCTCATCTTCTTTTCGTGAGCACATATTGCCGCTGATAAAACACGACAGAGGCTCTATATGCATAGGGTAAACACGGCACTTTTTCAGGAAGTCCTCAACAGACATGGAATCCTTATAAAACTTGGAATAGCAATATCTTATCCATTCCAGAAACGGAGCATAGGCGCCGTGCATATCATTCATCTTATATTCATGATACAGAAATACCTTATCTTCTGTATTTTCAACACGATCAAGTATCTCTTCCTTAGATATATCCAGAGTATTATAATGTTTTATAAATATTACGTTATTATCCTTTTTTTCTACGTAAGCTGCTACTACAGTTTGCACATAAGTTTTAAAATCCACACAATCACCTCTGTACCGCAATATGTATCTAAGAAAAGGATCTTTCCCGCACAAATATCGACCCTGTATCATTAATTATTCTGAAACGACAAAGCTAGTATCTTCGGGGCAATAATAAGACCCCTGTACGAATTATTATATTAATACGCAGCGCCGCCCGAAAGCCGCATCCGACAACTGTTAATAATATATATATAGCCATTATATCACGAAATAAATATAAATCAATAGAAATTATACAAATTCTTTTCCTTTTATTAAGTAATAATGTCATATTAGAAAGAAAAAATGACTCACAACCTTTCAGTCTGAGTCTGTTAAAGCCGTCATTGCACAGATTATTTATATGTTTCCATATCACTGTGCAGCGATGAAGCAAAGTGAAAAATTATTAATTCTATGTACAGTAGCATAGCATATCAGTGATCTAAATTCTCTGATATTTACATAAAAAATGCCCTGACGGAAAATATCCGCCAGGACAAATTATTATCAGATAAGCTCGATAACAGCCATTTCAGCAGCATCGCCGCGACGGGGACCGATCTTAGTGATTCTTGTATAACCGCCGTTCTTGTCTGCATACTTAGGTGCGATCTCTGTGAAGAGCTTGTTTACTACATCTTCTTTTGTGATGAAAGCCATAGCAGCTCTCTTGTTTGCGAGATTCTCTGCCTTAGCTAAAGTAATAAACTTCTCTGTTAAAGCGCTGACCTCTTTTGCACGGGTAACAGTAGTTTCGATCTTGCCATTTTCAAGCAGGAAAGTAACCATTGCTCTGAGCATTGCTGTTCTGTGAGCAGTCTCTCTGCCGAGTTTTCTTGTTCCTGGCATCGAATTTTCACTCCTTTATGGTAGTATTATTATTCATCATTGCTGCGAAGTGAAAAGCCGAGCTTTGTAAGCTTGTCAATTACTTCGTCAAGCGACTTGCGGCCGAGATTTCTTACCTTCATCATCTCGTCCTCAGTCTTATTTGTAAGGTCTTCAACGGTATTGATATTTGCTCTCTTCAAGCAGTTGAAGGAACGAACTGAAAGATCAAGCTCTTCAATAGTCATTTCAAGAGCCTTTTCCTTGCCCTGATCATTCTTCTCAACCATTACCTCAGTGTTTGTGCCCTTATCTGAAAGGTTTACAAACAGATTAAGATGCTCTGTAAGTACCTTTGCTGCAAGTGATACAGCTTCCTGAGCATTGATAACACCGTTTGTCCATACATCAAGCGTAAGCTTGTCATAATCTGTGATCTGACCAACACGTGTGTTCTCTATATTGTAGTTAACCTTAAGAACAGGTGTGTAGATGGAGTCGATCGGAAGTATGCCGATAACGCTGGCGTTATTCTGTGAGAGTTCCTCTTTATTTCTCTCTGCAGAGATATAACCTCTGCCCTTGCTGAGAGTGATCTCCATATAAAGCTTTGCACCCTCGCCGAGTGTAGCAATATGAAGCTCAGGATTGAGGATCTCAACCTCAGCATCCTTTTTGATTGATTCTGCCGTGACAACGCACGGACCCTCTGCACTGATCTCAACTGTCTTAGGTCCGTCGCAATGAAGTTTTGCGATAAGTCCCTTCATATTAAGAACAATCGCAGTAACATCCTCCTTCACGCCGGGGATAGTTGAAAATTCATGCAGCACCCCGTCGATCTTGATGGATGTAACAGCTACACCCTCCAAAGAGGAAAGGAGTACTCTGCGCAGGCTGTTGCCGAGAGTATTGCCGAAGCCTCTCTCGAGCGGCTCTACGACAAATCTGCCGAATCTACCGTCGTCGGATAATTCTGTTGTATCTATTCTGGGCTTTTGAAATTCGAACATCAGC
>ONDB01000004.1 GCA_900316485.1 uncultured Eubacteriales bacterium
ATGACGATGATGATGACGATGAAAGCGAAACAACCGATACAGATGATACCGGAGATGATACGGGAACAGATGATACCGGGGATGATACCGGGGATGATACCGGAACGGACGATACCGGGGATGAACCGGTACCGGATGACACCGGGGACGATACAGGAGATTATACCGGTGACGACACCGGGGATGATACCGGGGATGATACCGGCGATTACACCGCCGATGACGGCGGCGGCGATGATACCGGCGAATAACAGTATCTGAACACAACTTGACTGACAGGCGGCGGGCTACGAGCTTTTCCTGCCCGCCGCCTGTATTATTTACTTTACAAATCTGAAAAAAGCTGTACCATATCACTATGAACGGCTGAAAATATTGCAGTTTGCAAAATGGCGGGATTATCCCCCGCCCCTAAGTTAAAAAGAAGGAGTTTTTATTTATGATCCAGGTAGCAGTAATGGGACACGGAGTTGTCGGCTCCGGTGTTGTTGAAGTCCTTGAAAATCATAAGGAAAGCATAGCAAAACGTGCCAAGGAAGAAATCAATATCAAATATATCCTTGATATCAGGGAATTCCCTGACAGTCCCTATGCAGACAAATTTACAAAGAATTTTCAGGATATAGTTGATGACGACGAGGTGAGAGTTGTTGCAGAAGTTATGGGCGGAGTAAATCCTGCTTATGATTTTACCAAAAAATGCCTTCTCGCCGGCAAAAGCGTAGTAACCTCCAATAAGGAGCTTGTTGCTACCAAGGGTGCGGAGCTTCTTCAGATCGCTAAGGATAACAATGTAAACTATCTTTTTGAGGCAAGCGTAGGCGGCGGTATCCCGATTATCAGACCTATCAGCCAGTGCCTTGCTGCTAACGAATTCGTGGAAATTGCAGGTATACTTAACGGCACAACAAACTTTATCCTTACAAAGATGATTAAGGATAACATGGCTTTTGAGGATGCTCTTAAGATGGCTCAGGAGCTTGGCTATGCAGAGAGAAATCCTGCTGCTGATGTTGAAGGTCACGACGCCTGCAGAAAAATTGCAATTCTTGCTTCTCTTTCCTACGGCAAACATATCTATCCTGAGCTTGTACATACACAGGGTATTACAAAAATAACCCTCGAGGATGTAGCTTATGCAACATCATGGGGCGGCGTAATAAAGCTTATCGGCCAGGTAATGCGTCTTGACGACGGCAGACTGGATATTTCAGTAGAGCCTATGTTCATCAGCCATGAAAGCCAGCTTTCAAGCGTTGATGATGTATTCAACGGCATACTCGTCCGCGGCGATGCTACAGGTGACGTGGTATTCTACGGCAAGGGAGCCGGCAAGCTTCCCACAGCAAGTGCTGTTGTAGCTGATATCATCGACTGCGTAAAGCACCTTAAGGCAAGAAAGTATCTCTATTGGGCAGACGGCGATGCAAGTCTTGTAAAGCCCTATGAGGAAACAGAATTCCCTGTATATATCAGAGTGCAGGCTGCTGATAAGGATGCTGCAGCAGAAAAGGCAGCAGAACTGTTCAGCCAGGTTAAATCGCTTTCAAGATCAGAAGCACCGGCAGATGAATATGCATTCACAACAGGCTCTATGACAGCCGCTGCTCAGAATGAAGCAGTTGCAGAGCTTGAAAAGGCCGGCATTAAGGTACTGTCAAGGATCCGCATTTCGGATCTTTAATAGATATGGGATTCGGTTCCGGATATCAGTTTCCTCTGACCGTTTCCTGAGTAAAAGAAAAATCAATTGGGGGAGAAAACATGAGTTTAATCGTTCAGAAATTCGGCGGCAGCTCCGTTGCAGATGCCGAAAGAGTCTTTAACGTGGCAAAAATCGTTACTGACACCTACAAAAAGGGCAATCAGGTCGTTGTTGTAGTTTCCGCCCAGGGCGATACAACGGATGATCTCATTGAAAAAGCAAACGAGATCAATCCTAATGCCTCAAAAAGAGAAAAAGATATGCTCCTGGCAGCAGGAGAACAGATTTCCATTTCTCTTCTGGCAATGGCTATCGAAAAGCTTGGCTATCCGGTCGTATCTCTTCTCGGCTGGCAGGCAGGTTTCCAGACTTCATCTGCTTACACCTCAGCTCGTATCAAAAAGGTCAGAACTGACAGAATCAGCAAGGAGCTGGACAAGAAAAACATCGTTGTTGTTGCAGGCTTCCAGGGTCTTAACCGCTATGAGGATGTAACTACTCTCGGCAGAGGCGGTTCTGATACATCTGCAGTTGCTATTGCAGCAGCTATGCATGCAGATCTTTGCCAGATCTTCACAGACGTTCAGGGCGTTTATACAGCAGATCCGAGAAAGGTTGAAAACGCTAAGATGCTCAAAACTATTTCTTATGATGAAATGCTTGAGCTTGCTACTCTCGGTGCTCAGGTTCTTAATAACAGAAGCGTTGAGATGGCTAAGAAATACAATATCGAGCTTGAGGTTCTTTCAAGCTTTACCAATACACCGGGTACAATTGTTAAGGAGGCAGCAAAAATGGAAAAAATGTTGATCAGCGGCGTAGCCAAGGATACAGATGTAGCGAGAATTTCAGTTCTCGGCGTACCGGATGAACCGGGTCTTGCATTCAAGATGTTCTCAAGACTTTCTGCAAAGAAAATTAATATTGATATCATTCTTCAGTCTATCGGTCGTGACGGTACTAAGGATATTTCCTTCACCGTAGCTAAGGACAATGCTAAGGAAGCAGCTGAGGTAATGGAAGAGTATATCAATACCGTAGGCGGCAAGAGCGTTTCAATCGACGAGAAGGTTGCAAAGATCTCTATCGTAGGCGCTGGTATGGAAAGCCACGCTGGTGTTGCTACAAAGATGTTTGAGGCTCTCTATGATGCACACATCAATATCCGTATGATCTCAACAAGCGAGATCAAGGTTTCTGTTCTTATCGACGAGGATAAGGCAGATGCAGCTGTTAAGGCTATCCACTCCAAGTTCTTTGACGAGGACTGATAATTAAATGACAGCCGGGCTGATGTAAACGCAATTTGCGCTGCATCAGCCCTTTTTATTAAACCCTGTTTTACAATCTGAAAGGTTGATATATATGGCAAAAGACAATAAAACAAATGCTATGAGAAAACTGGACAGCATGAAAATAGAATACAAGGAACACTATTATACCGATACAGATGCTGTTTCCGGAGTAGATACTGCTGCAGCACTGGGAGAAGATCCGGAAAGAGTATTCAAAACCCTTGTAACAGTCGGCAAAAGCGGCAGCCATTATGTATTCATGATACCTGTAGCCTGCGAGCTTGATCTCAAAAAGGCCGCTGCTGCTGCCGGAGAAAAATCTGCGGCAATGATAAAGTCAAAGGAGCTGCTTCCTCTCACCGGCTATATTCACGGCGGCTGCTCCCCCATCGGTATGAAAAAACAGTTCCGGACATTTATTCAAAAAGGTGCCGAAAACTATGAAACAATCTACTGCAGCGGCGGAAAAATCGGATTTCAGATAGAGCTTTCACTGGAATCTCTGCAAAAGGTTGTTCCGGTTGAAGTAGCAGAAATAATCAAATAAAAAAATACTTCCGCAGGAAATACTGCGGAAGTAATTTTTTTGCTTGTTTTATATTAAAGATCTGTGGGATAGATAGCAGGAATGTTTTCTTCGATTTCAACATCTCTGTATCTTGCCATACCGGTACCAGCAGGTACAAGCTTACCGATAAGTACGTTCTCCTTGAGTCCCATAAGCGGATCTACCTTACCCTTGATAGCAGCATCTGTAAGAACTCTTGTTGTTTCCTGGAATGATGCAGCTGAAAGGAATGAATCTGTAGCAAGAGAAGCCTTTGTGATACCAAGAAGAGTCGGTGAATATGTTGCAAGTGAAAGACCTTCCTCACCTGCTTCCATTCTCTTCTCAATTTCTTCGTTTGCAGCGTAGAAATTACCCTTATCAACAAGTGAACCGGGAAGAAGATCTGTGCTGCCTGCATCCTCAATGCGTACCTTCTTCATCATCTGGCGGACAATAACCTCGATGTGCTTATCGTTGATATCAACACCCTGCAGACGGTATGCACTCTGAACTTCCTCAATAAGGTAGTCCTGAACTGCAGCTGCGCCCTTGATATTGAGTATCTCGTGGGGATCTACCGAACCCTCTGTAAGAAGATCACCAGGCTCAACCATCTGTCCGTTCTTAACCTTTGTACGTGCACCAAAGGGAATGAGATAGGTCTTGCTTGTTACGCCGGTCTTGCCGTCAACAACCTGATCGGGATCGTTGCCTGTGATAACAGCATTTCTGTCCTCCAGCTTGACCTGACCGCCGATTTCTGTGATAATAGCGATATGCTTCGGCTTTCTTGCCTCGAAAAGCTCTTCAACTCGGGGAAGACCCTGTGTGATATCCTCACCGCCTGCGACACCACCTGTATGGAATGTACGCATGGTAAGCTGTGTACCAGGCTCACCGATTGACTGAGCAGCAATAATACCTACTGCTTCACCGATGGTTACCGGCATACCGTTTGCAAGGTTTGAACCGTAGCACTTGCGGCATACACCGTGCTTTGCACGACAGTCAAGAATAGAGCGGATCTTGATGCTCTTGCAGCCTGAGTTAACGATAAGATCTGCATCATGGTCGTCCATAATCTTATCAGAAGAAACAAGAAGCTCGCCTGTCTGGGGATCGAAATAATCCTCGCAGAGATATCTGCCCTGCAGACGCTCATGCATTGACTCGATGATTGAATCTGCATCGCCTGAATGAACCAGCTTGATAACCTTTGCCTGATGCTCAATTATGATTCTGATATCATTATCAGTGAGAAGCTTTCTTGAAGGAATAAGCATTCTGCCGGTATCCTTGTCGCAGAAATCATCCATTATTCTTCTGTTCTTAAGTGTTTCTACAAATGAAATATATTCTTTTACAACAGTTTCGTCACTGTCAGGAACATTCTCCTTAACCTTTACTGAGGTAATGCCTGCGGAAATGATATTATCAGCATCCTGCTCTGTAATGGGCTGGTTTGTAACAGCAATTACATCACCTGTTCTGGGATCGTTTATATCGCTTGCGGGATATTTGCCCACAATTGAACTGCGCATTGAGCAGAACTGCTCATAAGGACGGATCCTTACATCGGTAACGTTGAAGGACTTGATCATATCTACATCACGCTGTGTCATAATGCGGTCGGTAGAAATAAGCACCTTGCCGTTTGTAGGATCGTAGAAATTCTCGAAAAGGTGGTTTCCTGCAAGATTCTCGTAGGAAACGCTTACCTCATCACCGGTTTCTGCGCTTGTCTGTCTGATATCATATACAACGATACCCTCAGTAGTACCGCAGTCTTCCTCACGGATAATAACATCCTGTGATACATCAACAAGACGTCTTGTAAGGTAACCTGAGTCGGCGGTACGAAGAGCTGTATCTGCAAGTCCCTTTCTCGCACCACGAGATGAAATAAAGTACTCGAGAATGTTAAGACCTTCACGATAGTTTGCTCTGATGGGGATTTCGATGGTCTTACCTGATGTATTTGCGATAAGTCCACGCATACCTGCCAGCTGTCTGATCTGACTCATAGAACCACGGGCACCGGAATCTGCCATCATGTAGATGGGGTTATATCTGTCAAGGTTATCCTTAAGGGCACTGGTTACATCATTTGTAGCCTTCTCCCAGATACCGATTACCTTTTCGTAACGCTCCTGATTGGACAGGTAACCTCTTCTGTACATTGCTGAAACCTTATCAATTTCCTTTTCTGCTGCTGCAATAATTTCCTTCTTCTTGGGAGGAATTGTAGCATCACATACTGCAACGGTAATTGCACCCTTTGTGGAATATTTGTAGCCCTGAGCCTTAACGGCATCAAGTACCTCAGAGGTACGCTGTGTGCCGTGCTTCTTTATACACTTGTCAAAGATCTTGCCCAGCTGCTTCTTTCCTACAAGGAAGTCAATCTCATATTTAAGATAATTATCAGGATTTGTTCTGTCAACATAACCCAGATCCTGAGGAATAGGTCTGTTGAAGATAATACGTCCCACCGTTGTATCAACA
Organism: uncultured Eubacteriales bacterium; assembly: GCA_900316485.1. Taxonomy (GTDB): domain Bacteria; phylum Bacillota; class Clostridia; order Oscillospirales; family Acutalibacteraceae; genus UBA1213. Next base: position 6,056 of record ONDB01000004.1, read on the forward strand.
AGAGCAGAAATGCGTCTGCCGTTGAATACACCCTCACGGCGTACTTTTATTTTAGCATGAAGAGCAATAACACCTGTCTGATATGCCATAATTACCTCATCGGTATCACGGAATACCTTGCCCTCACCCTTTTCGCCGTCCTTATCAAGTGTAAGATAGTAGGAACCAAGTACCATATCCTGAGTAGGTACGGTAACAGGCTTACCGTCTGAAGGCTTGAGAAGGTTATTGGCTGCAAGCATAAGGAAGCGTGCCTCTGCCTGTGCTTCTGCTGAAAGCGGAACGTGTACAGCCATCTGGTCGCCGTCGAAGTCAGCATTAAAAGCGGTACAAGCAAGCGGATGAAGCTTAAGTGCCTTACCCTCGACAAGCACCGGCTCAAATGCCTGAATACCAAGTCTGTGAAGTGTAGGCGCACGGTTCAGCATTACAGGATGACCCTTGATAACACGCTCAAGGGCATCCCATACCTCAGGCTGTGCTCTTTCAACTGCCTTTCTTGCTGCCTTGATATTGGCAACAGAACCGCTTTCTACAAGGATCTTCATAACGAAGGGCTTGAAAAGCTCAAGTGCCATTTCCTTAGGAAGACCGCACTGATACATCTTAAGCTCAGGTCCTACGACGATAACCGAACGTCCTGAATAGTCAACACGCTTACCAAGAAGGTTCTGACGGAAACGTCCCTGTTTACCCTTAAGCATATCAGAAAGGGATTTAAGACTGCGGTTTGAAGGTCCTGTAACAGGTCTGCCTCTTCTTCCGTTGTCAATAATTGCATCCACTGCCTCCTGAAGCATACGCTTTTCGTTGCGTATGATCATTCTGGGGGCATGAAGCTCAATAAGCTTTTTAAGACGGTTATTTCTGTTGATAACACGGCGGTAAAGATCGTTAAGATCGCTTGTTGCAAAACGTCCGCCGTCCAGCTGTACCATTGGTCTGATATCAGGCGGTATTACCGGAAGTACATTCAGTATCATCCACTCGGGTCTGTTGCCTGATATACGGAAGGATTCAACAACCTCAAGTCTCTTGAGCAGCTTGATTCTCTTCTGACCAGCGGCATTTTCAAGCTCTTCTTTAAGCTTTGCTGACTGCTCCTCCAGGTCTATCTCCGCAAGAAGCTTCTGGATAGCCTCTGCACCCATCATAGCCTCAAAGTCGCTGCCGTATTTCTTTTCGTACTCTTTATATTCAGCCTCAGAAAGAATCTGCTGCTTTTTGATCTCACGTTCAGCCAGAGAATCAGGCTTTACATAGGTAACAATATACTTTGCAAAATAGAGCACCTGCTCAAGGTTTCTGGGAGTGATATCATCAAGCATGAGAGCCATTCTTGAGGGTATACCCTTGAAATACCAGATATGAGACACCGGAGCAGCAAGCTCGATATGACCCATACGCTCACGGCGTACCTTAGACTTTGTTATTTCAACATGGCACTTTTCGCAGATCCTGCCCTTATAGTGGATCTTCTTATATTTACCGCAGTGACATTCCCAGTCCTTTGTAGGACCAAAGATAGCCTCGCAGAAAAGACCGTCCTTTTCAGGCTTCAGTGTACGGTAGTTTATTGTTTCGGGTTTTGTGACCTCGCCGTATGACCAGCCTTTTATCACAACCTCTTCTTCCTCGCCAAGATCGTTGATGATGGTCTTTTTTGTTTCCTTTCTCATCATTTCAGGTGAGGCAAGTCCGATTTTTATAGAACTGAATTCATTAAATTCCATCGGTCAGTATTCCCCTTTCGATTAAAATAAGTCGTCGTCTGATTCGCCAATATCAGAGAAATCTCCGAGATCCATGGAATCGCCTAAATCGTCAAGAATATCGCCGAGAAAATCATCTTCCTCCGGCTGAGATTCTTCTTCAGCTTCCCCGTTTTCATCCTGATAGCTGTAGCCCTCATCATCGCCTTCTGCCATGATGTGCTTTTCATCAAGGATGTTGTTATCCGGGATACCGTCATCATCAAGATCAGCCTCCAGGTCGATCTCCTCACCGTCTCTGTCATATACCTTGATATCAAGTGCAAGTGACTGAAGCTCCTTGATAAGTACCTTGAAGGATTCAGGGATACCGGGCTTGGGAATATTCTGACCCTTGACAATAGCCTCATAGGTCTTTACTCTGCCCACAACGTCATCCGATTTAACTGTGAGTATCTCCTGGAGAGTATATGCTGCGCCGTATGCTTCAAGTGCCCATACTTCCATTTCACCGAAACGCTGTCCGCCGAACTGTGCCTTACCGCCCAGGGGCTGCTGTGTAATAAGTGAATACGGACCTGTGGAACGTGCATGAATCTTATCATCAACAAGGTGATGCAGCTTGAGATAGTACATATAACCAACTGTTACAGGGTTATCGAAATATTCTCCTGTACGTCCATCCTTAAGACGGATCTTACCGTCTTCGCTTATTCCTGCGTCACGGAAGCACTGGAAAATATCCTGCTCGTGAGCGCCGTCAAATACAGGGGTCATAATCTTCCATCCCAGTGCCTTTGCAGCGTATCCCAGATGAACCTCAAGAACCTGTCCGATATTCATTCGGGAAGGTACGCCCAGAGGGTTGAGAACGATATCAAGGGGTCTTCCGTCGGGAAGGAAAGGCATATCCTCTTCAGGAAGAATTCTTGAAACGACACCCTTGTTTCCGTGACGGCCTGCCATTTTATCGCCGACCTGGATCTTACGCTTCTGTGCGATATAGCAGCGTACCACTTTATTAACACCGGGTGAAAGCTCACTGTCCGGATCTTCCTTATTGAATACCTTTACATCTACAATGATACCGTATTCGCCGTGAGGAACACGAAGTGAAGTATCTCTTACTTCTCTTGACTTCTCGCCGAAGATTGCGCGAAGAAGTCTTTCCTCTGCGGTAAGCTCTGTTTCACCCTTAGGTGTTACCTTACCTACAAGGATATCTCCTGAATGTACCTCTGCGCCGATATGGATAATACCGTTTTCGTCAAGGTCACGAAGCTGATCTTCGCCGATATTCGGGATTTCTCTTGTAATCTCCTCCGGGCCAAGCTTGGTATCTCTTGCTTCTGTTTCATATTCTTCTATATGGATAGATGTATAAACATCATCTCTTACGATTTTTTCATTAAGAAGTACGGCATCCTCGTAGTTGTAGCCTTCCCATGTCATAAAGCCGATAAGAGCATTCTTACCCAGGGAAATTTCGCCGTTATGGGTAGCCGGACCATCTGCAAGGACCTCGCCCTTGACTACACGCTGACCAACGTCAACGATCGGAACCTGGTTGATACAGGTGCCCTGGTTGGAGCGCATGAATTTTGTTACCTCAAAGGTCTGGACTCTGCCTGAATCATATTCAACCTTAATTTCATTTGCGCTGACATATCTTACTACGCCGTCCTCCTCTGAAAGGATACAAACGCCAGAGTCAACGCCTGCCTTATACTCCATACCTGTTCCGACGATAGGTGATTCGGTAACAAGAAGCGGTACTGCCTGACGCTGCATGTTTGATCCCATGAGCGCACGGTTTGCGTCATCGTTTTCAAGGAAGGGGATCATTGATGTAGCAACAGACACAACCATACGGGGAGATACGTCCATATAGTCAGCCTGTTCTCTGGGAACTTCCACAAATTCGTCACGGTGTCTGCCGACTATCTTTGCATTTACGAAATGACCTTCCTCATCGAGAGGCTCATTTGCCTGTGCAACGATGAAATTATCCTCCATGTCGGCTGTCATATAGTCAACATGATCTGTTACGACACCTGTTTCCTTATCTACCTTACGGTAAGGTGCTTCGATAAGACCGTATTCATTGATCTTTGCGAAGGTAGCAAGATAAGAAATAAGACCGATATTAGGTCCTTCGGGAGTCTCGATAGGACACATTCGTCCATAGTGTGTATAATGAACGTCACGTACCTCAAATCCTGCACGATCTCTTGAAAGACCGCCGGGACCAAGTGCAGAAAGACGTCTTTTATGTGTAAGCTCTGCAAGGGGGTTATTCTGATCCATGAACTGTGAAAGCGGTGAGGATCCGAAGAACTCCTTGATAGCTGCAGTTACAGGTCTGATATTGATAAGAGCCTTGGGGTCTATATGATCGTAATCCTGAGCCTGTGAGGTCATTCTTTCGGTGATGACTCTCTGCAGTCTTGTAAAGCCTATTCTGAACTGGTTCTGGAGAAGCTCGCCTACGCAGCGGATTCTTCTGTTTCCAAGGTGGTCGATATCGTCTGTATTGCCGATACCGTGGGAAAGTGTGAGCATATAGTTGATTGTTGAATAGATATCATCAACAATAATATGCTTGGGAATAAGAGCGTCCTTATTCTTTTTAAGCTCAAGCTTCAGGTCTTCCTCGTCAAGCCCCAGTGCCAGGATCTCCTTGAGAATACACCAGCGGACTTTTTCATTGATACCGCATTCCTTATCAGCATCAAAGGAAACATACTTTGAAATATCAACCATACCGTTGCTGATGATCTTTACTTCTGCAAGCTGTTCCTCGCCGAAATTTGCCTGGGGCTTTACATAGGCAACAGTAATGCCCATGTTTTCTATCTCCATTGCTCTTTCCTTTGAGATAAACTCGCCTTCCTCAGCTATAAGCTCGCCCTCATCGCTGATAATAGGACGTGCAAGAACCTGATCTGCAAGACGGTTAGCCATGCCCAGCTTCTTATTGTATTTATATCTGCCCACCCTTGACATATCATAGCGTCTGGGGTCGAAGAAAAGATTATTGATATGTGTCTGAGCCGCATCCTTTGTTGCCGGCTCACTCGGACGGAGCTTCTTATATACTTCCTTGAGAGCGTCCTCGCCGTTTGAGGTATTATCCTTCTCAAGTGTTGCAGTAATAAGCTTATCTGCGCCGAAATAATCAATGATCTCGCTGTCTGTTTCAAGACCGTTTTCATATCCGAGAGCACGGATAAAGGCAGTCACAGGAAGCTTTCTGTTTTTATCAATACGGACAAAGAAAACGTTGTTTGCATCGTTTTCATATTCAAGCCATGCACCTCTGTTAGGAATAACGGTTGCACTGAAAAGCTTATTCCCGTATTTATCGCGATCCATCTTATAGTAAACGCCCGGTGAACGCACGAGCTGTGATACAATAACACGCTCTGCACCATTTATTACGAAGGTACCGCTCGGTGTCATCAGAGGGAAATCACCCATAAAGATGTTTTCATGGTTCTGCACCTCGCCGTCAGGCTTTGTCAGCTGAACTGTTACCTTCAGAGGCGCTGAATATGTAGCATCTCTTTCCTTACACTCAGCAATAGTGTAATTAGGCTTTGTAATGTCGAGCTTATAATCCACGAAATCAAGCACAAGACTTCCTGAAAAGTCTGTTATGCCCGATACATCCTCGAACACCTCTTTAAGTCCCTTATCAAGGAACCACTTGTAGGAGTCCTTCTGGATTTCGATAAGGTTCGGCATCTCCAGAACCTCGTCGATGTGTGAAAAGCTCATTCGTTCGGTCTTTCCCAGATGAACGGGTTTGACGTTTACCATACAATCACTCCATTCAGATTCTTATGATAACACGGGAATGTATGAGCTCCCGTGTTTCGTTTATGAAAATAATTGCCCGCACCCCTTGTAAAAAATAACACTTGATTTTTTGAAAAAAATGTGCTAATATGCTTGTAAGCCGGGGTCAGAAGCCACTTTCAAAAGGGGCAAACAGCATACTTTTCTACAATGGTGCATTTTAAGATTATATCACTAATTCCACCTGCTGTCAAGCGTATGACAGCAGGTTTTATAATTTTTTCTTTATTTTTAGTTTTTTCTTCCGTTTTATGGCAAAGGTATCCAACTGTACACCCGGCAGCGTTTATGCTTTTCAATCTGATACTTTTCTTTACCGCATCTGTCATACCATCTGTTCATAGTATTATGCAGTGTGTTCTCACAGCACCTGCCGATAATCATAACCCTTGCCTTTTCAGCAGGGTATTTCAATGTTAATAAAAATGAAATTCCCGATGCTGTGTAAAAAATTATTTTACATTCTGCCGAATTGACGGGAATTGTCGTTTTTTCATTGACATATTCTTTGAAATGGATTATAATTCATATCATCAACAGCAATGGCGCTGTAGGTTGAATGTTTTGACCTACGGCGTTTTTTGCTTATGTGGCGTTTTTACACTATTTTTAAAATGAAAGAATGAGGAGTTTTTCTATGTTGAATGTACCAGAAATGTTCGGCAATGCAGTTTTTAATGATGAATCAATGAAAAAATACCTTCCTAAGGGTACCTACAAAGAGCTTAAAAAGACTATCGAGGACGGCAAACCGCTGGATATCAATATTGCCAATGTAGTAGCTCATGCAATGAAGGAATGGGCCATCGAAAACGGCGCAACACACTACACTCACTGGTTCCAGCCAATGACAGGCATTACTGCTGAAAAGCACGACAGCTTTATTTCTCCCACCGCAGGCGGCGGAGTAATCATGGAGTTCTCAGGCAAAGAGCTTATCAAGGGCGAGCCTGACGCATCAAGCTTCCCCTCAGGCGGCATCCGCGCCACCTTCGAGGCAAGAGGCTATACAGCATGGGATCCTACCTCCTATGCATTTATCAAGGACGGTTCACTTTGTATTCCTACGGCTTTCTGCTCCTATACAGGCGAAGCCCTGGACAAGAAAACACCCCTTCTTCGTTCCATGGAATGCATCAATACACAGGCTCTGCGTATACTTCGTGTATTCGGCGACAACGAAACAACTCATGTATCAACTACTGTAGGTCCCGAGCAGGAATACTTCCTTGTTGACAAAAAGGTTTTCGACAGTAGAAAGGATCTTATCTACTGTGGAAGAACACTTTTCGGCGCAAGACCTCCCAAGGGTCAGGAGCTGGACGATCATTATTTCGGATCTATCAAGCCCCGTGTATCAGCCTTTATGAAGGATCTTGACAAGGAGCTGTGGAAATACGGCATTCTTGCAAAAACAAAGCACAACGAGGTTGCACCGGCTCAGCATGAGCTTGCTCCCATCTTCGATACAACCAATATCGCAACCGACCACAACCAGCTTACAATGGAAATTATGAAGAAGGTAGCCGAAAAGCATGGTCTTGAATGCCTCCTTCACGAAAAGCCCTTTGCAGGCGTAAACGGCTCCGGCAAACACAACAACTGGTCTATGTCTACAAATACAGGCAAGAATCTTCTTGACCCCACAAAGCACCCCAGACAGAATATCCGTTTCCTTACATTCCTTGCAGCAGTTATCCGTGCAGTTGATGAAAACCAGGATCTTCTCAGAATCTCTGTTGCAAGCGCAGGAAATGATCATAGACTCGGCGCAAACGAGGCTCCTCCTGCTATCATGTCGGTATATCTGGGCGATGATCTTACAGAGGTTCTCCGCTCTCTGCTCAGCGGCGAGGATTATACAGCAGACGGCAAGCCGATTATGGAAACCACTGCTGAAGTTCTTCCCAACTTCACAAAGGATACATCAGACAGAAACCGTACTTCACCCTTTGCATTCACAGGCAACAAGTTTGAATTCAGAAGCGTTGGTTCATCTGAAAATATCGCCTGCGCTAACTTTATGATAAATACTATGGTAGCAGATGTTCTTGAGGACTTTGCTGATCAGCTGGAAAAGGCTGATGACGTAAATGCAGCTGCCGAGGAGCTTATCAAAAAGACCATCACCGAGCACAGGAGAATCATCTTCAACGGCAACAACTATTCAGACGAATGGATCGAAGAGGCAAAGAGAAGAGGGCTTCTTAACCTTCGTTCTCTGCCCGAGGCACTCCCCCTTTATACCAGCGAAAAGAATATCAGACTCTTTACAAAGCACAATGTTCTTACAGAAGTGGAGCTTCGTTCCAGATGCGAGGTACTCCTTGAGAAATATTCAAAGATCATTAATATCGAAGCTCTCACAGCTCTTGATATGGCAAAGAAGGATATCCTTCCGGCAGTAAACTCCTATATCAAGGATCTTGCACAGACAGCAAGCCTTGTGAAATCAGTTGATCCTGAAATCCTTCCCGAGGCAGAAACAGAGCTTATCAAAAAGCTGACCAACCTTCTCAACTGCTTCGTTAAAAAGATAGACACTCTCGATAAGGCTGTTGTAGGCGCCAAGCAGATAGAGGACGTTGCTGACAATGCTATGTATTTCAAGGAATCTGTTCTTTCAGCAATGCAGGAACTCCGCGCAGTAGCTGATGAGATGGAAGCAAATATGTCCTCAAAGTCATGGCCCTATCCTTCCTACGGCGCAATGCTTTTCAGCGTATGATATCAGAAAGGGCAGCAGCATAATAAAACAAAAAATCTGTCTGTTTTTATGAATCCGGTTGAAATACCGTCAAATATATTCTATAATAATAAGTACAGCTTAACTTTCTGCAGCTGTACTTATTATTTTTACAGGGCATTGGTACCCTATGTACATATCCCGGAGATGAACTTATGAAAAAATTCTTTACAATACTTATCTGTAAGCTTCTGCGTTTCGTCGGCAAGCTTGTCGGAAAGGGCAGCTCGCTGCCGGGCAAGGTTGCTCTTAAGCTTTGTCCGGATATACTCAGCCGTGTGGAACTGCCTGAGTATATAATCGCTGTCACCGGCAGCAACGGAAAAACCTCTACCGTTGAAATGATCGCTCATATCCTTATGCAGAACGGCAAATCCGTTTCATGGAACAAGGAAGGATCGAACCAGATTGAGGGCGTTACAACTCTTGTTCTGGGAAGCTCCACAATGGGCGGAAAGGTGAAAAGCGATATTCTTTTGATAGAAAGCGATGAACGCTTTGCAAGATATACGTTCAAATATATAAAACCTACACATTATGTAATAACTAACCTCTATCGTGACCAGCTTACGAGAAACGGTCATCCGGAATGGGTATTTGATGCTCTGAAAGACAGCATCTACCCTGAAACGAAGCTTATTCTCAATGCAGACGATCCGCTGGTTTCAATGTTCGGATACGGAAGGGACGATGTTATCTGGTTCGGCGCAGATAAGCTTTCCTCTGACACCAGTGAGCTTGTAAGCGTTTATAACGACGGCGCATACTGTCCTCACTGCAAGGCTCCGATGAAATACAGTACACACCACTACAATCATATCGGACATTACGAATGCACTGCCTGCGGCTATAAAAGACATGATACACAGTATACAGTCACCTCTGTGGATCTTGATGGCGGAGAGGCTGTTATTGACGGCAAACACAGAATATCGCTTGCCCTTAAATCCCTTTATAACATATACAACATACTCGCAGCCTACACTGTTGCATCTATTGCAGGCATAGACGGTGCAAAGATTGCCGAAGATATGAGTGATTACGTAATGAAAAACGGCAGAGTCATTACCTTTGATATTGGTTCAAGACACGGCACTATGCTTACTTCAAAACATGAGAACAGTATCTCATATGACCAGTCCATAAGACTTGCTGCAGCAGAAAAGGATGGCTGCGATGTTATGTTCATAGTTGACGCAGTAAGCCGCAAATATTTCACCAGTGATGTTTCATGGCTCTGGGATATTGATTTCGATATGCTCAATAATGAGAATGTACATGAGATTATTCTTTCAGGCAAATACAGCAACGATTTAGCTGTACGTTTTTCATATACAGACATTCCCGGTGACAGGATAAAGGTTATTGAAGATATCCCCGAAGCATATGAGCATCTTAACAGCGACAGACAGGAATATATCTATGTTATAACCTGTTTTTCTGACAAAGGAAAGTTCCTGTCGCTGCTCTGATAATAAACGGAACACTTCAGCACTTACAACTTACAAGGAGATGAAAGCATGAAAATTCTTCATCTGTATCACGATATAATGAATCTGTACGGCGAATATGCGAATATTTCCGCCCTTGAAAGATTTATAGAAAAAAATGCAGGCATCTGCCAGACTGACAGATGCTCATTCGATAAAAAGGCGGAGCTTGCCGATTATGATTTCATATATGTTGGTTCCGGCACTGAAAGAAATCAGAAGCTGGTAATGGAAGATATGAAAAAGTACAAATCAGAGCTTGAAAACGCAATTAACAGCGGAAAGGTCATTCTTATGACCGGTAATTCCTTTGAAATGCTGGGAAAAACTGTTACCGACCCGGAGGGCACAGCATATGAGGGACTGGGGATTTTTGATTTTGAAACAACGGAGCAGAACAAGACAAGAATCACAGCAGATGCCGTTTTCACATCTGATTTTTCCGACAAAAAGCTTGTAGGCTTCATCAATAAATGCAGCAGTATAAAGAACATAAGCTCTCCCCTTTTCAGCATACTTATGGGTATCGGAAACAATGAAGCTGAAAAGACTGAAGGAATCAGGAAAAACAATTTCTTCGGCACCCATCTGACAGGACCTGTACTTATAAAGAATCCCTATTTTCTTGAATACATTGCATCCCTGCTGCCAGGTATGGAAAAGGCTGACGGCTCTTATCTGAAATACGAAAAAGCCGGATACGAAGTCACTCTTTCCGAGCTTACGAAAAGGATGAATCAGTAACGCCTCTGGAGATTACAGACATAAAAGGAACGACTGACTCCCTGACAAATAAAAAAGCCGATGAATTTTTGAGTTCATCGGCTTTTTGCGTTGTTATCCTGTTTTATGCATTATAATAATCCGGCAGCAGGTCTGTTATTCGTCTTATTTCTTTACCTTTGCTTTGTATCCGGCTGCTTTCACTGCAGCTGCAAGTGTTTCTGGATTTCCGTTATATACCGCTTCGGCTGTGCCTTCTTCAAGACTTACCCTTACGGACTCCGTTCCATCAACCCCTTCAATCGCAGCTTTAACATGAGCAACACATTTTTCACACATCATACCGCTTACACTCAGTGTAACCTTGCTTTCATTCATATCCTTCTCCTCCTTTCCGCTGTTTTCTGCAGCTACCCGGGGATGCTGCAGCTTGAAATGTCTTAGTCTGAGCGCATTTGTGACAACACATACAGAGCTGAAGCTCATTGCCGCAGCACCTATCATGGGATTGAGCATAAGACCAAGACTGTAAAATACTCCGGCTGCTACCGGTATTCCAATGGCATTGTAGAAAAATGCCCAGAAAAGATTCTGCTTTATGGTACGCATTACCGCCCGGCTGAGTCTTATTGTATTAACAATGTCATAAGGATCGCTTTTCATCAGAACAATATCTGCTGAATCCATTGCTATATCCGTTCCTGCGCCTATGGCAATACCTACGTCAGCCCTTGCAAGCGCCGGTGAATCGTTAATCCCGTCCCCTACCATTGCTACGCATTTTCCGCTTTGCATAAGTGATGCCACCTTTTTTTCCTTTTCCGCCGGAAAAACTCCGGATATTATATTTTTTATTCCGGCTGCCCTGCCTACCGCAGAAGCTGTTCTTTCATTGTCTCCGGTGAGCATGATAACTTCACAGCCCATCTTTTCAAGCTCTCTGACAGCTCCGGCGCTTGTAGGTTTTATTTTGTCAGCTGCAGCAATAAGTCCTTCAGGCTTTCCGTCACGTATAAAATATACGGGCGTTTTTCCCTCGTCTGCAAGCTTTTCTGCCATAGCCCTGATTTCATCAGTCATCAGCTTACCCATTATCCTGCTGTTTCCGGCAAGATACTTATGCTCTCCTCTCCTTGCGGAAATGCCTGCACCTTCGGTCTGGGAAAAATCTGTCATTTCAGAATATACCGCTGACCTTTCTTCCGCAAAACGTACTATTGCCTGGGCAAGAGGATGCTCCGATTTCCTTTCAAGTGAATATGCACAGCTCAGAAACTCTTTTTCTGTCATATCTCCAAGGGTTATAATATCTGTTACCTCCGGTCTGCCCTGGGTAACGGTTCCGGTTTTATCAAGCACTACTGTGTTTATTTTATGGGCAAGCTCCAGACTTTCAGCAGATTTTATCAATATGCCGTCAGTACTGCCCTTGCCTGTGCCTACCATAATAGCAGTAGGCGTTGCAAGTCCTAAGGCACAGGGACAGGATATCACCAGCACAGAAACTGCCGCTGTAAATGCATGAGCTGCTCCAAAGCCAAGTATCAGCCATACTGCGCCGGTAAATACAGCTATCGCCATAACAACCGGAACGAATATTCCGCTTACCTTATCTGCAAGCTTCTGTACAGGCGCCTTTGAGCTTGTGGCATCGTCAACAAGGCGTATTATCTGGGACAATGCGGTATCTGCCCCTACCTTACGAGTTTCCATCCTGAAATAACCCGAACGGCTGACAGTTCCTCCTACCACGGTATCTCCCTCCTGCTTTTCAGCAGGTATGCTTTCCCCTGTTATACCTGATTCATCAATTGCTGCGCTGCCTTCGGTTATTATTCCGTCAGCAGGTACAATGCTTCCTGCTCTGACACAGAGTATATCTCCCACTGCAATTTCAGAGGCTGCTATCTCTGTTTCCTCTCCGTCTTTCAGCAGCACTGCCGTCCTGGGAGACAAATCCATCAGCCCCACTATAGCGTCAGTTGTTCTTTTCTTTGCCCTTGCCTCAAAATATTTGCCGAGGGTAATAAGGGTAAGTATCATTCCTGCGGATTCAAAATACAGGTTTTCCCCGAAGCTATGGGCAAGCTTTATATCTCCCAGTGAATAACCGTAAAGTATGCCGAACATAGCATAAATCCCGTATATTATTGAAGCTGATGACCCCACTGCAATAAGTGTATCCATATCAGGAGCACCATGGAAAAGGGAACGAAAGCCCTTCTTAAAATAACTGAAATTGACAGCTGCCACCGGCAGGGTAAGAAGAAACTCTGTGAATGCGATTATCCCTATATTCTGCTCTCCGAGAAAGCAGGGTGGCAGGGGAAGATTCAGCATATGTCCCATAGAAAGATACGACAGCATTATTGTGAATACCGCAGATACTGTCAGGCGAACAAGCATAGCCTGTTTTTCACTGTCGCTGCCGTTCTTTTTTATATCTGTTTCCTGCTTTACATCACTGTGAAGTCTTGCTCCGTAGCCTCCGGCTTCAACGGCACTGATAATATCCCCGGGGCTTACAGTATCGCTGTCATAGTCAACCACCATACTGTTTTTCAGAAGGTTTACCGATACTCCTTCCACCCCCTGCAGTGAGCTTACGCATTTATCTAACCTTGCACTGCATGCTGCACAGCTCATACCGGTAACATCAAATTTCTGCTTCATTGATTATCTCCTTATCTAAGTCTTTTTATAAGCTCCATAACCTCATCAGTCACCTCTGTATTGCCTGATTGTATCTCATCTACAACACAGCTTTCAAGGTGACTTTTCATTATGCTCATTCCAAGTGAATCAAGGGCTTTCCCGGCTGCGGATATCTGTATCAGCACATCTCCGCAGTAGCGGTCTTCCTCTATCATTTTTCCTATACCCCCAAGCTGACCTATAAGTCTGTTGAGCCTTTTTATCAGAGCCTCTTTTTCAGCGCAGCTTCTTCCCTTTTTCTTATATCTGCAGCATTCTTCCTGGTTTGCCTTATCCATAATTACCGCCTGCCTTCATTTCAGTTAGCTTTATTTTACTATTTTTTATATTATATACCCCCTGGGGGTATATGTCAAGAACTTTGCATAATCTGATAATTTTTTCAGTGTCAGCAGCATATATAATATAGGGCTGAGGAACCATCAGCTGTTGGCTTGTGAACCTTAGTATTATTCCGATGAAAAGAGGCGGCTGACATGAGAAAAAAGGAACAAGGGAATTGCTTCCGTAATAAGGCTGGATTTTTTATTGTATCCATTGCAGGGTGCATATGTCATTTTTTATATGAGCTTTCCGGAGGATGCATTATACTTGCACCCTTTGTTCCTGTAAATGAAAGCATATGGGAGCATCTGAAGCTATTATTTTTCCCGTATATATTTTATATCCTGGCGGAATATTTCCTTTGCAAAGCAAAGCCCAGAGGCTTTTTATTTTCGTCCGTAACAGGTGTATTATGCGGACTGGTATTTATTCCTCTGGCATTCTATTCCTACACCTCAGTAACGGGGAAAAGCATTTTCACCGCGGATATTCTCATATATTTTGCAGCTGTACTGATATCCTTCCGCATACGTTCTCTGCGTATCTCCGCAGGAAGGGACAAGGGTATTATGCTCAATATTTCAGCGTTAATAATTATACTGTGCATATCTGCATTGTTTGCCGGATTCACCTTCTTTCCCCCTGCTTCGCCGCTGTTTGAATCTCCTCCAGTATTATCCTGACGGCTGCTGCCGGTAAATTTTCATTTTATTGTTTGTTCTGTGCTTGTTTATCCTTCTTGTTTATGGTATAATGTATTTATGAACACCCTGAACGGTCTTTTTAGTCCGTTTAAGGAAAATAATGGAAGGAGAAAGCTATGCTCAGGCAGATAGTTGAATGGGACAACAGAATATTAAGAAAGCTTGCAGCGAAGCATACTCCTGTACTGAACAAAGTTCTTGTACCAATAACACGCAGCGGCAATAACGGATATATATGGTTTGCCATGTGCATACCGCTGCTTATCCTGAACAAATACAGGCTTACGGGATTTACAATAATTCTTGCAATGATAATAAGCGGACTTGCGGGAGAAATAACCATAAAGCACATTGTAGGCAGAGTACGACCCTGCAACAGGGATTTCGGGCAGGAACTGCTGATAAAGCATCCGGCTCATTATTCCTTTCCTTCGGGACATACCTCCGCATCTTTTGCAGTAGCAATGGTTATTCTGCTTATGATGCCCATACTTTACATACCAGTTTTGCTGTATGCAATTTTGATGGGTTTTTCCAGGATTTACCTTCTGGTACATTATCCTACTGACGTACTCGCCGGTATGGCGCTGGGAACCATCTGCGGATGGGTAGCTGTGTGCGTATCGCCCTACATACCTTTCTTTTCATTCTGATGATAAAAGCAGCCGCCAAATCTGACAAACATATCTGATAATAACGCAAAAAGCCGATGAACTCAAAAATTCATCGGCTTTTTTATTTGTCATGGAGTAAGTCGTTCCGTTTTTTTGCTGCCCTGTGGCAGCAGGACTATTTCTTAATGAACCGGACAAGGAGACTCCCCTGAATCAATTATTTGAAGAATAATGCTTATTCCGAAAGAAGCTTTTTAATTCTGTTTACAGCTTCGATTGTCTTGTCCCTGTCGCCAAAGGATGTAAGACGGAAGAAGCCCTCGCCGTTGCTTCCGAAACCTGCTCCAGGTGTACCTACCACATTTGCCTTTTCAAGAAGGAAATCAAAGAATTCCCATGAGCTCATCCCCCTCGGGCATTCAAGCCAGATATACGGTGAATTCTTTCCTCCTGTATAATAGATACCCAGCTCATCAAGAGCATCAGCTATTATCCTTGCATTTTCCTTGTAATACTCCAGGTTTACCTTTATCTGCTGCTGACCCTCATCACTGAATACTGCAGCCGCTGCACACTGTACCGGCCAGGATACACCGTTGAATTTAGTAGCCTGTCTGCGGTACCAGAGCTTATAGATATTATGACCGTCCCTCTCAAGCTCTCTGGGGATAACTGTATAGCCGCAGCGTGTGCCGGTGAAGCCTGCTGTTTTGGAAAGAGAGCAGAACTCTATAGCACACTTTCTTGCGCCCTCAACAGCAAAAATAGATCTGGGGAGATCCTCGGTAATAAAAGCTTCATAAGCGCAGTCGTAAAGGATAACCGCATCCTTCCTGATTGCATAATCGACCCATGCCTGAAGCTCCTGTTTTGTATAAGCAGCACCTGTGGGGTTATTCGGAGAGCAAAGATAGATAATGTCTGCATCAATGCTGTCATCAGGCATAGCCTTGAAATTATTTGCCTTGCTGCAGTCTGCATAGATTATCTTTCTTCCTGCCATAATATTTGAATCCACATAAACAGGATATACCGGATCTGTAACAAGCACAACATTTTCGCTGCCGAAGATATCGCAGATATTTCCGCAGTCTGATTTTGCTCCGTCGGATACAAGTATCTCATCAGCCCCAACATCTGTACCAAAGCTTTTATAATAGCCTGAAATAGCTTCTCTTAAAAATGCATAGCCCTCATAATCCGGATATCCCCTGAAGGTTTCCTTCTTTGAAAGGTCATCTGCACCCTTTTTCATTGCCTCAATAACAACAGGTGCAAGGGGCAGAGTAACATCACCTATGCCAAGGCGGATAATATCCTTATCGGGATTTGCACTCTGATATTCATTTACTCTTTTTGCAATCTCTGCGAAAAGATAATTCGGTACCAGGTTATCAAAATTCTTGTTGATTTTCATTTTCTTCTCCTATCCTCGCCATTTTGCAGAACAGCTTCTGCTTTTGGCGAACTTTTTTCCGTCTGATTATTTTGTCTGCCGGAAAACACCTGCATCAAAACTATCAGCCGGTTACTATATTACAATATTTTTGCAGTTTTTTCAATAGAAAATTGCAAAAAAACTATATTTATGAGCATTTTTAAACTGATTATGAATAAAATAGAATCTATCCGTGCAAAAAACATCAATTAAAGAAAGAGCGGCTGCCCCTCCGGAAGGCATCAGATCAGAAAGCGGAATATCTCACATCCTGACAAAAAAGCAAAAACAAAAGCCGATGAATCAAAAATCCATCAGCTTTTTTGTATTAATATCAGGCATCAATTGTCATCTGCAGAAACATTTGCTGCAGAAATAATTTCATCTATTGAGCTTTCATCCTTTGACGAAGCTTTTCCTTTCAGGCTGACTATATCCCACACTTCTATATGTCTTGCAGACTCCTCAGGCTCTACAAGATAGAAAGGACTTGTCATCTGAACGCTGAGATATTCACTGTTTGCAGTAGCAAAGGCAGAGCAGTTATAGAAAGGATACAGTGCATTTCTGCTGTGGGTATAGCTCTTCACAAGAGCCAGGTCATTGCCCACAAAGCCTGCTATTCCTCTTGTATCGTTTACGCCCAGCTTCAGTCTGGGAAGTTTTTCAGCGTTTTCAGACTGGTGTACAGTGATATATTTGTCACCTATAACAAGACGCTCATCCGACCATTTGCAGTCCTCCCAGAGAGTCATTATTCTGGTAGGTCTGTCAGCAGTAACTACGCTTCCCTGTGACAGAAAAACAAAGCCCTTATCCTCAAAGGGAGTTTCTGTATATATGGAAAGCTTTACCACTTCCTTTGATTTATTAAATACACTGTGCTCAACGGTCATCCTGCCGTCCTCAGAGAAATTTACATCCATTATTACCTCAAGCTGTGCCGGCTCTGTTATGGTCTGCACAAAGCGGACGCCCTCAGCCATCGGTGAATATCTGACAGGAGAATTATCGCAGTAAATTCCATTTGTACTTTTATCGAGGGTTATCCTCATTTTATGGCCGTGGCTTCTGCCCAGGGCAGTATCCGGCTTTGTAAAAACAGGCGCAGCACAGCCCTTCTTCCTAACGCTTACTATTCTTGGTCCGAATTCAAGAGTAACGAGCACCTCTGTATCTTTAAATGTTATTTCTGCGCAGCTGCCGAATTCCTCTTCAGCAACCTCCTTAACACTAATAGACAAAATAATCATTCCTCCAAATGAATAAGTACAAGCCCTGCCGGTTTTTTCCGCTTTTACAGTTCACTGCTTCCCGGATACCGGCTACTCCCCTATAATACCACATTCCCCCGATAAAATCAACACCGGCGTGACGCTGGACCCGTAACCCGCCGGCGAGCCGCCGGTGCCGCAACGCGATGGCCAGCGTGACGCCGGACCCGCAACGCGATGGTGTCGCTTCACTACGTTACGCTCTTAATGCGCCTGACTATCTTGCTGCCCGCGGTGCTGCTGTAATTGCGAAGTTTACTTAGACTTACGCTGCCAGTCAGAACAGGGAGTCAGTAACCGTCTTACGAACAAAAACTACAGTTGACGCTTCGCACCAGAGTAAAGCGTTTAAAAGCCGCCCTGTAATAATCTGCGTCATTTTTCTTCGTTTTCTTCTTCGGTATCTTCGGTCATGAAATAATCATATCCCCTGTTCATCCTGCTAAGAAGCAGTGATGCTGCGGATATCAGAAGCATTGCACCGATAAATATTATTGCAAAGGTAGAATCATCTATATCTTCGTTTGATGAAAGCGCATCCCCTGCTTCGGACTGCTGAGAGACCTCAGACAATTCCCCGGATGAGGTCTGCCCTTCTGTACGCTCAACAACTGGCTCTGAGCCTGTATAATCAAGAATCAGCTCAAGTCTGGGCTTATAAGACGAATTACTTATTTCTATAAGAAAAAGATTTTTCGATGATTTGTAATTTGCCGGAAGGGCTGTAAGCTTTGCTCCGTATATATCCGTAATAAGTCCGGTAAAGGTCAGTTTTCCGGCTTTATCGCTTTTCAACCTCTGACCGGACAAGACAACCTCTGCACCCTCAACAGGATTGCCCTTTCTGTCCTTGAATACAAATGTCACCTCAGACGGAACAACCGTGCCGCATAGAGTGGGAACAGACAGATTGAAGGATGCATCCGCAGAACGCACAAATATCTTTGAGGGTTCAGGAACATTCATGCCGTTTGATTCGGCATAGCTTTCCAGAGAAAGCAGACTGCTGTACAGCTCGGTAATATCATACACAAATTCGGCTGATTTACCGTTGATATCAGCGCTGACAAGCTTGTATGCTGTATCGTGGATATAGCCGTTTTCCACAAGCGCGTCCAGTCTGTCGCTGTAGCTCATTGCTGAGCCGTAGGCATCAGCTGTGTAAAGCACAAAGCCCTGCATCAGATTATTGTCCTTTGCACTGAGCTTCAGCAATACCCTGTCGTTATCTGAGATTATTTCCGCTGTAGGCTTTTCCGGAGCCGTATTATCCACGGTAAAAGAATAGGACATAGTCTGTGCATCGCCGCTGCCACCCTGGGAATCTATAGTTGAAGCCTTGACAGTATATGTGTAGCTTCCCTCGCTTAGCTCCGAAAACAGATTGCTCAGACTATCCGAATTGAAGGAATTCAGCAGACCTACATAAGGCTCATGGCCGCTGCCTGCAAAGCTTGAGACATTTCCTATATTCTTTTCATAAAGTACATTTCCGCCGCTGTCTTTAATTGTAATGGTATAATCAGCAGCGTCCCTGAGAAGATAGAGGTCAGGGATAAGGAAGGACGAAGAATTTGCCGGAAGGTCGTAGATATTCTTTACTGTATCCCGGCCTATGGAAATAGTCTTTTTATCCGATCTGCCTGTGAAGATATTCTTTCCGGCTTCTGCGCTTTTAAGTCCTTCGGCGTCGGTAATGCAGGCTTTAATGCTGCCTGAACCTATTGCCGGGTCTGAGGGAGCGTCATATATAGTATTGTCAAAGATATCAATACATGACCAGCTTCCGTAATAGCCCATGAAAGGAACAGAAAGCTCACAGCCCTCATTATCCTCAGGAGTCAGGAAAAGAAATCCGTCAATATACATACCGTTGCCGGAAAGCGTATCAAGATACACCATCAGCTGTGGTGAAAGCTCCAGCGTACCTTCTACAACGGTATCATCATTAGCCTTTGCTGTAACAGAGTTTATTTCCTTTTCCCCCGATTTGAAGCTGACACTGGCCTCAGAGGTAATATCCGACGGAGTCAGGGTATTATATACCTTTTCATTATCCACTGTCATTTTATCACTCTGTACCTTATATGAAAGGTCAAATTTCCGGGGTTTATCAGAAAAATTCCTGATGACCATAGAAAACGTGAATTCACCCTCGGTGCTGTCGCCGAGGCTTAAGGAAGCGGTATAATTATTATCCGTAACGCATACCTTTGTGCTCAGAGCGTTTTTGATATTCAGAACACCGCTGCCCTGGTATCTGGGTGAATAGTAAACATCATCATCATACTTTGAAGGTACAGCCGTATTCATCAGGATTGCGGAAGTAACAAGGGGACTCAGTGCGCTGTTGTCCGGTGTAAGGCTCTGGGCATACTGGGACACAACGGCGCAGGCACCTGCTGTTATTGCTGAAGATGCAGAAGTTCCTGTGAAATGGGAAGCCGTTTCATCTGCCGGAGTAATAATATCTGTTCCCGGCGCAGAAATATCAGGCTTTAATCTTAGGTCGCTGGTAACTCCGGGAGAGGTAAATTCAGATGGTGATGCACCGCTTGAAATATCAAAACGTCCGTCACTGCCGAAGCTTATTTTACCGGATGAATTCTCTCTGAAATATGATGAAGCTGAGCTATCCAGCGCTGCAGAGGGAATTCTTCCGTATTCGCTTTTAAAGCTTACATAAAGGGGCTGGTCAGAGATTATCATAATACCTGCGGCACCCTTTACCGAAGCATATCTGATTTTATCCGTAAAGGGTATTCCTCCCCTGTTTATGATAACAAGCTTATCCTTTACATCAACATCGGTATAGTCCTCAGCATCACCATAATTATCCATATATATATATTCCATTTCTTCAGCTTCAGGATTAAAATTCATTATCTCCGTACCATCGGATGAAATAATATCTGCATAAGGGAAGCGGCTGCCCTCCTCAGACTGTATATAATCATAATATGCATAACTGCAGTCAACTGATGCCGAGGACAATACATTTTCCAGAGAAGACGGATAGGAGATTGTTCCGTAATCCGTATAGTCAGCGCTTATTCCCTTTTCATTTTTACTGAAAACATTTTCTGAATCATTTCCTGCGCTTGAACAGATCATAGTACCCATCAAGGATATTTCTTCCAGGGCTTTCTCTGTAAGCTTGCACGAGGGGGTACTTCTTTGCAGACCCAGACTGATATTCAATATATCGGGAGAAAGCTTTGCAATATCATCCAGTGCAGCAAGAAAAACGTCATCTCCTGCCTCTCTGCCTTTATCACTGCAGACCTTCATAAGAACAAGCTGAGCATCAGCAGCTATTCCTCCGTCAGCTGCCGCCGCAAGGGAAGCCACCTTAGTGCCGTGTGAAGAATAAGGAGAGAATGTATCGCTGTCCAGGTCTGCATAGTCATATGCAAAAACCACCTTACTGCTTTTGGTCAGCGATGAGCTGTCTGCAATATTGAGGGCTGACCTGTCTGCAATCGTTTTTATATCTGCCGCAGTCATCCTGCCGGATGAAATCTCGGCTGAAAGCGCCTTTTCCGAGCAGTCAAAGCCATTATCTATAACTGCAATAACCTTTCCGCTGCCGGTATAGCCGGCGGCTGCAGCTTCGGCAGAATCGGTCATAGCCTGATATGCAAAGGGTTCGTCAGCTTCCTCGCTGCTTTCCTGCTGAGATGATTCCTCACCGCTGCTGTCTTCATCGGTGTTTTCCTCATCAGATATATAATCATCTGTTCCGTAGTCTGTTTCGGGTTCATATCCGTAATCATAATCATCATCGCTATAGTTATCGTAGTCATAATAGTCCTGATAATCGTCATCATATTCCGAGATGGTCAGATAGTTAGTAAAAACCGGATTGACCGATGTTACCCCGGTTATCTTTTTCAGTCTTTCCAGAGAGCTGTAGGGAGCACGGACGCTGAAACCGTTTATTACTGTATTATAGCAGTAGCATCCGTCAAAATCTGCTTCGCTGATAATCCTTTCAATGCTTGCCTTTGCAATTGCCTGAGATTTTCTTACAGCATCCGTATATCTGCGGTAATCATCCGAATGGAGAAGCTCATAAACTGTTCTGTATTTTCCCGAGGATTTAGAGATAGTATCATAAAGGCTGTCGCCCTCCACCGTAATAAGAAAAGTCACTGTAGTATCGCTTTTAGGTATATTTATTTTTTCCGGAGCAGTATTATCAGTTTTTTTATGGTTATCTATTATGGTATCTGCCCGGCTGATACTATCGTTTTTATTACCAGAACCGTCCGGCCCCGGATTCAGTATCGGCAGAGTAAATACAGTCACCGTAAGCAGTATTGCTGCTATTATTGAAATAATCCTTTTTTTCATTAAAAAAGTCACCTCAAAAAATCACACCTGATACCTTTATCCGGCACTTCCGGACAAATTCATTACAGGAGCCAGTCTCCTGCGGAAATCTCAGGTTTTTTGTCAGCTTATGCCAACTAATATTCTGATTATCATGCTTAAATCTCATCTTCTTATTATCGCACATTTTTCTTCTGATTTCAACCCCCACCGGCGGCGAGCCGCCAGCGTAACGCTCTTAATGCGCCTGACTATTCTGCTTGTATATTCACCATCGGCCGAGCCTTTGCAGGATTGTTCAATGTTGACAGCCTGCCATACAAGAAATTTAAAACACCCACCAATAAGCTCTTGTTTGAACTCATCCGTGAGTGCTTCAGCAGGACTGTTTGTATTCGTTACTTTTTATAATTCATCGGCAGAAATACAATAATGTAATTCCCCGGAGCCTTTGCTCTGAATAATTGTATTGTTAGAGCCTGCGTCTGAGGGTTATCATCATAATTCGTTTTTCTTTTCTCTGGTCATAAGCTGGAGAACCATTTTTGCAGGATCCGCATTTTCATTTATTACCGCATTTACAGCCTTGATAATAGGCATCTCAACATTGTATCTGTTCATCAATTCCATAGCTGCCGGAAGCGCATTCAGCCCTTCAACAATCATTCCTACTTGTTTAACAGCCTCATCCACCTTAATACCCTTTCCGATGAGATAACCACACTGGTTATTTCTGCTGTGTTTGCTGGTAGCAGTTACGATAAGATCACCGATACCTGCCAGTCCGTAAAATGTCTGTTCATATCCGCCAACTGCAACGCCCAATCTGGCAATTTCTGAAATGCCTCTTGTAATCAACGCTGCTAAAGTATTATCGCCGTAATTCAAGCCCTTAAGCATTCCGGCTGCAAGAGCAATAATGTTTTTTAAAGCGCCGCAAAGCTCGACTCCTTTAATATCAGGATTCGTATAAACCCTCATACAGGTATTCATAAAAACATCCTGAACTTTTTCTGCAGCACTCATATCGCC
Source organism: uncultured Eubacteriales bacterium (assembly GCA_900316485.1). Lineage (GTDB taxonomy): Bacteria > Bacillota > Clostridia > Oscillospirales > Acutalibacteraceae > UBA1213. The sequence goes on from ONDB01000004.1 coordinate 29,024, forward strand.
GCAGGCTGCCACAATGGCTGTTGGTATATCAAGAGCAACTTCTTCAGCGTGAGTTGGTCCTGATAAAGCAACAACACTGCTGCAGGAAGCATTATTCTTTGACAATTCATCCTGAATTACTTCGCTCATTGTAAGAAGAGTATCTCTTTCTATACCCTTTGCAACAGAAATGACTATCTGGTTTTCTTTCAGATAGCCTGAGGCTTGAAATACAGTCTGCCTCAGATATACAGACGGAACGGCAAATATAATATATTCATTTTCCAGACATGCTTCAGATATATTACTGGAATATACGATGTTCTCCGGCAGTCTGACATCAGGGAGCTTCGGATGAACATTATTTTCCTGCAGAGTTTCGATTTCCGCTTTAATAGCAGACCATACTGTAATCTTATGTCCCGAATTGGACAACATCCTTGCAAGGGCGATACCCCATGTTCCTGCACCCAATATTCCTATGTTTGACATACAAGTCACCTTCCTGCGCTTTCATATATACCGTAATAATGAAGTTTGCTGTCAACCCGGCTCAGTCTAAAAAAACATAAACACTGCCAAACAAAACTATCCTGCACACTTTGCAGAAAAAACAGCAGCCAGCTCTCCACACATTCCGACCTACAAAACTCTATAATTAGTTTAGTACATTATCCCTATATTGTCAAGTCCACCCCACCGCCGAGACCGTGTCAAGTAGTTCTGGGAAAAATCAAACAGCCTTGAGTCTGGCACAGGCTTTTAAGAGGATAGTAGTGCCTGTGATTTTTCCATAAGTAAATGCAGCCGGAGTATTGTCTCCCTCGAAGATGCTCCAATCGTGTTTGCCACCAAAGACAGACCTTACCTGTTCTTCAGCGTATTTGTTGTATATTCCAAAGCCGTTTTTAAGGGCATTGAAGTCATTTTTTCTGTCAGATTTTTTTCTTGAAATACGAATATATTCAGTAGTAACTCTTCCGCCATTTTCCTCAAAAACACGCAGCATTGCCATTTTCCCAAGTCCCTCTTTGCTCCATGCAAGCGGATTTCGGCTAAGGCGTTCAGAAAGAGTATGGCTGATAAGAGGCTCTGTACAGCTTCCGCAATGAGTGCTATTCATACGTTCAACAATCGAATCCCAGTTGTTTTGAAAATAGTTTACGAGTTCAAAGAGTTTCTCTTTGCTCATTGTATCCTGCTTTTGGACAATAGAAGAGATATATTCTGCAAAGGCATCAAAATTGCTTTCCTTGATTGCTTTACGGACAACCCCCGCGTATGGAGCTGCACCATTAAGTCTGAAAAGCTTTTTAAGATACTTTTCCAGATGGAAACCATCCATAACAAATACAGCATTGGGCATAAGAGTTCCAAGTGTTTTTATCCAACTGCCGCCGTCGGCATGAATATAAACTTTCTCAACTTTGTTCATATCATATTTTTCGTAGATGGCAGCAACAACATTTTCGATAAAGGTATGATTATCCATGCCATAGCCCTGAAAATGCACAGGAGATATTGTCTTATGTCTTTTAGGATCAGATGTATCTATGCCTTCTGTCACAGTCACCAGCGGTACTATAGCACTTCTTTTAGGGCGGAGATGAACATGATCTTCATCAGCAAATATATGAAGCTCTGAGGGCGTATCCTCGACCCTGTTGACCTCTGTAACAACATCCTGCATAGCAAGGAGCTTGTTATTGACAGTCTGGCGGCTGACAGGTGCACCTGTCACCGTGACAGCCTTTTGCATAGACATAGTCGCGGTATTCTGTACCAATTCTGCACACAGCGCCTTGGTTACCCTTTCAAAGGATTCAATTCCGATCAGCTGGTCTGTCAGATAAGACATTGAACCATCAGCAAGCTGAAAATATGTTCTGTTAAATTTCAATTCTCCGAGCGAAGTAACAACTGTTCTCGGAACATTTCTTTGCTTTACAGTAATACCGTCAATCTTCCGTTCTTTCTTTGCGTTTAGAATTGCTGAATCTGCCTCTCCAATAACTGCCGATAAAATATCCAAGGCTCCGCCCTTCAGAACTGATAAAAGCGACTCGGCAGTTTTACCAATATCCGAAACACCATTTTTTTCGATACTTTTTAGAATTTCCTCTACCAAATTTACTGTTATCTGTGTTATAATTGTTTCCATGGAGAACTACCTTTCTGTGTGTGTTTTTTTTGTTGGCAAACAAATTATAACACGATTGGTGGTTCTCCATACTTTTTTATTTTCCCCGCCCCCGCGGGGGCGGGGAAAACTCCCAGAATTATTTTACACTAACCGCCGGCGCAGAGCCTGCGCTCCCAAGACGCTTTGTCGCTCGCCGACGCTCCGCTCTGTCACAAATCTACGGCTGCACTTCCGCGTCTGATGGCACGGGCGCAAAGCATCCTTTTCTACGTCCGGAATAATCACCCCCTTGAAAGGAAGTTCCCTTCAAGGCGGTGATTTTTCGGCAATATTGTAACAAAAAATCCAAAACCTGTTGCGAAATAACTGATCATTGTGTATAATAAATCAAAAGACCCCGTTCATCATACAAAAGAACCTGCCAAAGGAGGATGACAAAATGCTCAAGGATTTTGAAAGCAAAAAACGGGAAGACAAGGGGAAACTCAATGACGAGATCAAGGGGCTGC
>ONDB01000080.1 GCA_900316485.1 uncultured Eubacteriales bacterium
ACTTGAGCACCATACTTCAAGCTTTACTGTGCCGCCGTTAGCAGTAGCCTCTTCAGCCATAGCAGACTTAAGTGTTTCGATCGTACCAGGATCGTCAACGTCTGTAACAGCAGCGTCAGCAGCTCCGCCGGGAGCTGAAGAACCGTCAGCAGTGCTTGTTGTTGTTGAACCGCCGTTTGATTTACTGGGGGTAACGTTTGTGTTTCCGCTTGCACATCCTGTGAGAGCGGTAGCAGCCATCATACCTGTGAGAATGAGAGCAAGAACTCTCTTGGTTTTAGTAACCATTGTAATGATCCCTCTTTCTGAATATTTTTCGTGCACAATAACCGTGCCAGAAGGCTGACAATGCCGACTGCTAATACGGAAAACCGAAATTAGGCATTCGTCAACCACTGTAATAATGATAACATACCCTTAAATCCTTTTCAATGGCATATTGTTATTTTTGTTTATATCAATAATCACTACAATTATTTTTTGTTTGTTTTGTCAGATAAATTTTTATTTTTTTACTTTTACGACACTTTAAACATATTTTATTGTAAGTTTCTTACAAAATCACATTATGCATTTTGCCTATTTCATCAAATAAGAAAATAAACACATTTTTTTGAAAACAATTCCTTCATCATGTTTTTACTGCCGTATTTGTACAAAAACAGCCTTTTTTCTTATTTTTATATGTCAAAATACACAAAGTATAATTTACACATCAATCAACATAGTTTTCCGGACACTTTTGTGCAATTACCTGAAAAAACAGCCAAAACAAGCCATTTTTCCAAGGTCAATATTTTTTCGCCGGCGGCTGCATATATTATTATTAATACGAAAATATTCCTGTTTTGCAACACCATTTTCATCTTTTCAATTATCCTGCACGATCAGAATAACAGTCTGATAATCCCAAAAGCAATAAGCATTAATGATGACAGCAAAGTGAGCCACAGTTCTCCCCCGCTGATACGGCTTTTCATCATTCCGCCGCAAAAGCCTCCGAAGCAGAGCAGCAAAAGCTGAAACAGCCCGCAAAAAACCGGTATAAGCTCAGCCCCTCCGGCAACTCCCGCACCGATTCCGGCAGAAAAGGAATCGGCAGAAAGAGCCATGCCCGTATAAAGCGCCTCCCTCATATCCACATCGGAGGAACTGTCCATATCGCACACCTCAGGAGAAAGAAGTATATCAGCTGCCTTGACTGTTTCCGTTTCCGCTGATTTTTTTCTGTGCTTTAACAGCGCACCGGCGAATATATATATTCCAAGCAGTATAAGCATAACCGAGCCAATGACATTACCGGCGCGCTCCGGCAGAAAGCCCGAAGCCAAATATCCCGTTACTGTTGCGGCTGCCGTTACTATGACCGACACTCCGCATATTATCAGCTTGCACCTCAGAGGGATCCTTATCCCCCTGAGAGAACACGAAAAGCCTATCCCGAATGCATCTATACTCAACGCCGCAGCAAAAATAACTGCTGCCCAGATATCCATGATCACACATCCCATCGGCATATAATTATTCTCTACCATAATATGCCGATTGAAAAAGAGGGGATAATATAAATAATTGTATATTTTTAATTTTAAATACAATTTGTATATTTCTGATACTTGACATTTTCTTTATGCTGTGGTATTATGATTTAGTCGTCAGAAAGCGATAAAAATTCTATAGTCGGTGTCGATGACGTCGGGGGTCCACCTGTTCCCATGCCGAACACAGAAGTTAAGCCCGATGGTGCCGAAGATACTTGGATGGTAACGTCCCGGAAAAACAGGAAGATGCCGACACTTAAAGCAGCCGCTCAATAGGGCGGTTGTTTTTTTATGCCTGAAAAAAGCAGACAGAATAAACTGCCTGCCGATTATTTATTCATCATTTCCGCTGCTGTCATTGTTATTGTTTTTCTGCTTCATATATATGACCATGCACATCAGCAAAACCAATGCGGATACCGCCCTGAGTATCCATATATATATACCTGACATCAGGTCAACCTGAATAAGCTGATTTGCAAGCCACCATATGCTCAAAAACAGAAAATACAAGCTGACCGCAATTATTACCTTTCCTTCCTTCCTGAATCTGAAGAAAAGCATAAC
>ONDB01000009.1 GCA_900316485.1 uncultured Eubacteriales bacterium
CCGGACACCTTGATTAAAAGTCAAGTGCTCTGCCAACTGAGCTAATGAGTCATATTTGATTTTCAGCAACGAAAAACAATGGCTGGGGTGGCTGGAATCGAACCAGCGATGACGGAGTCAAAGTCCGTTGCCTTAACCATTGGGCGACACCCCAATGAATTCCGCAAAAAATACGCAGCCGTAACTGCGTATCAGCAGACTATTAAAAAGGGTGGGTAATCGGATTCGAACCGACGATCTCCAGTGCCACAAACTGGCGCTTTAACCAGCTAAGCTATACCCACCATACAAGCGCGCTGAAAGGGACTCGAACCCCTGACCTACTGCTTAGAAGGCAGTTGCTCTATCCAGCTGAGCTATCAGCGCACAATTGGAGCGGGTGATGGGAATCGAACCCACGCAACCAGCTTGGAAGGCTAGTGTTCTACCATTGAACTACACCCGCATCTCTCAGTGACGAGTATTATATTATCATACTTTTATTATTTTGTCAATACCTTTTTAATAATTTTTCTTCAAATTTCAAATTTATTATAACCGGATCATCCTTATCCTCATACGAATTCCCGGCAATGCCGCACATCTGTGCTGATTTAGCCACTGACAGTTTTATTTTCGTTTTCATAATTATCGCGGAATCCTAACTACGAAAGCAGTCTGAAACAGAACTGCCGTGACCGACACAGCAGGAAATACTGACTTTCCGATTTTAATATATGATCTGCTTTTCCGCACGACATTATTTTTTATTTACAATAAAACGACCGTCCCGGGTTTATGCCGGAACGGTCTGAAATTTTATTTTCTCTTTTTTGCTTTACCCTTGCCTGATTTCTTTTTTGCTGCCGGAGCTTTTACGGCTGCCTCTGCTGCGGCGGGTACTGTCTGCACCTGCGGTGCATCCCATTCGACGTCATCCTCCACAAAGCCCTCTTTCTTCTTTTTATAGTTTATAATGAGCCTTGCGATAAAGCCGCTTATGAATACAAGTCCCGAAACGACCCAGCCTGCTGTCACCTGCGCCCAGATAGGATAGTCGCCGTATGAGCCGCCCTTGTTTCCGAACAGATCTATCATATTCCATACAAACAAGGCGATAAGCAGAACAGGCGCTATCACCTTTATCGAAGAAGCAAACCACCAGTATGGCGCCTTGAACTTCTTTGCATTTCTGTTGACCTCGTGATGTACCTTTTTCAGATCAAAGAACCAGCCTACTGCAAGACATTCAAAGATACCGATGATAATAAGGTTGATCTGATTTGTCCAGTTGTCAACGATATCAAGCCATGCAAGACCTGCCTGGGTTGTAAAGATAATAGAAATAAGTCCGCATATTGCACATATCGCAATCGTTACTTTCTTAGGCTTCAGGTGGAATTTATCGGCAACAGCAGCCGAAACACCCTCAACGATTGAAAATGCTGAGTCAATCGCAAGCGTGATAAGCATAAGATAGAATACTGCTCCAAAGAGCGCGTTCACCCAGCCGATATTTGTCAGATTGACTATCGCCTGAGGATAAACTATAAATGCTGTTGAAACACCGCTTGCTGTGATCTTGTCAAGCATTCCTGTGCCGCCCATTGTCGAAAACATTACGATTCCCGACAGAACGCTTATCGCCATATCAGAGAATGCGATTATTGCTGCATCAGCTGCAATATCTGCATCATTGCCAAGATATGAACCGTATGCAAACATTATTGCCATCATTATCGACAGGCTGTAAAATACCTGACCGATAGCATCTACCCACAGCGACGGGTCTGAAAGAGCTGAAAAATCCGGGATAAACAGCATTGCAAGTCCCTCTCCTGCGCCCGGCATTGTGCAGCCCTTTACTGCCATTATCAGCAGCAGAACAACAGGTGCAAACACTGTGAACTTTACAACCTTGCCGACTGAGCTTGCGCCGTTGCGTATACAGAAGAATATCAGTCCCCATGCAATAATCGTGCATAGAAGCACCTCTCCGGGAATAGACGAGCCTTCTATCGCTCCCGTTGTCTGGGTCAGATTGAAAAACAGCTTTGATGCACCCTCGCTTTTTCCGGTCATTCCGGCAAACTGCCACGAATTTGCAAACATCAGTATTACCCATGCAAATACTACTGCATAGTAACACACAATGACAAATGCGTTTGAGGTAGCTGCCCATCCGATCGGTTCAAATTTCTTACCGATACCTCTCATTGATTCAATTGCGCCCTTGCGCAGCTTTCTTGCGATGGATATCTCCATCATCAGAAGCGGTATACCCATTGCAACCATTGCAATCAGATACACCAGAAGAAATGTTCCTCCGCCATGCTTTGAAGCAAGGCCGGGGAATCGCCATGCATTGCCCAGACCTACCGCAGAACCGATTGCGGCAAGAATGAACGTGAAGCGTGAGCTCCATTGACTTCTTTTTTCCATAATTGATTCTCCTTGTTGTATCAGCTTTCCGGAATCTTTTCGGGAAAGCTGAATAATTTAACACACTATTTATCATTATACATCATAATAATTATATTTCAAGTATTAATTATTCATATATGACATATTTTTCACACCGATCACATCTGTTCTGTAATTATACACAATTTAGCTATCCTTGAATGTACATTATTTCCAAAGAATCAGTTTTTCAAAATGCCTTTACAGACTCAATTAATCACCATTTGTCA
>ONDB01000030.1 GCA_900316485.1 uncultured Eubacteriales bacterium
AAAGATTGTACGGAGGTAAGAAGAAATCATGAGACAAAAATTCCATATAGATTTCGTCAAGAACTCTAAGATCTTTTTCTGCATATCACTGGGACTTATGCTGGTGGCACTTGTTGTGAATATATTCTTTATTCCCACAAGAGTAGACATTCAGTTCACAGGCGGTACTATTATAAAGTACAGCTACAGCGGCGAGCTTAAGGAAAAGCAGATCTCCGATGCCGCTCAGAAGGCAACAAAGGATACAATTTCCTTTACCTTCTCAGAAAACCTTGCATCAAGCGACAGCAACAGCCATATGGTGTCTCTTGAATTCATGGGCAACAAGGCTATCTCTGTTGAGGAACAGGATGAGGTAACAAAGCAGCTTACCGAAGCCTTCCCGAAGAATAACATCAAGCTTGAGCAGTCAACAGTTGTTGATGCATCAAAGGGTGCCAACTTCTTCTTTAAATGCCTTGCAGCTGTAATTCTTGCAGCAGTGCTTATCATTGCATATATAGGCATCAGATTCAAGAAGATAGGCGGTATTTCTGCCGGTGTTATGGCTATCGTAGCACTTGTGCATGACCTTATTATCGTATACTTTACCTTTGCGATGTTCAATATGTCACTTAATGATAATTTCATCGCAGTTGTACTTATGGTTCTCGGTTACTCAGTAAATGATACTATCGTAATTTACGACAGAATCAGAGAAAACCGCAGAAAGATGGGCCCCAAGGCAACAACAGCTGAGGTTACCAACGCTTCTATCAACCAGTGCTTTACAAGAACTATCTGCACAAGTATCACAACACTTGCTGCAATCGGTTCAGTGCTTGTTGTATCACTTATTTTCAATATTGAATCAATCATCAGCTTTGCACTTCCGATGATGATCGGTCTTGTTTCAGGCTGCTATTCATCAATCTGTATTGCAGCTCCTCTGTGGGTAATGTGGAAGAACCACACTGACAAGAAAAAGGCTGAGAAGTCAAAGGCTTCAAAGGGAGATAAGAAAGCATTAGATAAAAGCAAAAAGGCTGAATTCAAAAAGGAGAAGCCTGCTCCAACAGCTGTAAAGGAGGCAGAGCAGGAGGAAGAGTCAGAGGAAGAAACCGAAGCAGAAGCAGAGGATACATCCGCTGATGAAGCAGCACAGGAAGATGAAACTCCGGTTGAATCTGCCGAGGATGCTGAAAAGGACGGGGAAGAATAATCCCCCCCGCAGTCTGAAAGATACACCGACAGTTCAAATAACAGAGCTGTCGGTGTTTTTGGTTTGCTATGTAAGGGAAGTGACTGTATGAATAATATTAAGACACTTTATATATCTGACCTTGACGGAACACTTCTGGGCAAGGATGCAAAACTAAGCCGGCGTACAACAGAAATAATCTCATCGCTTATAAAACAGGGAATGCTGTTTACCGCTGCTACAGCAAGAAGCCTGAGTAGTGTTGGAATACTTGAACAGCTGGGAATACAACTGCCCTGCGTACAGCTTAACGGTGTTCTGCTGTATGATTTTCCCACCCATAGCTATAAGGAATGTACTCCGATCAGAACAGAAGCAGCCAGAAGGGTTGTAGAAGTTCTGCGCTGCCACGACCGTATGTCGTTTGTATACAAGGCAGACGAAACCTTCGGGATTCATGTTGAATTTGAAAGACTGACTAATGATGTTGAGCGAGAATTTTTTGAGGTGAGGAAGGATAACGATTACAAAAGCTTCAGTCAGGTTCAGAAGATAGTCGTATCGGATGATGACAGGGTAATTTACTTTACAATGGTTGACCAGTACAGCAGATTAAAATCAATATATGAGGAAATATGCAAAATTGAGGGAGTAAGACCTACGCTGTACAGCGATAATTATTCAGACCTGTATTTTCTTGAGGTATTCAGCAGTGATGCAACAAAAGCAAAGGGAATGAAAAGAATTAAGGAGCTTGCAGGAGCTGACAGAGTAGTAGCATTCGGAGATAATCTGAATGATGTAGAGATGCTGCAGTGTGCGGATGTAGGAATAGCGGTAGGAGATGCAGCCCGGGCAGTAAAGGAATGTGCAGACCTGGTAATAGGCAACAGCTATGAAGACGCAGTTGCACTTTGGCTTGCAGAGCAGAACGACTGAATCCCTGACAAATAAAAAAAGTCGATGAACCAAAATATTCATCGACTTTTTTGCGTTATTATGAGGGATGATGCGATATTATAATGTGACAGCCCTTATTTTAAATTGCTGTTCAGTTTATTTCAGTGCTTCAAAAAGCTCAGCAACAGTGATTATCCTGGGAGTCTGTTCTCCGGTGGTGCTGTAATATGAGCAATAATAATTGTTTGTCCTGAGAGTGCAGATATTACCCATCTTGTCCTTAGTCAGAGTTTTGAAATCAGTGTAAAGACCGCTGCCGTCAAGTTTGCTCAGACATTCCTTTCTTGTCCACAGACGTACAAGCTCATCTGTAGGATCTTCAAGAACGCTTGCATGGTCTAATTCATCAGAACTGCAGAAATACTTAGCTGTACGCAGACTGATGTGGCGGATGTCAGAAATATCTGTTGCTGTTTCGCTGTCGGATACGATACAGGAGCAGGAATTACAGCAGTGGCTGAGATTGAAATGTATTCCGGACTGTCCGGAAAGGAAAGGCTTGCAGTGCTGTCCGAAATCAAATACCACAATATCGTTGATTCCGTATTCCTTTTTCAGAGCGTACCTGAGCATTAAATAAACTGCAGCTCCGCTTATTCTGTCACTGAGATTTCTTAGTCTGTCTATTTTCCTTATTCTCTGCAGACTGAGCAGGTGAAGGGCTTCATCCAGAAAATCAGCGCCCAGCTTATCGGTGTTTTCAAGTATATATAACATTGTTTCTACCTCTCAATATTTTGCTGTTGATTATCCGTTTTTTTATCAGTATGTATATAAAACACTGAATTCACTGTATTGTATCATTATAATACCTGTTTTGCATCAGCAGAAAGCTGCGGTGACATAGTGTTTTGTACTGACAATAAGAGAATAATTCAACATTTTTCTAATATATTTTATCAGCATTAGGTTAAGCTGTCAAATAATAATAGAATAATTTGTATAAATTCTCCAAATGATAAGTAAAAGCTTGTCCGTAATGTAAAAAATAGGTATAAATAACTATTTATATTTACAATTTTGTAATTCCTTAGAACATTCAGAGAGAAAAACTTGCATTTTAGCATTGGTTTGTGATATAATCATTTGAGTAGTTTATAAGGAGTAGCTGGTTCATTCGCAGAAAGATGTACCGGTCAGGGGGAAGAAACCTTCTGATTTCCTTATTTATTTGTCTGCCGGAAACAGGTGAAAAACCTGTTTTCAGCTGAATTGTCAGAGAAATAATATGCCTGTATCATTTTCAGGTGCAGGTGTAGATTGAAAGTCATATTTTCGCAGCGGCTGCCGTACTGCTCTGCGGAAAAACGGAAGTGGATACGGGTTTCCGTGTGCGCTGAAAATAATAGTACGGAGAATGGCGGTATTAATTATGGGTCAGCTTTGTTTGGGCTGTATGAAGGAAAATAACGGCGAAAACATCTGCCCGCTTTGCGGTTTTGACAAATCTACTGAGCAGTCAGCACCCTTCCTTCCCCTTGGAGTAAGACTGCAGGAGGGTAATTATCTTGTCGGTAGAAAGATAGATAATAATGCTGAGGGTGCAAGGTATATCGGCTTCAGCGAAAAGATGAATTCACCTGTAATAATACATGAGTTCATGCCTGCCGGCATTTGCGGCCGTGCAAAGGGCAAGACAAATGTAGTTATCAGGGGAGGCTTTGAGGACGAATACAACAGACTCAATGAAAAATTCCTTGAATATTATCGCAGTATCGCAAGGATGAGAGAGCTTAGCGCTGTTGCTCCTATTTTTGATATCTTTACCGAGAACGGTGTTTCATATACTATTGAGGAGTATTATGATTCTATTCCGTTTACTGAATTCATCGAGCGCAGAGGCGGAAATGTTGACTGGAATACTGCCCGTCAGCTATTCATGCCTATCATTACAGCACTTGCATCACTTCATGAGGCTGCAATCGGTCATTATGCTGTCTCTCCCGAGAATATCAGCGTAACTGCTTCCGGTAAGCTCAAACTTGAGGCTTTTGCAATTGATGATATCAGACGTTCCGGTTCAAGCTTTGATGCTGAGCTAATGGACGGCTGTGCAGCTCTTGAGCAGTATATGGATAATTCCGAGCTTAACGAGGCTACTGATATATATGGATTTACGGCTACTCTTTTCTATGCTCTTACAGGAAGACTTCCTGAAAACAGCAGCGAGAGAAAGCCTGACGGCAGACTGCCTATTCCTACAGCAGTATTCAAGAAGCTGCCGTCCCATGTTGTTCAGGCTCTTGCAGGAGGACTTCAGGTATCTCCCAAGAAGCGTATTCAGACCTTTGAGGAAATGAGAGAACAGCTTACTGCAGCTCCTGCAGTGAAGGCTATCCAGAATGAAGTCAGCAGAAGCGCCAGACAGAGCGAGGCTGCCAGCGGCTATACACCGAAAAAAGGCGGTGTTCCCGGATATGCGTGGGCGATACTTTCAGTTCTCAGCTGTATGCTCATACTTCTTATTGCAGGTATCATCTGGATAAATGACCATCCTGTAAATCTTCCTATCTTTGTTACACAGACAGAGGACGAGGAATCCACCGAAACATCAAAGGAAGAGTCAATTGACCCGAATATAATTTCTGTTCCGAATCTTGTGGGCAAGAATTATAATGATATTATTTCAAAGCAGTCTGCTGATTCAGACTATACTGTCATCAAGGCTAACGAGGAGATCTTCTCTGATAAGTATGCAGAGGGTCAGATCGTGGCACAGAGCCCTGAAGCAAATAATAAGGCTGGCAAGGGTGTTGTAATAGTGGTTACAGTCAGCAAAGGCTTTGCAAACAGAGAGCTTCCTGTTATTGCAGGACAGTCTGTAGATACCGCTGTTACAGCTCTTAACGAGCAGGGCTTTATTGCTTCACCCGGTAATTATGTATCAAGCGATACAGTAGAGGCCGGTAAGGTTGTAGGCTACGAAAACTACAATGCAGGCGATCTTGCTCCTTACGGTTCAAAGATCAGCATTAATATTTCAACAGGTCCTGAGTCATAAGACTGTGCAAAGGTTTGTACTGATTTTCTAAGGACAGCAGGTTATGTGCGGTAATGGGTGTCTGATTCATTAAGAAAAAGGCTTGCTCCCTGACAAACTGAATAAATTAACAAAAGCCGATGAATAAATGGAATTCATCGGCTTTATGTGTTATTATAGGGTATGAAACATTATTTGATGAAAATAAAAAGGATCCACATTACTCTCCCTTGAGGGAGATGTCGTGCGGATCCTTTTATGTGAGCTTTTTGATTTTTTCTTCGGTTTTCTGGATAAGATTGTAAAGAGACGGCGCAAGCTCCGGATAAAGCTTTGAAATAATATCCGGCGAAAGATTGGGAGTGGTAAGTCCGTCTACACCCTGGAAACCGTCTGCCTGTTTTCCGGCAGCAAGCTGTTTTGCACTAGCTTCAATTATACTCTGCAGAGCATCGGAAAGACCTTCGTACATTTCCGGTATAACTGAAAACATGGCCTGCGGGTTTTTATTGTTTGCAGCATATACGGTTCTTATCATTTTATATACCGATACCATCAGATATGAGGATATTTCTGTTGTAAGTCCCTTGTTGTTCAGCTGTGCAAGTATTTCATATACGATGCTGACGGAATTCTGGATAAGCTTTTTATTCAGTGTAATAAGTGTGTTGGACTTTGTATCTTCTTCTGTTTGTGTCTCCTGATTGTCGGGAAGATCCTCAAGCTTGAGCATTGCACCGGATCTGTCAGGAGTTCTGCCGAGAAGGTAGTCACAGGATACGGAATAGTAATCTGCGATATGAATAACAAAATCCAGTCCGCATTCTCTTATTCCTTTTTCGTAATGGGACAGGAGTGCCTGCGAAACGCCCAGCTCCATGGCAGCCTGTTTCTGGCTAAGACCACGTTCTTTGCGCAGCAGGGTTATTATCCTTGGAAAATCGTTGTTCATGTTCCACCTCTTGACTTTAAGGAAATAAAATACTAAAATATAGTAGAGCTGTTGAAAAAGTGATAATCAGCTTGATAAAGGTACCAGAAGGAACGTTTTACAGCTGATTAATGACTTAACCGGCGGTTTTTCCAGAAAATGCCGATTAAGCCAGTGTCACTCATAATAATCATGAAAAGAAAACGGCCGGTGCGGGCAATTTCTTTGAAAATCAGAATCGAAGAAGCACATAATCCGACCATTAATTACATATAAACAGTAAGTAAATTATATATCATTTAAAACATTTTGTAAAGTTCTTTGCAAAAAAAAATTATTACAATTTTTTAAGGAGTTTTTTATATGCAGTCATATGTTATTCATCTTATCAGGCACGGCGCTGTTGACGAGACACTGAAAGGCAAATACATCGGTTCCAGTGACGTAAACCTGTCTAGACAGGGAAGAGAGGGGCTTGTTCTGATAAGAGAAACAGCAGGCTATCCTACCAGTGTGCAGCGTGTTTTTTCAAGTCCGCTGCAAAGATGTACACAAAGCTGCGAGCTTATTTTTCCCGGTCATGAAATTACCTGCATGAGCTGCTTCAGTGAATGTGATTTCGGCAAATGGGAGGGAAAAAGCGCAGCAGAGCTTGCATCTGAGCCGGAGTTTGCAATGTGGCTGCAGAATTCAGATAAAACGCCTCCTCCCGGTGGAGAAAGCGGAAAGGAATTCGCTTCAAGAGTGAGCCGTGGTTTTGAACGTCTTGTAGAGACTCTTTCAGCCGAAGGTATTACAGAATCTGCATTGGTAACCCACGGCGGAGTAATCATGACAATACTTGCAATGTACGGTCTGCCCCAGGCTCCCAGTTATCAGTGGCGAATGGATAACGGTTACGGTTTTTCTTTGAGGATTAATCCATTCCTCTGGATGAGAGAAAGGGTAGCCGAGGTATATGACACCTGTCCGGCTGCTCCGAAGAGTGAGGGATAATAGAGATATTTCACCTGTGAAGTGCAATATGCAGTTTGCAGGTGATCATTTG
>ONDB01000114.1 GCA_900316485.1 uncultured Eubacteriales bacterium
TCAGGATCAACTACCGGCGGAGGTCATACCACAGCTCCCGACGGCACACCCTGGTCATCAGATACTGACGATACAGTAGTTTTCGTTGACGATCAGACTATCAGCCTTACTAATAATGTTGCAGTGCTTGACCCGGGCGACAGATACAGTATCTATCTGAGCAGCCTTTCATCAGGCTCCATCAGCTTCAGCTCCGGCGATTCATCAGTTGCAACCGTTGATGACAACGGTACGGTTACAGCTCTGAGCTGCGGCAATACCAATATTATAATCAAAGACAACAACGGCAAAACAGCCAAGGTGGAAATAATTGTCCTCGGCGACAGAGGCAGCTGTATCTATCCGGAAATGTCCTCAATATGCTCTGTACTTGATTCGGCAAAGCTTTCGCCTGTAAAGACAAATTATGCGCCGATTGATAATATGGTGGATAATATCTTCTCCAGGATTCTTCACGACGGAATGTCAAATTCTGAAAAGGTTCAGGCTTGCTACGATTATCTTGCACAGAACTGTACCTACGGCTATGACGGCTACAAGGCAGTAAACATTGACAGCTACTATAACGATGAGGATAAGGAAATTGCAGAATTTTCATACTGTATACTCAAGGATCAGCTGGGCACCTGCGAGAATTTCTCCGCAGCCTTCGTTGTAATGATGAGAAGACTGGGCTATGCAGCCAACCAGATATACGGAAATGTCGCAATGTCCGCAGGCGGCTACGACGGCCACTACTGGACGGATGTTGAAATAAACGGCAAGCATTATCTCTTTGATCCGCAGGTGGAAAGAAACTGCCTGGGCGAAAACAATTATGTTATGCATTATTTCTTCGGCATGGATCCGGAAAACAATTACAGTATGTACCGCTATCTGTACATGACCTGTGTACACGGCTTCAAGGGTTCACCGTCATAAGCAGAATTAAGAACAGAACAAAAAAGCAGGGTACCTGCTCTGCTCATACTGACAGGAGTACGTATTATGATATAGGTACTCCTGATAGTTGTGCTGATAAGAACAGCAAAACCAGAAAAGGAGTAAAAATATGCTTTTCAGAAAAAAGGAAGCTCTTTCCACAAGCGTGGAATATATAGTTGTCGGTCTTGGAAACTCCGGCACAAAATATGAAAACACAAGACATAACGCAGGCTTTATCGCAGTTGACCGGCTTTCTCAGAGGCTTGGGGTAAAAGTGGACAGGATAAAATACAAATCCCTGGTTACAACCTGTACAATAGAGGATAAAAAGGTTCTGCTGATGAAGCCCTCCACCTATATGAATAATTCCGGTCTTGCAGTGACAGAGGCAATGAATTTCTATAAGATAAAGCCGGAAAATGTTATTGTCATATTCGATGATATCTCACTTGATCCGGGAAAAATGAGAATACGCAGAAAGGGCAGCGACGGTGGTCACAACGGCATAAAGAATATTATCTATCTCTCAGGCAGCGACCGTTTTCCCAGAATAAAGCTGGGCGTAGGTCATAAACCGGAAAAATGGGATCTTGCCGACTGGGTGCTGTCACGCTTCAGCGAGGATGAATACAAGCTTATGCTTGAAGCCGCAGACAAAGCCTGTGATGCTGTCAGCCTGATGATAAGCGGACAGACAGATAAAGCAATGAACCTTTTCAACAGCTGACTATTACTATTAGGGTGAACTATGAGATTTTTAAGAGATGTGCTTTTCGGCACAGAAGAATACAGAACACTTGAAAGAGCCGTAAGCAGCGGCAGAACTCCTGCAATGGCAACCGGTCTTTCAGCTATACATAAAGCCCACCTGATCTATTCAATGTGCAGCAGACTTTCACGCCGCGGACTTGTGCTTGCTTCGGATGAAGCCGAGGCCGCAAGGCTTTGCTCTGATTTAGTTTCTATGGGCTTAAAAGCAAAATATTACCCGTCAAGAGACATGACCTTCCGTGAAATAGAGGGCGTGTCGGGAGAATTCGTGCATCAGAGGATAGGTGCGCTTTTTTCCTTTATGAAGGGAGAATGCGACGTTATAGTCGCCTGCGCTGATGCAGCTCTCCAGTATACCGTGCCCCCCCATGTACTCAGATCATCGGCAGCATCTGTCAGGGAAGGGGACGAAATATCTCCCGAAACCCTGGCAGGAATTCTTCTGACCTGCGGCTATGTGAGAGCACAGCAGGTAGAGGGCAGCGGTCAGTTTTCCGTAAGAGGCGGTATACTTGACTTTTTCATGCCATCATCGGATAAGCCTTACCGAATAGAATTCTGGGGCGATGAAATCGACACAATAAGCAGATTTGAAACTGAAACCCAGAGAAGAACGGACCGTATCGAGGGCTTTACCCTTACCCCTTCAAGCGAGCTGCTTTTTGAGGACGGTTCGGTTCTTGCAGACAAGATAATGAAAAAAGCAGCGTCTCTGAGAGGACCCTATGCAGCAAAGGCAAAGGAAATCATGGCAGCCGAAGCTGAAAAGCTGAGAAACGGCGGAAGGCTAAGCTGCATTGATAAATACTACGGACTGATATATGATTCTCCTGCCTGCCTTTATGATTATTTCACTGACAATGAAATTGTCTTTGTTTCAGAGCAGCCGGCGCTTAAGGACAGGATACGCTCAGGTCTTCTGCGCTGGAGCGAGGATCTTTCCGATTATAAAAAGGAAGGCGTGCT
This sequence comes from uncultured Eubacteriales bacterium, assembly GCA_900316485.1. Taxonomy (GTDB): domain Bacteria; phylum Bacillota; class Clostridia; order Oscillospirales; family Acutalibacteraceae; genus UBA1213. The sequence continues at coordinate 2,662 of ONDB01000114.1, forward strand.
TGTCCGGGGGCTTGATAAATTCAGCTATGAATGGGACGACCATCTTTCAGCCCTTACTCAGCGTGATACAGTTTTTCTTGATAATTTCACAAGAGGCAGCTGTGAGCTTCCTCTCAGGGAGCTTGTCAATTTCAATGCAAAGCAGCTGACACTGTGGAGCGGTTCGGTAAATGTTCTGTGCGAAGATCTTGAAAGCATAAGTACCGAAACCAAAACCATCGTTATTCTCTCCGGTACAGAGAAAAATGCCGAAAATGTGTACAATGACCTGCTTAAAAGAGGTTTAAGCGTTCAGCTTCTGCCCCGGCAGGCGGAGCTTTCAGGCCAGGGCATATATGTTATTCCCGGTGGACTCAGCGCAAGCCTTGAATATCCTTCCATAGGATTTTTAATATACAGTACCTGTTCCTATTCTTCAATAACCCCGTCCGACAGGCGGAAAAAAAGCAAAAAGAAGAAAAAAGGCGCAATATTCAGCCTTGCAGAGCTTTCGCCGGGAGATTATGTAGTTCATGCCAACCACGGAATCGGTCTTTTTCAGGGCGTACAGAAAAAGGAGATCCACGGTGTAGTCAAGGATTATATAATAATAAAATATTCAAAGGGCGACAGCCTTTTCGTTCCGGTAACTCAGCTGGATATGATATCAAAATATATCGGATCCGGCGAGGATAATACGGTGCGGCTGAGCAAGCTTGGTTCTGCAGAATGGCAGAGATCCAAATCAAAGGTCAGAAAGGCTGTAAAGGATATTGCCGATAAGATGATAAAAATGTACTCCGAAAGAATGAAGGTAAAGGGTCATGCCTTTCCTGCAGACAATGAATGGCAGCATGATTTTGAAGGCAGGTTTGAATACGAGGAAACCGATGATCAGCTTCGCTGTATTGATGAAATAAAGGGCGATATGGAACGGCCTGTTCCTATGGACAGACTTCTGTGCGGAGATGTGGGCTTCGGAAAAACCGAGGTTGCACTCAGGGCAGCCTTCAAATGTGTTACAGACGGCAAACAGTGCGCCATTCTGTGCCCTACCACCATCCTTGCGTGGCAGCATTATCAGACCATACTGCGGCGCTTTGAAGGATATCCCATAACCATAGAACTGCTGTCCCGTTTCCGCAATGCTTCCCAGAAAGCTCAGATTCTTAAAAAGCTTGAGCGGGGAGATATTGACATTGTTGTAGGAACCCACAGCCTTATCCGAAAGGATCTGAAATTCCGTGATATCGGACTTCTGATAATAGACGAGGAACAGCGCTTCGGAGTTGAGCAGAAGGAGAATTTCAAGGAGCTTTATAAGAATGTGGATATCCTTACCCTTTCCGCTACGCCTATTCCCAGAACTCTGAATATGGCTATGTCGGGTATAAGGGATATGTCCACACTGGAAGAAGCTCCCCAGGACCGCCATCCGGTACAGTCCTATGTGCTGGAATATGACGAGGCAGTTATCAATGAAGCAATACGCCGTGAACTGAAAAGAGGCGGCCAGGTATTCTATCTGTATAACCGGGTCGAAGGTATTGAAACCAAGGCTGCTGATATCGCAAAAGCAATTCCTGAAGCCAAGGTAGGCTTCGGCCACGGCAGAATGAATGAAAGCGAACTGTCTGAGGTCTGGCGGAAAATGCTTGAGCAGGAAATAAATGTGCTTGTCAGCACAACCATAATCGAAACCGGAGTAGATATTCCCAATGCAAACACCCTTATCATAGAAAATGCCGACAGAATGGGGCTTTCTCAGCTTCACCAGCTGAGAGGCAGAGTAGGACGCTCCAGCAGAAGAGCATATGCATATTTTACCTTCCAGAGAGATAAGGTGCTTCGTGAGATTTCCCAGAAAAGACTGGAGGCTATAAGAGAATTTACCGAATTCGGTTCCGGATTCAAAATAGCCATGAGAGATCTGGAAATAAGAGGTGCCGGAGATATGTTCGGCGCTATGCAGCACGGTCATCTTACCGATGTGGGATATGATATGTATATGAAGCTGCTGGGTCAGGCTGTCAGCGAAGCAAAGGGAGAAAAGGCGGAAGCCTTTGACAGCGACTGCGTTATAGATATACGAGTTGACGCCCATCTTCCTGAGGATTATATTTCAAATCTCAGCAATCGTCTTGAAATGTACCGCCGGATTGCAGATATCCGCACCGATGAGGATGCAAGCGATGTTATTGACGAAATGATAGACCGTTTCGGAGATATTCCAAAGGCGGCGAAGGATCTTATCGGGGTGGCGCTTGTAAGAAGCAAGGCGAAAAGTCTTGGCGTCAGCGCCGTGCGTCAGCGTGACGACAATATACTTATCTATTTCAATGAAATACGCTGCGAGGGTGCCGCAAAGATAATGGAGCATCTGGGGAAAACCGGAAAACGTGCAAATCTCAGCATGACCGGAGCGCCGCATATTGCAGTTCACATTCCCCCGGGATGTACGGCACAGACCGCAGTTACAGATATTTTTCAGGCAGGCTGAATCAGAATATAATACCTGGTTCGCCGGATTAAAATACAGGGAGGTTCAGAAAATGATAACAAAAAGAATCACAGCACTTATGCTTTCAGGCGTTATAGCAGCTGCAGCAATATCAGTCTCCGGCTGCTCGGAAAAAAAAGAGGAAAGCTCCGCCGGGGATACACCTGAGGAAAGCTCGGATGTTCAGACCAGCGCCTTTGAAGTTTCGGCAGCATCTACCGCATCAAGTCAGGTATCCTACGGTGATTTTCAGGGAAACAAGCTTACAGAAAAGGCTGAATTAATGATATATCAGACCTACGGCAGCGCAGGCTGCGTTTATCTGTGCAGAAAAAATAATATCAATGTTGACAGCGGCTACCTTAAAAAGCTTACCGGAGAAGCAAAGCAATTCATATCCGGTCTGGAGCTTAAAAATGTGGGCAGTTCCGAGCTGGCAAAGCTTATCTGTACTGATAATACCCTTAACCTGGGAATGAAGGATAAGCTTTTTGACGAGCTTCATAAAAGGTACAATAAGGAAACCAATCTCTTCGATGAATTTGAAAACGACACCTACGAGGGGATTGATGAGGAAAAAAAGCTTGTCATGCAGATTTCCTCAACAGATATTATATGGACTGAGCTCAATGCCTTCGGTCTGAAGGATGATACATATGATATCAAAAAGCTTCTCTGCGATGCCTTTAATGCAAATGTGGACAAATACAATCATAACGATATCTATAACGGTGTATGGACCATCAGTTCTGAGCTTGAAAACATTTTCTATTACTTCCTGATCACTGATTCCATTGATTCCATAAATTATAAACCTGTGTGGGATGTGCTGGGACCAAATTATCTGAGAAATGTATTTGAAACAAATGAAAATGTAGACGGATTTGTGGAAATTTCTGCTGAAAACCTTTCCGCTGTAACCACTGACCAGAAAGCCAAGGAGAAGCTGGGAGTGGATATTAAGATCAAATACACCGCCCAGGAATACTACAACACCTTCGATACGGATGCCGCATTCACATATAACCCCTCAGGCAAGGATTTCTTCTATTTTGAATATTGTATTTTCACATATCTGAGCCAGCCCTCTGACCTTAAGCTTACGGAAAATAAGTATTTCACGGACAATATCGGCAAATGGCTGAAGCATTGCCTGGAAAATCACGGAGCAGTATGAGGTGCAGCTGCTGTAAGCTCTGTTGTAATGCCCCTTTGTGCCGCTTTTCAGAGAAGGCTTTACGGCGCTCTATAAGGCATATTTATACAATAGAGGAAAACAGTGTTAATGAGTGAAATTCACAATTTATTATTCTTTTGCAGAACAATAAATTTTCATGATTGTTGTATAATCATATACTATATAAA
>ONDB01000038.1 GCA_900316485.1 uncultured Eubacteriales bacterium
AGGCAGCGACGAGGTATTCAATTGTGTTCAGAGCAATACCAATGTGGGCTTTTCTCCTGAGCTTTTCGGTGTTGGGAATCATGCCCGAAGGCTCATAAGCTACGCTGCTTCTTTCGGAAATACAAGTCTGCAGAAGCTGCAGAAATATCAGGTACGGGACGAAGTAGCGGCTTATCTTAAGGAATTTGATGCATTGTCTGTAAGAGATGAAAACAGCTGCATTATTACGAAGGCTCTGACAGGAAACGAGCCTTTTTGTCATTTTGATCCGGTGCTTGTTTATGATTTTATGGGAAAATGCAGCCAGATTCCCTTATCAGTGGGTGAAAGCGATTATCTTCTTCTGTACGGGTATGCAGGACGGTTCAGCCGTGAGGAATGTGATTGTATACGAAGATATGCAGACAGCAGGGGACTGAAAATATATTGTATCGGAGGCGTACAAGGCTGCTGCGACAAATTTATAGACTGTGACCCTTTTACGGTTATCGCATATTTTAAGAATGCTGACTGCATTGTGACGGATACCTTTCACGGAAGTATTCTGTCGGTTATTACACACAGTCAGTTTATTTCGGTTGTAAGGAACAGCAGCTGCGGCAATTCGGAAAAGCTGGCAGATCTGATGAACAGACTGGAGCTTTCCGGAAGGATTGCGGATAATATGAATGATATAGATAAGCTTATGGCAGGAATGATTGATTATGATGCGGCGGACAGGATCATTGAAAGGGAACGCAGACGCAGCCGGGATTATCTGAAGGAACAGATAGATTGTGCAGTTTAGTAGCAGCTTTTGTGTTGGGGTGCTGTAATAATGGAAATTGTTTTGTTCAGGAATAAGTCAGAATGCTGCGGCTGCGGAGCCTGTATGAATATATGTCCCGAAAAAGCCATCAGTATGAAAGAGGATGAATACGGATTTATTTATCCGGTTATTGACGGGGAAAAATGCATAGCCTGCCGCAGATGCCAAAAAGTCTGTGCCTTCCGGGGCGAAAGCGTTGAAAATGCACCCATAAGCACCTATGCGGCGGTGTCAAGGGACGAAAAAACCAGGATGTTATCTTCATCCGGAGGAATGTTTGCAGCTATGGCTGAATATATGATCGGGCACGGCGGAATAGTAATCGGCGCCAGAATGCAGGAGGACTTTTCTGTTATACACGCCGCTGCTGAAAAACAAGAGGATATACGCCTGCTTCAGGGATCAAAATATACCCAGAGCAGTACCGGAGATGTTTATCAGAAAACCGCTGAATATCTTGCAGACGGAAAAAAGGTGCTGTTTTCCGGAACGCCTTGCCAGACTGCCGGATTATATGGCTTTCTCGGCAGGGATTATGAAAATCTGCTTACCGTGGATATCATATGCCACGGTGTGCCGGGCGGCAGAATGTTCAGGGAATACATTGAGCTGCTGGGCAGAAAATACGGCGGCAGGGTTGAAGAATTTACCTTCCGCGATAAATCACTGGGCTGGGGTAAAAACGGCAGTGCGCTTATCAATAATAAAAGAAGGAAAATATGGCAGAATACTTCGTCCTATATTTATTATTTTTCCCGGGGCTGGATATTCAGGGACAGCTGCTGCAGCTGCAGATATTCTTCAAGGCTAAGGCCGTCCGATATTACGCTGGGGGATTACTGGGGTATAGAAAAACAGCATCCGGAGTATCTTGACAGCGGTATCTGGAATGAAAACAAGGGCATTTCCGTTGTGCTGGCGAATACTGGAAAGGGACAGGAATTCCTTGACGGTCTGAAAGATCTTGCAGATCTGAAAAGCTCCCGGTTTTCCAGTGCTGCCGCCGGTAACAGCGCTCTTGTATGTCCCGTGTCTGCCGGAAAAAGAGAGGAAATTCTTGAATGTTATAAAAACGGCGGCTGGGCTTCTGTTGAGCAGAGATTCAGAAAAAGTATCGGTCTCAGATATTACAGCAGTCAGATAAAAGCCCTTCTCCCGGAACGGCTCAGGCGAAAGCTGAAGGGCAGATAAAGAGAACGGATCAAATACGGTTTAATGAGGTCTGCAGATGATAAAGGTTTTAGTGATCAGCACTGTCAGATTCCTGCTTAACGGGATCACATCCGTTATACTGAATTATTACAGGAATATGGACAGGTCTGATATGAAAATAGATTTTGTCGTTCCAAATGAAATAAGCATGGACTACCGCAGAGAGCTTGAAGCCGGCGGCTCGCAGATTTATTATCTGCCGAGAAAAACCGATCCTGTATCCTACCGTAAAAGGCTTTTTGAAATCATGAAGGATAATCAGTATGATATTGTTCATGTTCACGGAAACAGTGCGCTGATGCTGCTTGATATCCTTCCGGCAGTAAAGGCAGGAATTCCGGTCAGAATAGTTCATTCCCATAATACTACCTGCACCCATAGGGCACTTCATAAAATACTTCTGCCATATTTTGACCGCTGTTATACACAAGGCTTTGCCTGCGGTGAACAGGCAGGCAGATGGCTTTTCAGAAAAAGACCCTTTGATATACTGAATAACGGTATTGATCTGGAAAAATTCGGCTATAACGAAAAAACAAGAGATGAATACCGAAAGAAAATAAATGCAGGCAACAGGATTGTTCTTGGAAATACAGCTATTTTTGTAGAGCAGAAAAATCATGAATTTTTACTGGATATGTATTCTGAGCTGGTAAAAGACAGGGATGATTATCTGCTTCTTATGATCGGCGGCGGGGCACTTCTTGATAAGATGAAGGAAAAGGCAAAAGCTCTGGGTATTGAGGACAGTGTTGTATTTGCCGGACAGACCACCGATGTGGATAAGTATCTGCAGGCTATGGATGTATTTTTGCTTCCGTCATTGTATGAGGGTTTGCCGGTGGTTCTTGTGGAGGCTCAGTCTGCCGGGCTTAAATGCCTTGTGTCGGACAGGGTTTCAGAAGAAGCGGATCTTACGGACAGCCTGGAGTTTCTTCCCCTTGATCATAAATGCTGGATAAATGCCGTTAAAGGCGTTTCAGAAAAGGAAGACAGCAGACCAGAGAATTCTGAGCGGTATAAGGGTATGCTGAGAAAGGCAGGCTATGATATAAAGGAAAATGCCTGCAGAATGAAGGAACTGTATTTAAAGTATTACCGTGATTCAGGTGCAGACTGATCATACAGCAGGAGTGAAAGACAGATGATCCCGAGAATTATTCATTATTGTTGGTTTGGGGGAAAACCCTTGCCGGGAGATGTCAGGAAATGTATTGATTCATGGAAAAAATATTGCCCTGATTTCCGGATTATCCGGTGGGATGAAAGCAATTTTGATGTAAACAGCCATCCCTTTATGAAAAAAGCATATGAATGCAGAATGTGGGCTTTTGTATCGGATTATGCCAGACTAAAGGTTATATATGATAACGGGGGTATATATCTGGATACAGATGTGGAGCTTCTGAAAAAACCGGAGCTGGTTATGAATGACAGATGCTTTGCAGGGCGTCAGCAGAAAAATGAGCTGATAGCAACCGGTCTGGGATTCGGCGCTGAAAAAGGCCATCCGATGGTCAAGGCAATGATGGATGAATATGAAGGTCTTGAATTTGATCTGGAAAACCGCATGAGGATATCGTGTCCGGTTCTTAATACCACAGCTTTTGAGAAGCACGGATTTACGGTTTCGGATCAGCCTGTGGATATTGAGGGCACGGTTGTATATCCGCCGGAGTATTTTGATCCTTATCCCTCAGGGGGAGGACGTGATATGCTGACGGAAAATACAATTTCTATACATCACTACAGTGCCTCGTGGACCACAGGAAAACAAAGGTGGAAAAGAAAGATTGCCCGCATTGCAGGTGAGGGCAGAATACTGAAGATAAAGGAATTAATAAAAAAATTCAGAAGGACAGATCACTGAGGTTATTCCGGCATACAGGAAGGGCTTCGGGTTATGTCAGAATAATCAGCGAGGAATTCGGAATGAAGATAATCACATTCTATCTGCCCCAGTTCCACTCTATCCCGGAAAATGATAAATGGTGGGGAGAGGGTTTTACTGAATGGGTAAATGTAAAAAAGGCAGAACCCTTATTCGAGGGGCATATCCAGCCCAGAATCCCCCTTGACAATAACTACTATGATCTGTCAGATACAGATGTGATGCGGTGGCAGACCGCAACAGCAAAAGAAAACGGTATATACGGCTTCTGCTTTTATCACTACTGGTTCGGCGGTAAGCTTCTGCTTCAAAAGCCCGTTGAAAATTATCTTAGGGAGAAGGATATTGATTTTCCCTTCTGCATATGCTGGGCTAATGAGCACTGGACAAATCAGTGGGTGTCTGACAATAATGATGTGCTGATGGAACAGAAATACGGGGATGAGGATGAATGGAAGGCGCATTTTGACTATCTGCTTCCGTTTCTTTTGGATCCCAGATATATAAAAAAGGACAACAAGCCTGTGCTTGTTATTTACCGTCCTGACCTTATCGAAAAAAGAGGGGATATGATAAGCTGTTGGAATTCACTTGCGGTCAAGGCAGGACTGGAAGGAATATGCTTTATGTTTCAGCGGCCGGATGCAGTGCTCAGCGGTACAGCAGGAGATATGTCAATGTTTGATTACTGCATTGAATATCAGCCCCTGCTGGAATTCAGCCTTATGTCGGACGAGAAAAGACGCTTTATGAAGCTGAGAAAGCTTAAGCGGAAACTGATGCATTATATAGAAAAACACTGGGGAGTATCAACGGAAGGAATGAAGCTGTCACGGCTGAAAACCTCTCAGCTCAGCGTTTATGATTATGACCGGGTGTGGTCGGATATTATTTCAAAAAAGCCTTTGTTTCAAAACAGCATTCCGGGAGCCTTTGTAAACTGGGATAATACTCCCAGAAAGGGAAACAGGGGGTTTGCAGTAAAGGGTGCCGACCCGGAAAAATTCAGGGATTATCTTAAAAAGCAGATAAAGCACGCTGTTGAGGATTACCACCAGGATATGATATTTATGTTTGCATGGAATGAATGGTCAGAAGGCGGTTTTCTTGAACCGGATGAAAAATACGGCTATGGCTTTCTGAATGCCGTAAGAGATGCTCTTATTGAAACAGATTCATTTCCGGAAGAATGTAAGGAGAAATGATTATGCCGGATATTTTGGAAAATGACAGGATAAAAACTATTGCCTTTTATCTGCCGCAGTTTCATAGGATACCGGAAAATGACGATGCCTGGGGTAAGGGCTTTACTGAATGGACAAATGTAAAAAAGGCAGAGCCGCTTTTTGAGGGTCATTATCAGCCAAGAGTCCCCCTGGGGAGAAATTATTACGACCTTTCTGATAAGCAGGTGCTGGAGGAGCAGAGCAAAACTGCTCTGGAATACGGCGTTTGGGGATTTTGCTATTATCATTATTGGTTCGGTGGCGGAAAAAAGCTTCTTGAAAAGCCGGTTGAAAATATGCTCCGGAATGAAGCAGTCACTATCCCTTACTGCCTTTGCTGGGCAAATGAAAACTGGACGAAAAAATGGGACGGCGGCAGCAGTGAAATAATAGCAAAGCAGAATTACGGCACTCAGCAGGACTGGGAAAAGCATTTTCTTTATCTTATTGATTTTTTCAGGGATAAAAGATATATTACCCTTAAGGGAAAGCCTGTGCTTCTTATATACAGACCGGCAGAAATACCCTGCCTTCAGGATATGCTCGTATACTGGGAAAAAAGAAGCAGGGAGTCGGGCCTGGGGGGAATATGCTTTATGGTACAGAACGGCTCTGCATATTTTGACCCAAGATTTGAAATGGGCAGGTTTGACTATCAGGTTAAATTTGAACCCTTTTTTTCTGCTGAGCTTTCCGGAAAAAAGAACTGGGAAAAGAAAAAAAGGGCTTTTTCAGTAATGAGAAAGCTGCATATTCTTAACGGTGTTCATAAGCTTTATATGAAATCAAAAAAGAATACAGAAGTCCAGGCGCAAAAAACAGAGCAGACCGTTTTTGATTATGATGGGGTATGGAGTACCATACTGCAAAAGAATCCTGACGATTACCTTGTTGAGGGAGCCTGTGTGGACTGGGACAATACTCCGAGAACCCGGACAGGGTTCAGAATGGAAGGCGCAGCTCCGGAAAAATTCGGGAAATATATGAGTCTGTTGGTCAGAAAGATCCGGGATAACAGGGAATTGCCGTTAATATTCATAAATGCCTGGAACGAATGGGGCGAGGGAGCCTATCTTGAGCCTGACGAAAAATACGGGTATTCCTATCTTGAAGAGCTAAAAAAGGCATCTGATGAATAGAGGGCTGCCTGTCAGAAATATTACCGGGGAAGGAAGAGCTGTATTGATAAAGGGTATTAAAAAGCGGTTTATCCTGACTGTTTCATACGGCAATTACAGCGGCGGTATGGGAGGAACGGATAAGGTATTGCTTGCTCATCAGAAAAAAATCACAGAAATGGGCTGCTCCATATTCCACCTCTGCCCATATCCCGTACAGAAAAGAAACGGATGCTTTTTGTGGGAAATTGCAGTTGACGGAAAAGCTATGGGAGCGTTTTCAACATCTCATGTACTGAAGCTTCTTTATGAACTGAGCGGCAAAGGTATTTATGCGTCAGCCTGTTATATACATCATCTCAAGGGTGTAAGCCTGCAGCAGCTTGACCGGATACTTGATGTACTGCACTGCAATATGACGATGTATCTGCACGATATGCAGACTATCTGTCCGGCAGCAGGACTTGCAAAAAATGGCTGTGAATTCTGCGGAATGGGCTTTCCCTCAGAGGAAAAATGCAAAGACTGCAAAACCTGCAATAAGGCTGTGCAGCAGCGTGTGGATGAAATAAAGGCATTTTTTTCAAGGCATGGCCAGCTGAGCTTTATTTCTCCCTCTGATGCTGCAGCTGCAATCTGGAAAAAGCATTATCCTGAATACGAAAACAGATTAAGGGTTATTTATCATCAGAAGCTGATTGGAAAATATACGGGCAATATGACCCGGATCCCTGACGAAAAGCCTTTGAGAGCAGCTTTTGTAGGCTATCAGATGGATCTGAAGGGGTGGCCTCAGTGGTATGAAGCAGCAGGACTGGTTCACAGCAGGGGCTGCAATATTGAGCTGTTCCAGTTTGGCAGGACGGATACCCACTGCGATTATATAGAAGAGGTGGCTGTTGATTTCAACAAGGGGCTGGATTCAATGGTGGAAAAGCTGAGGGAATACAATATCGACTGTGCTGTATTGTGGTCCCGGCTGCCTGAAACCTACAGCTATACTTATTATGAATCCTGTGCTTCAAATGCTTTTGTGCTGACTTCGGAAATCAGCGGCAATATACAGTATCAGGTAAGAAATAACCATAACGGTTATATAGCATCCGGAGATGAAACCCTGGGAGATATACTTACGGATGAAAAAAGGCTGAGGCGGATGATAAATGCCTTCCGCAGCAGAGGAAATCCCGGTCCTATGGAATTATGTGATAATACAGATATTCTGGAGGAGATAAGGGAATACAAGGCACAGCCTGCAGATATAACGAAGTCCCGTGTTTTACCCGGCGAATATCTGTGCGAGTGGTTTTGCAGGTGCAGATATGAATGGCAGCTCTTTAAATACAGAATGAAGAAAAAGCATAAGGCTGATCTGTCCGGTAAATAATCAGCTTTATTTTGGAGATGCAATATGAAGGTTGGTATCCTGACATTTACATACGGCGATAATTTCGGTCAGCGGCTGCAGAATTATGCTCTGCAGTGCAGACTTGCATCAATGGGCTGCGATGTCTTTACTTTAAGACAGACCGGAAGAAAAAAGAATAAAAGCTATGAGCTTAAACAGTTCATAAAAGGCTGCATGGGTAAGTCGGATTATATTATGAAAATGAAGCGGCACAGAAAATTTGCGGACTTTGACAGGCAGTATATCAGCTATTATCCTGAAAGGATCGGAGAGGGCTGCATACCTGAGGGACTCAATGAGGAATTCGATTATTTTGTCTGCGGAAGCGATCAGATCTGGTCGCCCTTTTCTGATGATGTGAATGATACGCTTTTTCTCACCTTTGCCCCCAGGGAAAAAAGAATATCCTATGCCGCAAGTATTGCAGCTGACAGTATACCGGAGGAAAACCAGGACAAATATAAAAACAGGCTTTGCGGATTTGAACGGATATCCCTAAGGGAGGACAGGCTTTCGGACTGGATAGAAAGGAATACCGGTGTAAAGCCGGAGATACATATTGATCCGGTGCTGCTTTTTGACAGCGGATTCTGGAGCAGTATCTCCCGGAAACCAGGAGGACTGAGGGATAAGAAATATATATTATCCTATTTTCTGGGAAGCAATTCACGGCTTAAGGATATGGTTTCAGAATACGGTCTGGAGGATTATGAAATAATTGATCTTATGAATGATAAAGCCTGGTATTATATTCGCCCTGATGAATTTGTCTATCTTGTACGGAATGCGGAAGCGGTTATCACGGATTCATATCATGGAGTGCTGTTTTCTGTGCTGTTCCATAAGGCTTTTGCTGCAGCAGACAGGCAGGACGAATTGTCTGATATGTCCAGCAGACTGGCTTATATACTTTCATTGCTGGGACTTGAGGACAGATGGTGCAGCAGACTCCAGGGTGATAAGCTTAATGGCTCGATTGATTATGAAGCTGTGGACAGGATACTGGCAGAACAAAGGGAAAAATCTGACCGTTATCTCAGGGAATGTCTGAAACGGATAAACTGAATTTCCGGTATGCATATGCTTAACGCAATACTAACGGCACGTCAGAAGAGGTGAAAGGATGAAGGATCAAAAAAAGGCAGGAGTAATACTTTCCTATGCCGGTCAGCTGGTACATATACTCAGCGGAATTATCTATACTCCGATCATGCTGCGTCTGCTGGGGCAAAATGAATACGGACTGTATCATCTTGTATATTCGGTTGTATCATACCTGGGACTGCTGAATCTGGGATTCAATGCAGCATATATGAGGTTCTATGCAAGAGCAAAGGTTTCTGACGATAAAAACGGCGTGGCAAAGCTCAACGGTATGTTTTTGCTGATTTTCGGAGTAATATCGGCGGTGTGTGTATTATGTGGCATTGTAATGCTTACCAACATACACGGGCTTTTCGGTGAGGGACTCAGTGAACAGGAATATGCCACAGCGGAAATACTGATGATAATGATGGTCATAAATCTTGCGCTGTCTTTTCCCGGCAGTGTGTTCAACTGCATTATTACATCTCAGGAAAGATTTGTTTTCCAGAAAACGGTGCAGCTGCTGCAGTATATTGCAAGTCCGTTTCTTACACTGCCGCTGCTGCTTCTGGGATATGGCTCCATAGGAATGGTTTCGGTAACTACCTTTCTTACGGTGTTTGTTCTGGCAGTCAATATTTATTATTGCTTCATAAAGCTGCGGACCAAGGTGTGCTTTAAAGGACTGAAATTTTCCCTGCTGAGGGAAATGTGGGTATTTACATTTTTTATATTCCTGAATCAGATAATAGATCAGGTCAACTGGAGCGTAGATAAATTTCTGCTGGGAAGGATACTTGGCACAGCGGCTGTTGCCGTATACGGTATAGGGGGACAGATTAATACCCTGTATCTGCAGTTTTCCGTATCCGTTTCAAATGTCTTTGTGCCCAAGGTCAATAAGATCGTTGCAGAAACAGACGACAATAAGGAGATTACCCGGCTTTTTACAAAGGTGGGACGAATACAGTTTATCATTATGATGCTGATACTGACCGGATTTATTTTTCTTGGACAGGATTTTATAAAGGTATGGGCAGGCGAGGGATATGATGAATCCTATTATGTAGCGCTTTGTCTGCTGATACCGGTTACCGTTCCCCTGATACAGAATCTTGGTATTGAGATACAGCGGGCAAAAAATAAGCATAAGGCACGTTCTGTTGTATATTTCTGTATCGCTGTGGTCAATGTATTTATCAGTATTCCGCTGATACAGTTTTTCGGGCCGGTGGGTGCTGCTTTCGGCACCACCATAGCGCTGACTGCAGGTAATATTCTGTTTATGAACTGGTATTATCATAAAAAAATAGGTATTGATATATTATATTTCTGGAAAAATATTGTATCCTTTATTCCCGGACTGATAATCCCCTGCATTGCCGGAGTGGTGTATATGCTGATACCCCATCCCGGAAATATTGCTGTGCTTGTGGTCAGCGTAATTGTTTATTCGGCGGTATACTGCCTTTCAATGTTTTTCCTGGGAATGAATAAGGAAGAAAAAAGTCTGATAACCGGACCGCTGAAACGAAAGATAAAAAGGTGAGGCAGTATGAATTTTACAAGGGAACCTGTTGCAGTATATGCGGCATATTCAACGGATGAAGAGCTGAGAATGAAAAGCTCCTCAGGAGCGGTTTTTACAGAGCTTAGCAGGATAATACTGGAGCGCAGCGGCCTTGTCTATGGAGCAGCGCTGTCCCCGAACTGTCTTTGGGCTGAATTCATCCGTGCGGATTCAATGGAAAAGCTGGACAGGCTGAGAGGCTCAAAATATCTGCAGGCACGGATGGGAAATATTTTCGGTCAGGTAAGACAGGATCTTGAACGGGGAAGCTGTGTATTATTTACCGGAACAGGGTGTCAGATAAACGGACTGAAAAATTTTCTCGGCAGAGATTATGAGGGCTTGTACTGCGCTGATGTTATCTGCCACGGAGTGCCTTCACCGGGAATATGGAGAGAATATGTCAACTATCTTGAAAGCAGACATAAGGCAAGGCTTAAGGCTGTAAATTTCAGGTGTAAGGATAAAATATGGAACGACAGGAAAATGATAAGGGTTGATTCTTCGTCTTACAGGACCTTTGAGCTGAAGGACAATGACCCGTTTATGAAACTGTTTCTGTCAGACTATATTTTAAGACCAGCCTGCTATAATTGTATGGCAAAAAAGGAAAAACAATCCGATATCACTATAGGCGATTTCTGGGGTATAGAAAAGGCTGCGCCTGATATGTATAATGAGACCGGTACATCTGTGGTTATTATCAGAACCCGGAAGGGGAATCAGCTTTTTGAATCTGTACGTAATAACCTTTGCTGCAGAGAGGTTACTTACAGCGCAGCGGCAGAAAGTAATCCGGCTGAATACAGGTCTGTTTATAAACCTGACGACAGGGAGAAGTTCTTCAGTGATTACAGGAAAATGAGCTTTGAACAGCTGATAAAAAAATATCCCAGGCCTGCAAGGCTGCCGCTGAAAAGAAGGGTGAAAAAAATATTGAAGCATGGCTTTTCGGCTGAGCCTGAGCGGAAAATGCCGGTAAGTCATTCAAATTTCGGGACAGAATATTTATGGAAGCAATAAACAGTATGGAGTTGAAACAGTATTATGAAGGAAATACCTGTTTTGTATAGTGAAAAAGAGGAATGCTGCGGCTGCGGCGCCTGCTGTGCAGTATGTCCTCAGTCGGCTGTAACAATGACCGAGGATGAAGAGGGCTTTGAATATCCGCTGATAGATGAAAGTAAATGCACAGGCTGCCGCCGCTGCCTTGATGTCTGCCCGTTCCGGGAAACAAAGGGCGGTAAGTGAATCGTTAACAGCATGGTGTATTAAGCATGAAAAAGCAGACAAGCCGATGAATTACATGAATCCAACGGCTTGCCTGTTTATTTGATTTTTTTGAATGGGTTTGTTTAAAGCTGCATTCTGTCTGCCGGATAAGATAACTGTCAGCAGGCTTTATGCAGGAAAAAAAGAAGATAACTTATTTTAGTAAATGCATTGTAGCACAGGAAGTGCACCAAATCTGCAACAAAAAAGCAAGAAAATCAATAGTTTTATATATTTAATAATTTGTTAATGATTTATTTACAAACGGGAAACAAAGTTTTTGACAATAAGGTTTTTTTGTTGCAGAAATGATGCAGTTTTTCTGTTATAATGAAATAAATTGCAGTGCTTTGTATTATGGAGGTGCTGCATATAATAAATTACCAGGCTGCTGTATTGAATCTCAGCAAAATTTATTATCTCCTGTTTTTGTAGTGCCTGGAGGAGGAGGTATTCATTTGGGAGCAATATCTGAATTTATTATTGAAAATTATGTTCTGCTTTTAATGCTTACCGGAATGTGATAATATTCATAAATTGTTTACATTTAGGACAAGATATTATTCTGTAACTCCATGTTTTGTTGCGCATTTGGTGCGTGCCGTATGGTATAGTAAAAATCAAGGGAAAGATAATTTGTGTGCCCGGCGTAAGAGAGTGACTTCTCTGCGACCGGGCATGAAATTATATTATTAAGAAAGACGCAAAACGCATTACAGCGCCTTTGAGGGCGCTTATTTTTATAACCGGAAAATGCTCCTTCCCCGGTGGAGCTGTCAGCGCAGCTGACCGAGGGAGTAACAGGTTGAAAGCAAATCAAGCGATTACAGCAGCACCGCGGGCGGTAAAATAGTCAGGCGCAGTAAGAGCGTAACGTAGTGAAGCGACACCATCGCGTTATGGCACCGGCGGCTCGCCGGCGCGTTACGGGTCCAGCGTCACGCTGGCCGGC
>ONDB01000044.1 GCA_900316485.1 uncultured Eubacteriales bacterium
GGAGGATTACCCAAGTGGTGAAGGGGCTCCCCTGCTAAGGGAGTAGGTCGGGAAACCGGCGCGAGGGTTCAAATCCCTTGTCCTCCGCTGTCGAACTCCGCATTAATTCTGATTATTCAGTTTTAGTGCGGTTTTTTCTTTTATCTTCATATTTAATATTTTGCAAAAATCAAACCGCATGAATACTGATATTTCAGCTTCATACGGTTTGTTATTATTTTACCTACAACAATTTAATTTGTATTGTCGTTATCAAAGACTCCCTCATCAACAAGCTCCAGGAAGGCTTTTACAACTTTTTCGCTTAGCTGGGTTCCTGAACAGCGTTTTATCTCGGCAGTAACATCCTCAAGCTTCATCTTTTTTCTGTAAGGTCTTGTGGAATACATTGCATCAAATGTATCTGCAACAGCAATGATCTGAGCGATCTCAGGAATCTCATCGCCTACAAGTCCTTTAGGATACCCTCTGCCGTCTATTCGTTCATGATGATACCTTGCTCCAAGAGCCAGATCAGGCGCAATTGTAATCTCCTTCAATATTTCGTATCCCCTCTGTGAATGAGTTTTCATAATTGCATATTCTTCATCCGTAAGTCTGCCGGGTTTATTGAGGATACTATCGGGTATACTTATCTTTCCGATATCGTGAAGAAGGGCAATATTATGTATATGCTCAACCTCTTCAGGTTTTTTACCCATTTTTTCAGCAAACATTTTACTGTATTTTGCAACTCGGGAAGCATGACCGTTTGTATACTCATCCTTTGACTCTACGCATTTAGAGAAAGCAAGGGTCATTTCGTTAATAAGTTTCTGATTTTCCCTTTGTTTTCTCAGGAAGTAGGATTCGCGGCGCTTATATATCAGCAGGAATATGAGAAGAAGTGTTACTATTGACAGTATAATCAGAATAATATAAAACCATACTTCTTCATAAACGGCCTTATCCTTGATTATCGTAATCTCTACCGATTTATCTGTGTTGCCTGTCATGGTATTTATCAGTGAAAAACGGAACGTATATGTTCCTCCCTTAAGATTTGTATAACTGATAGGAGAAAGCTCATTTTTAGTAAGTGTAGTTTTCTCATCATCAAATCCTTCAAGCTGATAGCTTATATGTGGATTGTTTAAAGAATATGTAAATGCATTAGCATAAATATTCAGACGCTTACAGTCTGACGGAATATGTATTACCTTGCTGTTCCCTACACCGTAATATTTATCATCAACAGTCAGAGAAGGAATTCCAAGACGTATTTTACTGTTATCAACAGTTGCATTATTAATATTTACACAGCATATGCCTGAGGATCCCGAAATAAAAAGTGTGCCGTCAGGATCCAGCTGACTGAAGGAATTGGCAGTAGCAATATACGGAAGACCGCTGTGAATATCATAGAGCACATAGTCAATATCTTTATTTGCAAGCATTTCTGATTTTTTGACAATATACACTCCATTACTGTTCAAAACCCACATATTATCGCTGTCGTCAAAATACAGATCAAAATTATTTGTATACGGGAATTTTTTTATCATAAATACTTTTTCATCCCGCATAAAGGAAATTGAATTGCTTGAAATTATCCAATAAACATCTTCCACAGGATCTTTTTTGATCCTCATTATTACCTCAGAAGTAAGACCATCATTTTTACTTATCCTTGTCAGCTTTGTTCCGTCAACTACATAGATTCCGTCACCGTCACTTCCAAGATATATCCTGCCGTCAGGTGTTTCTTCTATAGTAAGAATTTCTGTATTGCTTATACCGTTGGCCTCATTATACCTATCCGCTATTTCTCCGTCCTTAATAATAACAAGACCCTTACTTGTTGAAACAGCCAATCTGCCGTCAGACAGCTCCTTAATCATTCTTACCTTATTAACATAAAGTCCGTTGCTTTCATTATAGTACTTGATTTGTTCAGTTTTTGGGTCATATGCTATCAGACCGTAATCTCCATAAGTACAAATCCACATTACTCCATTTCTGTCCTGAATAATACAGCGTACTCTGGACTCCCCTATCATCTCAACAACTTTATTGCTTTTTATCTGATAATTCTTATCAAGAATGTAAAGTCCATTGTCACTGCCGATATACAGGTCATCTCCACATCGGCAGGTAACATTTACAACTACTGTATCAAGACCAGCAAGCCTGGAAATATCTTTGAAATTATTATGAACAATCTTCATTACGCCCTGTCTTGATGATGTGAACCATAAATTACCCTCGTAATCGCTGATAACATTATCTATCTAACTTGTCATAGGCATATTGGGCAGAATGAAGAATTTCATATTGCTGTCAAAATAGCCCATACCATTATCACAGCACACCCAAAGCTTTTCATTTATTTTTTTAATGTTATTGATAGTATTGAATGGTTCTATCTTATATTTTTTGCTGTATTCGTAGGCTTTGTCATATCCCAGTGGATAAGCCCGTCCTTTCGTGTGCTGAGATAAATTGAATTTTCATCATCGGGATCGGGATAAATTGTATCCACAGCTCCGAAGCCGGTTTTATCAGGGTCATAATATGCTGTGATTTTTTCATCACGGTATGCAAAAAACGATCCTTCCAGATCC
Source organism: uncultured Eubacteriales bacterium (assembly GCA_900316485.1). Classification (GTDB taxonomy): domain Bacteria; phylum Bacillota; class Clostridia; order Oscillospirales; family Acutalibacteraceae; genus UBA1213. Next base: position 2,604 of record ONDB01000044.1, read on the forward strand.
ACTCCATATATTTCACCGTTTTTTGCTCTCTCAAGCTTTTTTATATATTTCTTATTGATCTGTGCCTCGTCTATAGATTTTACATTGTTATAACCGTCAATAACTGTAATTCCCATTGTTGTGGCTACTACGATATTTTTATGATCATCCTCAGTTATTGAGCGTATGGATGAGGAAGCAAGACCCTTTCCTTTATTGAAAAAAATAAATTCTTCATCCTTCAGCATTGCAGCACCGTCGTCATTGGTTCCGATCCATAGTCTGCCGTTTGAATCAATAAACAGACATCTGACACTTGCCAGCCCTGAGGTTGCGTCATATCTGAAGAAAGTATTGCCGTCATATCTCACAAGTCCGGAATATCCTCCCATCCAGATATATCCGTTATCACTCTGAACTATTGCATTTGTTTCAGCAGTAGGAAGTCCGTTTGTATTATCGTATAAAACGGTGGAATAATCCGACGAATCTCCCAGCGGATCAGCCTCGCCTGATGACAATGCCTGTGTTTTTAATGGCGATACAAGTAATATAAGCAAAAAAACAGACATGATCAGTATCAGCAGTTTGAACACACAATGATCTAATATATCTACCAATAATTCTTTCATCAAGAATCGACCTCCGACAGGTACATTTTTACCATACTAAAATGAATTTTTATACAATTATACCACACATTAAACAATAATGCAACAATTTCCCC
>ONDB01000065.1 GCA_900316485.1 uncultured Eubacteriales bacterium
AAATTAAGTGCTGTTTGAATTCGGAATAATATCAGTATGGAGGTAATTAAGTGATTTCGGAGTATAACAACAGAAAGAACGCAGCCAGGAACGGAAAGAATAAAAGGCTGCAGAGAACAAGGTATGGTAAGTCTGAGCAGGTAGGAAGATCCAGACCCCGTCAGGTGGATAATTCCAAGCTCTTTGACAGAATATTGACACCGCAGAAGATATCTGACCAGGAGATAGGCGGCAGTACAGTTTCTTTAACAGATACGCTTACACTCAGCCAGACAGGCAGATCTGATGAGAACAGAAAAACTTCTGCACGTACATTCAAAAGGAAAACAGACAGTCGTTCAGGACCGTCAACAAAGCTGCAGAAGAAGGAATCAAGCGTAAAGATTACCTTCCTGGGCGGTCTGAACGAAATAGGCAAAAATATCACATTGTTTGAATGTGATGATGATATGTTCCTTCTTGACTGTGGTATGGCATTCCCGGACGGCGATATGCTTGGCGTAGACCTGGTAATACCTGATTTTACCTATCTTGAAAGAAATAAGGATAAGATCAGAGGTGTTGTCCTCACACATGGACATGAGGATCATATTGGAGCAGTTCCTTACCTTCTCAGGAAGATGAATTTGCCAATATACGGTACATCTCTTACCCTTGGCTTTGTCAGCAGTAAGCTGAAAGAGCATGGTCTTCAGAGCAAGGCAAAGCTTAATGTAGTAAAAGCAGGTCAGAGAATCAAATTAGGAAAGATTTCCATTGAATTCATTCATGTGAATCATTCGATTCCGGATGCTGTAGGTGTTGCAATACACACAAGTGCAGGTACAATCGTTCATACCGGCGATTTCAAGATTGACTGTACCCCCACTACAGGCGATATGATTGATCTGTCACGCTTTGCCGAGCTTGGCAAACAGGGTGTTCTTGCTCTGATGGCAGACTCTACTAATGCCGAAAGACCCGGCTATACAATGACAGAGCAGAATATCGGTCATACATTTGATATGCTTTTCAAGGAGGCGGAGGACAGCCGTATAATCATTGCTACCTTTGCATCCAATCTGGGCAGAATACGCCAGATACTCAATTGTGCAGAGAAGTACGGCAGGAAGGTTGCTTTCTCCGGACGAAGCATGATAAATAATATGACCATAGCTTCAGAGCTTGGATATATAGATGTTCCCGAGGGGCTTATCATTGATATTGATATGCTTAATCATTATACAAAGGATCAGATAGTTCTTATCACAACAGGAAGCCAGGGAGAGCCTATGTCAGCGCTTTCAAGAATGGCATATTCTGACCACAGGAAAGTGGCAGTAGGACCTGATGACTATATTATTATTTCTGCCAATCCTATACCAGGCAATGAAAAAATGGTCAGCACTGTTGTAAATGAGCTGATGAAGCATGGCTGTAAGATTGCATCAGAATCTATGTATGAGGTTCATGTATCGGGACATGCCTGCAGAGAAGAGCTGAAGATTATTCAGGGACTTACAAAACCCAGATATTTTATACCTGTCCACGGCGAGCAGAAGCATCTTGTAAAGCATGCAGAGATCGCAATGGATATGGGAATGCCGAGGGAAAATATTTTCATCGGAGATATAGGAAATGTTGTGGAGCTCAGCAAAAGCTCAATGAAGCAGCTTCCCAGTGTTCCGGCAGGAAAGGTACTTGTAGACGGACTTGGCGTAGGCGATGTGGGAAGTATTGTGCTTCGTGACAGAAAGCATCTGGGCCAGGACGGACTGATTGTTGTTGTGGTTACCCTTGACGGCGCAACAGGTCAGGTATGTGCAGGACCGGATATCGTATCCAGAGGCTTTGTATATGTAAGAGAGAGTGAGCCGCTTATGGAGGCAGCAAGGGATTCGGTACTCAGAGCCCTTGACAGCTGTGACAGACAGGGAATCCATGAATGGAGCGTAATCAAGAATACAATAAAGGACGAGCTTTCCAAGGAGCTTTATGACAAAACCAGGAGAAGTCCTATGATACTTCCGATTATCATGGAGGTTTAATAAATCTGCCGAAGTACGGCAGAGAAGAAGTAGGTGTTAAAAAGTATGGGTAAAAGAAAAAACAGCATATTTATAACACCGTTATTTGTGATACTTGTGGCGGCGATGTTCATAATGGCGATAGCATCATATTGGTGGAACCATTATATGTTTGTAGCCGAGCTTATTTTTGCAATAGCAGCTCTTGTTGGTGTATTTGTAAGTATGATGAACTACAAAAAATACCTTGCAAAGATAGTTACAGACGCCGCAAGCTCCGCAGAGGATGTTGATATAGAGAGGATCAATAATATCTCAATGCCTGTTGCGATACTCGGGGAGAATAACGAGATCGTAATGGTAAATGATGTATTCAGAAAGAATATTATCAAAGATGATGATCCTACCGGTGATTTCGTAGAGAAATTCCTGTCCGACAGCAATCCGGATTCCCTGTTTGATGAAAACGGAACGGATACCTATATCAACGGAAAATGGTATATTGCCTTTGCTGTAAGGTCAGGCGAAAGCCTGGTGGTTTACTTTGTTGATGATAACGATTATAAGGTTAATTCTGATGAATTCCTTGATTCAAGACCTGCTGTTGCAATAATAGCCTTTGATAATAAGGAAGAGCTTGAAAGAGACAGCGAGGAAGGCGAAGCAAGCCGTATAAAGGTGCTGGTGGAAAAGGCAATAGCTGGATGGGTATCAAAGACCAAGGGCTTTTATAAAAAGCTTTCAGGCGGACGATATCTTGCTGTTTTTGAAGAAAGAAATATCAAGCAGTTTGTTGATGAAAAATTCAAGATACTTGAGGAAATCCGTGAGATAGAGATTGATGACCGTATGAATGCAACTATTTCAATAGGTGTAGGCAGAGGCGCAAGCAATTTCAAGGAATCTGAGCTTTGGGCAAGACAGGCTCTTGAAATGGCTCTGGGCAGAGGCGGAGATCAGGTAGCTGTAAAGAAAAACGAAACATATCAGTTTTTCGGCGGTCTTTCAAAGGGCATAGAAAAGCGTGATAAGGTAAGGACAAGAGTAATTGCAGCAGCTTTGACAAATCATGTCAATAACAGCAGCAATGTTATTATAATGGGACACAGATATTCAGACCTGGACAGTGTGGGCGCCTGCATAGGTATGTGGAGTGCAGTTGTCAAGGGATTGCACAGGAATGCATATATCTGTATTGATAAACAGCAGACCCTTGCAAAATCCCTTGTAAAGAGATTTGAGGATTCAGGCTTTGAAAGTATCTTCAAAAATGAGGTCGAAGCATATGACATTATTGATGAACATACACTGCTGATAATCGTTGATACCCATTCGCCTAATTTTGTGGAATCAAAGGCTGTTTACGAGAAATGCAAAAAGGTGGTTGTAATAGATCATCATAGAATGATGGTAAATCATATTGATAATGCTGTTGTATTCTACCATGAACCTTATGCATCGTCTGCCTGCGAGATGACGGCAGAGCTTGTGCAGTATCTTGGCGACTGTTCACTCAGCCGGCTTGAAAGTGAGGCATTGCTTTCAGGCATAATGCTCGATACAAAGAATTTTGTTCTTCGTACAGGAGTAAGGACATTTGAAGCTGCAGCATTTCTGAGAAGCAACGGTGCAGATACTGTTGAAGTAAAGAGACTGTTTTCAAATTCCATTGAAACATATAAGATCAAATATAAGCTTGTCAGTGAAGCCGAGGTATTCAATCACTGTGCAGTTTCCTATGCGGATACGAATACACCTGATATCCGTATAGCGTCCGCACAGGCAGCAGATGAGCTGTTGGGTATTGAAGGCGTTAGAGCTTCATTTGTAATGTATAAGACAGGAAGGACAATCAATATTTCAGCACGTTCACTGGGCGACCTGAATGTTCAGGTAATAATGGAGGCTCTCGGCGGCGGCGGACATCATACCATGGCAGCCTGCCAGCTGGAAGGAGTATCGCCGGAGGAAGCCAAGCAGCGTTTGCTTTCAATAATTAAAGATATTGAGATAAACAAAACAAAAACAGATACAGGCACAAAGAAATGATTGTTTGGATTTATCTGCCCGCTTGCCGGGCAGATATCAGCTTTTTTAAGAAAGGGAGATAAATAATGAAAGTAGTACTTTTACAGGATATCAAAGGAACAGGAAAAAAGGGAGAGCTTGCAAATGTATCAGACGGATATGCAAGAAATTTTCTATTTCCGAGAAAGCTGGCAAGAGAAGCTGATGCTCAGGCTATGAACGAGCTGAAGAACTCAGAGGAGTCAAAGAAATTCAAAATAGAAACAGAGACTGCTCAGGCAAAGGCAAACGCAGATAAGCTCAACGGTCAGACACTTACAATGATCGGAAAAGCAGGAAAGGGCGGAAAGCTTTTTGGTTCTGTCACATCAAAGGAGATAGCAGCCGAGCTTAAGAAGAAATACGGCATTGATGTTGATAAGAGAAAGGTAGTACTTGATACAGATATCAAAAACTTTGGTACATATAATGTTGAGGTAAAGCTTTACACAGGAGTATCAGCAAAACTGAAAGTAATGGTTACAGATAATCAGGAGTAATTAATACAAAAAACGAAAAGGAACGGAGTGAAGGAATAAATGAGTGAAAATATGCCTGTAGTATCTGTTGACGGTCTTAATCTTCCGTACAGTGCAGAAGCAGAGCAGGCTGTTTTAGGCTCTGTGCTGCTTGATTCCGACTGCCTTACCACAGTAATGGAAATACTGCCAACGCCGGATTATTTTTATTTATCAAATCATAAGGCTATTTACCGTGCGATGATAGATCTTTTTACTGTAAGTAAGCCTGTTGATTTTGTAATGGTGCTGGAGCAGCTGAGAAGTGAAAAGAATTTTGATGAAACCAATATCAAAAGCTATATGCTCCAGCTTGCTGAAATAGTTCCGTCTATTTCAAGAATAGGTGAATACTGCGAGATAGTAAAGGAAAAATTTCTTTTGCGCAGTCTTATCAATGCTTCAAGAGAGGTTATTGATGATGCAGCTTCGCCAAATGATAATGTAGAAAAGCTGATAGATTCAGCTGAGCAGAGAATATTTGATATCAGAGATGACAGAAGTGTCAAGGGGCTTGAAAGAATCAATAATGTAATTCTTGAAACCTTCGACAGACTGGATCTTCTGAATTCACCTGAAAGTGATGCATATAAAGCTTTGCCTACGGGTATTTCCGATCTTGACAGAACTATAACCGGTCTTAACCGTTCTGACCTGATATTACTTGCAGCCCGTCCCGGTATGGGAAAAACCAGTTTCGCGCTGAACATTGCCCGTCATGTGGCAGTAAAGGCAAAAAAGAGGGTAGCATTCTTTTCTCTGGAAATGTCAAAGGAGCAGCTTGCTTCAAGACTTTTGTCTACCGAGGGACTGATTGAAGGTACAAAGCTCAGAACCGGAAAGCTCAGCGGAGATGAATGGACAAGGCTTATTGAGGCCGGGGATATTCTCAGTAAGACAGAAATGTATCTTGATGATACACCCGGTATCACCGTTCCTGAAATGAAAGCAAAGATACGCAGACTGAAGCACGTAGATCTTATTATCATAGATTATCTTCAGCTTATGTCTGCATCCAGAAGGATAGACAACCGAGTTCAGGAAATCTCGGAAATAACAAGAAATTTAAAGATAATGGCAAAGGAATTCAATATTCCTGTTATCACACTGTCACAGCTTTCCCGTGCCAGCGAACAAAGAGCAGAACATGAACCCCAGCTGTCTGACCTCAGAGATTCAGGATCTATTGAGCAGGATGCGGATATCGTTCTTTTTCTTTATCGTGAGGGATACTATCAGAGCACGAAAGGGGCAGGCAGCCCCGATAGCGTGGATATGAACAGCGGTCAGTGTATAGTTGCAAAGAACAGACATGGTGAAACCAGATCCGTGCCGCTGCACTGGCAGGGAGAATTCATGCGATTTACATCACAGGAGTACAGCCGTGGAGAATAAAGCAGCCGCAACTGTTGAAAAATATAATATGCTGAGACAAAACGATACCGTTGTTGTGGGGCTTTCCGGCGGAGCGGATTCCTGTGCGCTGCTGTCGTTTCTTGCATCAGTTCGTGAAAAATTCGGACTGAAACTTATTGCCTGTCATGTGAATCATATGATCAGAGGGCAGGAGGCGCATAAGGATCAGGAATTTGCCCGCAGCATAGCGGAAAGATTCGGCGCTGAATTCAGATTACTGACAATCAACATTCCTCAGCTTGCAAAAGAGCAAAGGGAAGGCATCGAAAAATGTGCAAGGGATGTCAGATATAAGTTTTTTGCAGATACAGCGGAAGAATGCGGAGGAGTTATTGCCACTGCACATACAGCGTCAGATAATGCAGAAACGGTAATATTTAATCTTGCAAGGGGAAGCGGAATAAACGGTCTTTGCGGAATACCTCCTGTAAGGGGTAATATAATACGTCCCCTTATCAATGTAACAAGAGAAGAGGTAGAGATGTACTGCAGAGAAAAAGACATAAAATATGTTACAGACAGTACAAATCTCAGCGATGATTATACAAGAAATAAGATACGTCATAATGTAATACCCGTTCTGAGGGAAATTAACCCGTCAATTGAGAAAAGTATTACCAGAATGACAGAAAATATGATGTGTAATGCAAAACATCTTGACACATCAGCAAAAATCGCATTAGATTCAGCAAGAATTGACAATGGTTACTACAATATATATAAAGCCGATTCACTTTACAGATGTGATGAAGCAGTATTTGCCCGGGCAATAGCAGAGCTTCTGAGCGGATACGATGTGATCCCCGAATCAGATCATATCCGTCTTATCAGAGAAATATGCAGAACCAGCGGCGCAGTTCAGGTAAAAGGAAAAATATTTGCTGTTTCAAAGCAGGGATATCTGCGCATAATAAAGAAGGACAGTGAACCCGAGCAAACCGAAACTCTACTTGAGGATGTGATAGGCAGCGGTCTTGTAATAAACAACAAAAAATATTCACTTGATATTATGACCGTAGCGGAATTCAACAATGCTGAAAAAAATAACAAAATACTGTTTGATAATTCAGCAGATTATGATACAATAAGCATTAGGGCTGTTTTCAGGCACAGACAAAGCGGTGATATTTTCCGCCTTCCGGGACGGGGAATCAGCAAAAGTCTGAAAAAGCTTTTTAACGAAATGAAGATACCCGGTGAATTCAGGGACAGAATACTGGTGCTGGCAGACGGACATGATATCATTTGGATAGAGGGGATTGGTTTTTCCGCCGGACACCTTGTGGGAAGTAATACCAGCCGGGTGATGTGCATCAGGACTCAGTCGGAAAAGTCGGAAAGGGAAAAATCTGATGAATAAAGACATTGAAGAAATAGTTTTGTCTGAAAAGCAGATTTCATCATTATGTGATGAAATAGCCGGACGGATCAACGAAGACTATAAGGGAAGCACTCCGGTACTGGTATGTATTCTGAAAGGAAGCGTAGTATTCTATGCAGATCTTATCAGAAGGCTTCAATGTGACTGCCGTCTTGATTTCATGGCTGCTTCAAGCTATGGTTCAGGCACGGCATCAAGCGGAAAAGTAAAGATTACCAAGGAATTGACTACAGATATCACCGGCAGGGATGTTCTGCTGGTAGAGGATATTCTGGACACCGGAAATACGCTTTCTTACATAAAGGAGTATCTCAGCTCATTTTCACCGGCATCTGTCAGGATCTGTACCCTGTTTGATAAACCGAGCAGAAGACTCAAGGATATTGAGGCAGATTATAAGGGCAAGACAATAGACGATGTATTCATTGTCGGTTATGGCCTTGATTACAATGAAAAGTACAGGAATCTTCCTTATGTCGGCATATTAAAGCCGGAAGTTTACACAAAATAAAAGGAGTGACTACAGCTTGGATAACAAGAAAACCATAAGAAATCTTATTATTTATCTCGGAATACCGATTCTTCTCATCATAATTGTATCTATTTTCTTCTCAATGAAGCCCCAGGATGAGAAGCCCACGTCTGAGATTATTTATCTTTTCAAGGATAATAAGGTCAAGGAGTATACGCTTGATTTCGGCACCGGTGATCTGAAGATTACAAAAACGGATAATAAGACTGTTGAAATCAAGGTAGCAAGTGTTTCACTTTTCCTTGAAGCCATTGATCCGTATGTAGAGAACTATAATAAGACTGCAGAGACCCCCATGAAATTCAACTGGAAGCAGGCAACGGATAACTCATTCTGGCTGAGTCTGCTGCCTGAGGTCGTTCTTATAGTATTGTTTGTACTGGTTTGGCTGTATTTCATGCGAAGGCTGTCAAACGGCTTCGGTGATGCCGGCAAGTCCATGAGTTTCGGTAAGGCTAAGATCAAAAGTGTGCAGGACGAAAAGCGGAAAACCACATTTGCAGATGTTGCAGGTGCAGACGAAGAAAAGGAAGAGCTTCGTGAGATTGTTGAGTTTCTTAAGGACCCCAAAAAGTATAACGAGCTTGGCGCAAGAATCCCCAAGGGTGTTCTTCTTGTAGGCCCTCCCGGTACTGGTAAGACTCTTCTTGCAAGGGCTGTTGCCGGTGAGGCAGGAGTACAGTTTTTCTCCATTTCAGGCTCTGATTTCGTAGAAATGTTCGTCGGCGTAGGTGCTTCCAGAGTAAGAGATCTTTTCGATCAGGCAAAGAAAAGCTCACCCTGTATCATATTCATAGATGAGATTGATGCTGTGGGCAGACAGAGAGGTGCAGGTCTCGGCGGCGGTCATGACGAACGTGAGCAGACACTTAACCAGCTGCTTGTTGAGATGGACGGCTTCGGAGCAAATGAAGGCGTTATCATGATTGCAGCTACAAACCGTCCTGATATCCTTGACCCTGCGCTTATGCGTCCGGGCAGATTTGACAGACAGGTAATTGTAGGCAGACCTGATATCAAGGGCCGTGAAGAGATACTTAAAGTTCATGCAAAGGGCAAGCCCCTTGCTCCTGATGTTGAGCTTAAGACAATAGCAAAATCAACAGCCGGCTTTACCGGCGCAGATCTTGAAAACCTTCTCAATGAGGCAGCTCTTCTTGCCGCAAGGAAGGATCTCAAGGCAATAACAATGAAGGAAGTCGAGGAGGCTACTATCAAAGTAGTTGTCGGCACAGAAAAGAAATCAAGGGTAATGACAGACAAAGAAAAGAAGCTGACAGCTTATCACGAGGCTGGTCATGCTATTGCAACATATTTCTGTCCCACCCAGGATCCTGTTCATCAGATTTCAATTATTCCCAGAGGAATGGCAGGCGGATTTACAATGTCACTGCCGTCTGAGGACAGAAGCTATCGTTCCCGCAAGGAAATGCTTGAAGAGATCGTTGTACTCCTTGGCGGACGAGTTGCAGAGGCGCTTATTCTCGGTGATATTTCCACAGGCGCTTCAAACGATATCGAGAGAGCTACAAACCTTGTATTCTCGATGATTACAAAATATGGTATGAGTGAGAAGCTTGGTCCGATCACCTATGGTTCAAATGACGGAGAGGTATTCCTTGGCAAGGAATTCGGTCACAATAAGACCTATTCCGAGGAAACAGCCTCAAGGATTGATTCTGAGGTAAAGGAATATATCACAAACGGATACCAGAAGACGGAGGATATTCTTAAGGAGCATACTCCCGAGCTTCATAAGGTTGCTCAGTTCCTTTTCGAGCATGAAAAGATGTCAGGCGAGCAGTTCATCTGTGCAATGGAGGGCAAAGAGATCCCGACAGATGAAGATACTGATGATGAGTCTGAAGAGGACTACGACCTTGATAGTTTTGAAGAGCCGTCAGCAGAAGATGACAGCACAGAAGAAAGTGAATAATGTATTTTTCAAGGAGTGCATAATCGCACTCCTTGAATTATAGGGAAGCAGTTTTTTAACGGAGGATAAAATGTCATTCAAAAAAATAATTGTAAAGGGCGCCAGAGAGCATAACCTGAAAAATATAAACGTTGAGATACCCAGAGACGAGCTTGTTGTAATGACAGGGCTTTCAGGCTCCGGTAAATCCTCACTTGCCTTTGACACCTTGTATGCAGAGGGTCAGAGACGTTATGTAGAGTCACTGTCTTCATATGCACGGATGTTTCTGGGACAGATGGATAAGCCTGATGTAGACAGTATTGACGGATTGTCCCCGGCAATATCCATAGACCAGAAAACCACTTCCAAAAATCCCAGATCCACCGTAGGAACAGTAACCGAGATATACGATTATCTGCGACTTATGTATGCAAGGATAGGCATACCTCACTGTCCCATCTGCGGCAGGGAAATAAAACAGCAGACTGTGGATCAGATCGTTGATAAGGTCATGACTCTTCCTGCAAAAACCAAGATACAGATACTGGCTCCCGTAGTCCGCGCAAAAAAGGGACAGCATCAGAAGGAGCTTGAATCAGCTTCAAAAAGCGGTTTTGTACGTGCAAGGGTAGACGGAATAACATATGACCTTTCCGAAAACATTCCCATAGAGAAGAATAAAAAGCATAATATAGAAATAGTAGTAGACAGACTTGTGATAAAGGATGATATACGCTCAAGACTTTCAGATTCAATTGAAACGGCTTCAAAGCTTGCAGGGGGACTTACCATTGTTTCGGTAATTGGCGGTGAGGATGCGCTATACTCGCAGAATTACGCCTGCCCCGAGCACGGAGTCAGCATTGACGAGCTTAGTCCGAGAATGTTTTCATTCAATAATCCCTTTGGTGCCTGCAAGAAATGTACAGGTCTGGGCGTTTTCATGGAAATAGATATTAACCGCATAATCCCGGATATGACGAAATCAATACGTCAGGGAGCAATAAAGGGCAGCGGCTGGGCAATGGAAGGCAGTACAATTGCCTCTATGTATTTTGAAGCACTTGCAAAGAAATACAATTTTTCGCTTGACGAGCCTCTTGAAAACCTTTCAGGTGAAGTAATTGATATACTGTTATACGGAACAAAGGGCGAAAAAATAACCGTTCAAAGAAAAAGCGAATACGGCAGCGGAACCTATAAAACTGAATTTGAAGGCATTGTAAATAATCTGGAAAGACGCTTCAGAGAAAGCCAGAGCACATGGGTCAAAGCTGAAATAGAAAGCTATATGTCAGCCGTTCCGTGTGATGCCTGCAAAGGAAGAAGACTTTCTCCCGAGAGCCTTGCGGTTACTGTGGGAGGAATGAATATAAGCGAATTCTGTGATATGTCAGTTGCCCAGGCACTTGAATTTGTAAAGCACACATCTCTTTCAGAAAGGGAAAAATTCATTGCAAAGGCAATTACAAAGGAGATAGACAGCCGATTGTCATTTCTTAACAGCGTAGGCCTGTCATATCTTACCCTTTCACGGTCGGCGGGAACGCTTTCTGGTGGAGAAAGTCAGAGAATCAGACTTGCTACCCAGATCGGCTCATCACTTTCAGGAGTTCTGTATATTCTTGACGAACCAAGTATAGGACTGCATCAGCGCGATAATGACAAGCTTATTGGTACTCTGAAAAATCTCCGTGACCTGGGAAATACAGTTGTTGTGGTAGAGCATGATGAAGATACAATGTGTGCAGCGGATCATATTATTGATATAGGTCCGGGAGCAGGTATACATGGCGGAGAACTTGTTTGTGCAGGCACAGTTGAGGACATCAAAAAATGTGAGCGTTCAGAAACCGGACTCTATCTGAGCAGGAAGAAATTTATCCCTGTTCCCTCAGAAAGAAGAAAGGGTAACGGCTTCAAGCTGTCTGTCAGGGGCGCATATCAGAATAATCTGAAAAAGATAAATGTTGATTTTCCCCTGGGAAAATTCATCTGTGTAACAGGTGTTTCAGGCTCCGGAAAGTCTTCACTTGTTAATGAAATTCTTTATAAACAGCTTGCATCAGAGCTTAACGGTGCACGTTCTGTTCCCGTAAAATGCAGGGAAATAATCGGAACGGATAATCTTGATAAGGTAATAGATATCAACCAATCTCCCATAGGAAGAACTCCCCGCTCGAATCCTGCCACATATACCGGAGTATTTACGGATATAAGAGAGCTTTTTGCACAGACAAATGATGCAAAGATGAAGGGCTACAAATCAGGCAGGTTCTCCTTCAATGTCAAGGGAGGACGCTGTGAAGCATGCCAGGGTGACGGAATAATCAAGATTGAGATGCATTTTCTTCCTGACGTATATGTTCCCTGTGAGGTCTGTGCAGGAAAGAGATACTCAAGAGAAACGCTTGAGGTGAAATATAAGGGAAAATCAATTTATGATGTGCTTGAAATGACAGTCGAGGAAGGCTGTGAATTTTTCTCTAATCAGCAGAAAATATATAATAAGCTGAAAACTCTTAAGGATGTGGGACTTGGGTATATAAAAATCGGTCAGCCTTCAACAACTCTATCAGGCGGAGAAGCCCAGCGTATCAAGCTTGCAACTGAGCTGTCAAGAAGATCAACCGGAAAGACAGTCTATATACTTGACGAGCCTACTACCGGTCTGCATATCGCCGATGTTCACAGACTTATAGACGTTCTTCAGAAGTTTGTTGACGCCGGCAATACAGTTATCGTAATTGAGCATAATCTTGATCTTATCAAGACCGCTGATTATATCATCGACCTGGGACCGGAGGGCGGAGACGGCGGCGGTACTGTGATCGCAAAGGGAACACCAGAGGAAATAGTAAAATGCGAGGCATCATATACGGGTCAGTACCTGAAAAAATATCTGTGATACCAGATGACGAAAGGCGGTGACAATATGTTCGGATATCTGCAGCCTTTTAAAGACGAGCTGAGAATGAAGGATCATCAGCTTTATAAAAGCGTTTACTGCGGACTTTGCAAAAGCATGAAAAAGGAATACGGTATATTGTCCAGTCTTACCTTGAATTACGACTGTACAGTTCTTGCTATGCTCTATATGTCACTGAGAAATGAAGGGTGTCATGTTCATATAGGCAGATGTACGGTCAATCCGCTGAAAAAATGTATGCTTTGCTCCACAGAGGGCGAAGCCCTGCGTTTTTCCGGTGCAGTTTCAGTTATAATGGGCTACCATAAACTGATGGATACGATGAAGGACAGCGGAATTTTTAAAAGAACAGCTGCAGCTTTCGCTAGACTGTTTCTAAGACACAGCTATAAAAAAGCTGTAAGGGCATACGAGAAGATAGATGCCCTTACAGCTGAAATGATGGATGCCCAGGCAGCTGCAGAGGAAAGCGATGCAGGAATAGACCGCTGCGCTGATCCTACTGCAAAGCTTATATCAAAGCTTTGCATGGGATTTTCACCGCATGAAAGCTCTGCACATATTCTCGAGGTTTTCGGCTATTATGTGGGCAGATGGATATATATCATGGATGCAGCAGATGACCTTGAAAAAGACATTAAGCATAAAAGCTTCAATCCATTCAGAAAGTATTACAGCGGAAACATAAAAGAAACAATGGCTTACTGCAATGAAGTGCTCAATATGACAGCTTCACAGATTGTTCTATCATATGAGCTTCTGGAGACCGGGGCATATAAGGCGGTACTTGACAATATCATATATTACGGTTTATCATATCAGCAAAGGAAATACACCGAAGAAAGATACCTGCCGAAGAAAAAAGATAAGGACTATTACACCTTGCTTGATGATGTGTAAAGTAGTAGGTGCAGATGTATCAAATCTGAAAACAGCATCATAAAGTTTTGTCAGGAGGAAAAGAATGAACGATCCCTATAAAATACTCGGTATCACTCCCGATGCCTCAGACGACGATGTTAAAAAGGCATACAGGAAACTTGCAAAAAAATATCATCCCGACAGGTATCAGAACAGTCCTCTTGCTGATGAAGCCTCTGAAAAGATGAAGGAAATAAACGGCGCATATGACACAATAATGAATATGAGACGAGGTACAGGCTCATACGGACGCAGCAGCTATACATATTCTTCAGGCGGTTCATCATCTGCAGCAGGACGGTATTCAGAAATCCGTATTCTGATAAATAACGGCAGATTTGACGAAGCTGAGCAGCGGCTGGCTGAGATACCGCCGTCTGAACGCAATGCAGAGTGGTATTATCTCATGGCAGTAATTTCGTATCATAACGGCTGGCTTGAGGAAGCATATAATTATGCATCAACAGCCTGCAGGCTTGATCCTGATGATGTAGAATACAATTCATTTTTCAGCCGGATTACAAAGCAGAGAGCAGGCAGCTACAGAACATATCCCGGTACAAGCAGCAGCGGCTGCTGTGAATTCCTTACCTGTATGCTTTGCAGTGACTGCTTTTGCAATATCTGCTGCCGCCGATGAAAATGAATACAACCATGAAAACAGTTGTCGGAGGGCTTGCTGCGGCTCTTGCTTCAATTGTATTTATAATTTCAGGAGCAGCAGGATACGGTCAGTATTTTTCCGCCGTTATTTCAGGAATCCTGTTGCTGGTGATATCTTATAAAACAGGTGTAAAAACTGCGCTTTGTTCGTTTGCTGCGATAAATGTTATATGCTTTATCTTTTGCGCAGACAGATCCGGAATAATGCTGTTTGCAGCTCTTACCGGTTATTATCCTGTTATCAGGGGAGTTATCTCCAGATTAAAGAATACCCTACTGCGCATTGTAATAAAGATTATTCTGTCAGCAGTAACCGGTTCTGCATATTTTTATACAGGAATGACTTTTTTTGGTTTCAATTTTGTTATCAGCGGTTTAAGCGGAGAACTTCTTTTTACCCTGTTGGTGGCAGCATACATTATTCTGTTTTTTATATATGATACTATTCTGCATTTTTTTGATAGAAAATATAAGAACAGAATAATAAAACTGATGGGTCATATAATAAAATAATTCAAATAATGACCTGATTATACGTCAGGTCATTATTTGCATAAAAATCATTTTTCGCATTATTGTGAGTGCGATATATGTCAGTTCCTGTCCACCGAAAAGTGAGATAAAAAGCCAAAAATACCATATGTAAGATATTAAACTGGTATTTGACTGAGTGGTACAATAATGATATATAATATACAATAGTATTTAGCAAAAAACCGTATACAAAGCTATACCTATTTGTTGATAGAAAATTCACAAAGAATTTATTCAATTTGTCTATTGAATAAAGGTTAAAAATGGGTTATAATAATTACAATTATACGAATGTTTGTATCGAGATTGTTACTATTTTTTGAAAGGACGTGTAACCGTTGGGAAATGAAGAAAATAACGGTTTAAGGGGTCTGCCTGGAATTATCAAGAAGGCAGCCGCAGTTTTTTTCTCTGCCGCAGTTATCACGGCAGGGTTGCCGGCAGTAACTTCTACAGTTTTGTCAGCACAGGCACAGGATGCAATATATGCTAAATCAACAGCCTCACTTAATATCAGACAGGGTGCAGGCATGAATTATTCAATATTAAGCACAATAAGCAAGGATGCAGATCTTACAGTCATAGACAAGGCAGACAGGAACTGGATAAAGGTAAAAACCGCAGACGGTGTTACCGGTTACTGCTCTGCAGATTATCTGAGAATAACAACTTTGGCTAAGACAGAAACCTATCTTGATCTTAGAAAGGGTCCCGGCACAAATTATGCTTCTGTCAGGACAATTGCTCCCGGAACAAAGCTTACCATTGTTAAGTTCAGCGGAAACTCATGGATCATGGTTAAACTTGAAGACGGAACAACCGGCTATATCTGCAATGACTATGATTATATTTCGTATATAAAGAACGAGTCTACTGATACAAAGGTAAGAACAGATGCAGATACACGAGAGGTCAAAAAGACTTCTGCTCAGGCAAATCTGAGCATTTCAGAAAAGACTAAGACACTTTCTGTAGGAAAGAACTTCACACTTACAGCAACCACAAACTCCGGCGGTTCGTTCACATGGAGCAGTTCTGACCGTTCAGTTGCTACTGTAACCAGCAAAGGTGTTGTAACTGCTGTAAAAGTAGGTAAGGCTACAATCACAGCAACTGATTCAAAGTCATCAACCAGTGTGTCATGCACAGTTACAGTTACAAAGGCAGTTCTTGACAGCATCAAAGTCAATCCTACATGGAGCAATCTTACATTGGGACAGACACTTACTATCAATCCTACAGTAAGTCCTTCAAACGGAAAGGTGACCTATATTTCTTCTGATACATCAATAGCAACGGTTACATCAACCGGTATTGTAAAGGGAATAAAGGTCGGCATTGCTACTATTACAATAAAGGATGCTTCCGGCGGAAGCGCAAAGGCATATTTCAAGGTTGCGGTAAAGCAGAAAAACACAATCAGCATTTCTTCAACCTCTCAGACAATTCGTGCAGGCACAAACTGCAGACTTTCAGCAACAGTATCCGGCGGCGGATCAGTAAAGTGGACTTCATCAAATACAAACGTAGCAGCTGTCAAAAACGGCGTTGTAAGCGGTATCGGTGCAGGTTCAGCTGTCATCACCGCAACTGATCAGTCAGGTCTTGCAAAAGCAACCTGTAAGGTAACAGTTACAGGTCTTGATTCCAGCGGAATCAGCCTTTCCAGATACAACGGCAGTGTTACAGCAGGCAAAACACTTTACATCCGCGGATATACTTCTACCAGCAGAGTATGGTGGAATACAAGTGATTCTTCCATAGCTACTGTTTCCGAAGGATTTATCCTTGGTAAAAATCCCGGCAAATGTGCTATAACACTTACCGACAGCTACGGACACAGAATAATCTGTGCTGTTACTGTATACGATGCAGCACCTATCAGATTTACATATTCATCCCCTAACTCCGCAACAAAGAATTCAACAGTCAAGCTTATTGCTATTACAGATAAAAAACGCACAGGCGTTCGTTTTGACGTCAAGAACGGCAGCAATACGATTTCTGTAAACGCAAGCAGCAAGGTTGCTGACGGTGATACATACGTATGGACAGGCTACTATAAGCCGTCTACAGCAGGAACATTCAATTATGCTGCATATGCGACTGCAAACGGCACAAATTGGTACACCTGTGTTGATGGTAAAGCAGATATCTATGTATCAGATAAGACCGATAAAAAGGCAACGGCTATTGAAAAGCTTCGTGCAAGCGACGAGGTAATCAAGTTTATCGGTGAGAAAGAGGGATTCGTATCAAATATCACATATGATACCCTTGCGAATAATATTCCTACACTGGCTCACGGCTATGTAGTATGGGAGGGTCAGACCTTCTATAACGGACTTACAAGAAACGAAGGCTATGCACTTTTGGTTGATGCAGTTAATAATGACTCATATACAAGTTCTGTAAACAGTATGCTTATTTCTAATAATGTCAGATTTAATCAGCAGCAGTTTGATGCGCTTGTTTCATTCTCATATAATCTTGGTACAGGATGGACATATTCTTCAGATCTGAAAAATATTCTCATGAATTCGTATGGTACTGTAACAACTTCAAGCGGCAATTCAATGACAGCCGTTTTAAATGTAAGCGACGGACTTAACCTGAGAGAAAGCTATACTACCAATTCAAAGGTTATTGAGGTGCTTGGCGGCGGCGATAAGGTTACACTTCTGAGCACTCAGAAATATAACAGCGTATGGTACAAGGTTAAGACATCCAGCGGCAAGGTTGGTTATTGCAGCGGTACATATCTTACACTTAATTCTTCTTCCTCAGGTTATGGAAGAGATCTTAATTATGTTAATAAGAATGCATTGATAAGAGAACTTCTTTCGTATCATCATGCAGGCGGAGTCTGCTACTATGGACTTCTTTACAGAAGGGTAGACGAGGCTGAAATGTATATTTACGGAGATTATGCTACTGACGGACGCTCTAACAATCATAATTTCCCGAGCCCGTCCTGCTTATCATTCTGATTGAATTCAGAGAGCGGCAATGACTTTGCTGCTCTCTGTTTCAGTGTAATACAAAAAGTCCTGTTGACCGGATATAATTCTGATATACAGGCGGCATATTATTATTTGAGGTGACATAAAATGAGTGAAAAGAAAATAGGCTTTATCGGAGCAGGAAATATGGCTACAGCCATAATAAACGGTATTCTTGTTAAGAAGGCTGTACGTCCTGAAAATATCAATGTATTTGATCTTGACAGCGAAAAGCTTGAGCTTATGAAAGCCAAGGGTGTAAATACATCAGCTTCATGCTCAGCTCTTGCAGATGCTTCTGATATCATTGTTTTTGCAGTAAAACCACAGAATTATGATGAAGTGCTTGAAGAAATAAAGAGCAGCATGAATGAGCAGAAGGTGTTTGTAACAATCGCAGCAGGTATTTCGATTGAGTATGTCAGAAAGGGTCTTGGAATGAATTCTCCTGCTGTAAGGGTAATGCCAAATACACCTCTTCTTCTCGGAAAGGGCGCTACAGCAATGTGCAGAAGCGAAAATATCAGCGATGAGGATTTCGATATTGTGTACAAGATGTTTTCACTTTCCGGCAGTGTTGCGCTGCTTGATGAATCACAGATGAATGCAGTAATTGCTGTAAACGGCAGCAGTCCGGCATATGTTTATCTGTTTGCAAAGGCTATGGCAGATTATGCAGCTTCTGTGGACATAGATGAAAAAACAGCTCTCGAGCTTATCTGCAAAACATTTGAAGGATCAGCAGAAATGCTACGCTCCAGCGGAGATACTCCTGATAAGCTTATCGAAAAGGTTTGCTCAAAGGGCGGTACAACAATTGAGGCAATGAATATTCTGAGAGACAGAAATGTTGAACAGTCAATAAAGGATGCGATGGCAGCCTGCACAGCAAGAGCAGAAGAACTGGGGAAATAATCGACAAATAAATAGATGTATTTTCCGGAGTGATGGTCAAAATATAAAAACTTGATTTTAAAATATCTTAAAGCAGTACTATTTCTTGACGAAAAACTATTTTTATCGTATAATCATCTAGGTAAGAACTGGTTATGGAATATATGAAAAATCAGAGACCAGTGATTATCACAGGCATGGTGGGGTATAGCTTCATCATATTATAAAACTATAAGCCTGATCTTTAAAGATTATTGATTTGGAGGATATGAATATGTTTTGTAAAGCTTGCGGCGCTAAGATGGAAGATTCTCATTTAGTATGTCAGATGTGCGGAACCAAGAAGGGTGCAGGTAAGGCGTTCTGCGAACACTGCGGAACAGTAAGACAGGTTGGCGTATCATTCTGTCAGGAATGCGGCAACAAATTCGTTGACGACGAAAATGCAGCTCCTGTTCAGAGTGCATCAGTTCCGGTTTCACAGCAGACACCTGCTCAGCAGTTCCAGAGTGCATCAACACAGGATAATTCACAGTATATGCCTGCAAAGAAGTTCTGCCGCAGCTGTGGAGCACAGGTTATGAATACAGATAAGGTATGCTCAACCTGCGGAGTAAAGGTAGGCGAGGGTGTTTCATACTGTCCTCATTGTGCTGCGCCTGTTGCTAATCCCCAGGCTATTGCATGCACAAGCTGCGGAATGAGCCTTAAGGAGCCCTTTGATGCAGGAGAGTATTTCAAGAAGTTTGCAGATAACTTCACTAATGTTTTCAAGAATAATGATATTCTTACAATCATCCTTGATTACGGCGGATATCTCATGAGTTTCCTTACATTTATTTTCAGCTTCCTTCCTGTTATCTATATTTATGTATTTGGTTTTTCAGAGTCATACTCTGCATATTCACTGGTTCCTTTCTGCGGAATACTTTTCCTTTTAGCATTCCTTTTCTCAGTTGCAAGATTTGTACCTCACGTTGATGATTTCATCAATAAAAATGAGAAGATAGGTCCGTTTGCTATTTTTGTTGCACCTGCTCTTATGCTTCTCTCAATCGTTATTCTTGCTCTCAATGTAATGAATGCATCAGCTGCTTATTTCACATATAAGACAGTATCATGCGGCTTTACCTTCTGGGGTGTACTGCTGATAATCTTTGTTCTTGCAGCAGTAGCAGCATCAGTATTCTCATTCCTCAGGAAGAAGGGTATTGTTAAGTTCTGATTCTGTAAACAGATCAGTGTTTTTTGAAAAAACAAATTGACCGTCGTAATTTTTCGGCGGTCAATATTTTTTGCTATTGTACCAAGCTGCCTGGATCATCAGGTCGGCGGCAGTGTAAAAATCTGGATAAATGAAGGGAGCCGGGAAAGTGATATCTGCAAAAAAAGGCGTGTCGGTCAGGATCATAACTCTGGTATTTTTCATACTTGCAGCAGTTTTTACTGTCACAATATGTTCAAAGTCGTCGCCCATATATCCGCTTAATGACTGGGACGACCCAAACTGCTTTTTTACGGTCGGAAAGGCCATGGCAAATGGAAAAATACTGTATAAGGATATTTTTGAACAGAAGGGACCATTGCTGTATATGCTGCATATGCTTGCATATCAGATTTCTGCCAAAACCTTTCTGGGAGTCTATTTTATTGAAATAATATCCTGCTTTTTCTTTCTCTGTTTCTCATATAAGACTATTTTACTTTTTTCAAAAGGAAAAAGCCTTGAACCAATAGCGCTGCTCTGTGCCTTTGTATTTACTTCATTTGCTTTTTGCAGCGGTGACAGTGCAGAGGAGCTTTGCCTTCCGCTTCTGAGTTATTCATTCTATACAGCCCTTAGCTGTGTAAAGAAAAACAAACCTCTGCCGTTCTCACATGCCTTGATTTCAGGAATCTGGCTAGGCGCAATCCTCTGGATAAAATTCACAATGCTTGGCTTTTATATCGGTTTTGTTATAGCTTTTATCATTTTATATATCAGGCAGAAAAACATCAGACGCATATGGTCAAGTGCTGCAGTAATGATTGCAGGAATTATTATATCATCCATACCGATAATAATATATTTTCTTAAATATAATGCCTTTGACCAGCTTATTGAGGTTTATTTCTACGATAACGTTTTTATGTACACCACCGGCAGCGACATTCCGCCTGTCCTCAGACATATAGTTAATCTGTTCAGCGGACTGCTGTCATTTTTCCTCAATAATCCCTTTGGCTTATTATGTCTTATTCTGGGATATATCAGGATTTTCAGAAAGGAAAGCATACAGCTGCGTATAGTATTTACTGCGATAACCGTATCCACATTCTTCTTCTCTTTTGTAGGAGGAAGGTCATACGCATATTATTCTCTGGTAATGTCAGTATTTGCTCCGCCTGGCGTTTCTCTGGTATATGATATTGTCAGGAAAAAACTGCAGGATAAAAACAATAAAAGGCTTACAGCAGCGGTAAAAACAGGTGCATATGCATTAAGCCTTGCAGTTACTGTTTTCATGTGCAGAAACATCTACCTGGTATTCACGCCGAAGCAAGAGCTTCCCCAGTTCCGTTTTAATAAAATAATATCCGCCGCAGAAAACCCTACTCTTCTGAATTACGGTTTTCTGGACGGTGGTTTTTATACAGTCAGCGGAATAGTACCTGACTGCAGATTCTTTTGTGAGCTTAATATTGAGCTTGATGAAATGTATGAAGTTCAGAATGAATATGTTAAGAACGGGAAGGCAGTATTTGTAGTAACGAAGGATGAAAAACCTGAGTTTGAAATGTATGAATGTATTGACCAGGCGGAGTCCAGATACTGGTCACAGACGAGCACTTATTATCTGTACAGGCTGAAATCATACAACGAATCCGCCGTTGACTCCTAAAACCTGACCGGTTATAAAGGCGGAGCTTTCAGCGGCAAAAAACAAAGCAGCACCAGCAATATCCCCGGGGGTACCAATGGTACCCGTGGGGGTTTCTTCTTTTAATGCAGAGAAATCCTCATTACTGAGATGAGAAGTCATATCAGTGCGAATTACACCGGGAGCGATGCAGTTCACAGTTATACCGCTTAATCCTTCTTCCATAGCAAGAGCCTTGGTAAGACCGATTATTCCTGCCTTTGCAGCAGAATAATGTACCTCACATGAACCGCCTACCTGCCCCCACATTGAAGAGATGTTGATTATCCGTCCCCATTTCTTATTAATCATATAGGGAAGAGCACTGCGGCAGCAGAAAAAAGCACTGCTGAGATTTACAGAAAGCATTCTGTTCCAGTCATCGTCAGTGATATCGGTAAAAAGCTTGGTCTGAGCTATTCCGGCGTTATTGATGAGT
This sequence comes from uncultured Eubacteriales bacterium, assembly GCA_900316485.1. Classification (GTDB taxonomy): domain Bacteria; phylum Bacillota; class Clostridia; order Oscillospirales; family Acutalibacteraceae; genus UBA1213. Next base: position 22,121 of record ONDB01000065.1, read on the forward strand.
ATATCTATTCCTGAACATAGCTCATTTATTTCTGCAAACATAGATCTGACCTGATCAGGGTCGGATACATCAGCTTTAATAATAGCAGCTGATAAACCCTTGTCGGTCAATTCACTGCAAAGCTTTCCGGCTGCATCTGGTGAAAGGTTATAATTAATAAAAACATTGTAGCCTTTTTCTGCAAAAAGTCTGGCAGTCTGTGCTCCTATGCCGCGGGATGCGCCGGTAATAAGTACATTTTTCATAATCATCATACCTCAGAAAATAATATTTCGCCCCGAAGTTTTTCAGGGCGAAAAGAATTAAGCTTTTTTCAGAACCTTAACGATTTCACCGATATAAGTATAATGCCAGTCGTTGTCTGAATA
>ONDB01000076.1 GCA_900316485.1 uncultured Eubacteriales bacterium
AGTGCCTGCCCCACTAGCACAAACCACAGTTGACGTTCAGCAACAGAGTAAAGCGTTCAGCAGCAGCCGAAGCGAGGGGGATAGTTAAGGAAAAGGGATTTGAAAAGGGGAAAACCTTAAGAAAGGGGGCTTTGCCCCCTTTCTTGTGGTTGTCCTCTTTTCTCCCGTGCCGCCAGCGTTACGCTGGACCCTAAACGCGGTGGTGTCGCTTCACTACGTTACGCTCTTAATGCGCCTGACTATTTTACTGCCCGCGGTGCTGCTGTAATTGCTTGGGTTATTTAATCTTAACTGATTTTGGTTTTGAATAACCCAAGAATTATTTTACATGAACGCCGGCGAGCGTTGTAAGCCGTACAGCTGGACTCTTCACTGCTTTGCATCTGATTACTCCTCTTTTTTTGTTGCATAGAAAAAATCAATATCCTGGTCATATGACCTGAATATTATGTTGTCAATATTTGAAGCGCTTGCACAATACCGGTATTCGATGTAAAGGGGATAAAACAATGCATTATCAAGAATTGCGGTTTCAGCCTGCTTAATAGTAGCAAGAGAACTTATTGTCAGATCATCCTTGACTTCATCAACAAGCGAATCGTAAAATTCAGAATTAAGCGCACTGGGGTTTATTTCAGAATCTGAGCTGAAAGCTGATATTATTTCCTGAGGACTGTCTGAACTGATATCGAGAGGAGCAATAGCAATCTGAAAGCTTCCGCTGAAAACCCTTTCCCTGAGTTCCTGTTCCGTGAGGGGCTTTTTATTGAAATATGCTCCGGTTGCCTTATTCCAGGTTTCAATCAGGTCATTTACAAAAGCCTGAGATTTTTCGTCCTTGAGACACAGGATAGTCATATTCGGAATAGATACCTTATCAAGCTCCTTTAGTGATTTTTTAAATAGCTTACCTGGATCATCTGTTTTTGTATAAGTGATATCCCCGGCAATTTTTCTGTAGTTCTTTCCGTCAAGCTTTGCGGATTCCGGAATAATATTATCTGATCCGGAACAATGCTCAGGAATATCCTTCAGCAGGTAATTCTTATCAATAAATGAAAGCAGGCTCTGCCTTATCCCTGTATTATTCAGGATATCGTTTTCAGTATTGAATGAAATACCCCACAGGTAGTTTTCAAAGCTTGTTAGTTTAAGGTTATTTTCCTTGGCTTTATCCAGATCGTCTCGTCCGATAGATCCGCAGTCTGTCTGACCTTCGATAATAGCGTCGCACAAATTGTCGTATTCTTTTCCGATAGACAGACTAATTCCTGCAGGAACAGGTTTTTCCTTGCCGCGATAATTGACATTCCTGGTAAGAAAGAAGGATTCTTTACTTTTCCAGTCGCCCTTATCCAGAGTAAAAGCACCGTTGCAGATGATTTTTTCATCTGTTCTTCCATACTGTCCTCCTGAGCTTTCAAAGAAACTCTTATTGCAGGGCATTGCCGGGGGGGTGGTAAGAAGATACAGCAGCTGATCCTCAGGGTATTCAAGGGTGATAACAAGGGTTTTACTATTTTTGGCAGTTACGCCGAGGCTGCTGTCATCAGACTGACCTTTATTGATTTTTTCAGCGCCCTTAATACAGAAAAGTGTGCTGGCTGTAGGTGAATTTGTCTGTGATGAAACAGAGCGCATCAGACCGTATTCAAAATCGGAGGCTGTAAGATCATCACCATTGCTCCATTTCAGACCATCCCTGAGATGAAATGTGTATTGGCGTCCGTCAACGGAAATATCCCAGTCTGAAGCTGCGCCCTCAGTGATATCTCCGTTTTTGTCAAGTCGGACAAGTCCCTCGAAAATATTGGTAATAATCAGCTCAGATGATTTGTCAGCTGCAATCTGAGGGTCCAGTGTATCAGGCTCACTTGCTAAATTATAATAAATAACCTTGCTCTCAGGTGAAGAATCTCTTCTGGAGCATGAGCATGAGCATACACAAATCACAGCTATCATCAAAAAAGCAGAAAGGCTTTTTATTATCTTCAATTGTTACTCCTTCTTAAGTTATATATTAGCTGATTGTCTTGTAGGCATTAATTCAGTTTTTGCATTACAAATTAGAATTAGCTTTTCGGTTACAGCTGGTCATTTAAATGCAGTCTGAGATAATACTTTAATACAATCGGCTGATGGAATAAGTTCAGCAGTCTGCAAAGCAAAAATATGTCCCCACCGGAATAACTTCAGGGTCTGCCGGCAGATACTATTGTGATAATGGCTTCTGCAATAATATTCAATGATCCGTCCGGCAGTGCATATTTATTCTGCTTTTCAAACCGGTATATTTATTGGTCGTATTTTATGATATATTTATTGTATAATAATGTCAACAACAAAACAGAAACAAATAAATTACAACTGTGTATTTTTCTATATTTCATTTAAACTATAAATTTTTATTAAAAAAATAGAAATACTGATTGAATTTTGTCAAAAATGTGGTAAAATAATATAGAAGCTGGTGTTGTGAAAAAGTTGCCTGAAAATCAAATAATTGGTTGAATAAAGCTTCAGCTTATTGCAGCGCCGGGAAAATATTCTGTGATTTGTCTTTCAGATTATTCATATTATTGACAGGAGGTATTGATATGGTTGTTACTATTGCACGACAGTTTGGCAGCGGAGGAAGAAAAATAGGCAAAAAGCTTGCTGATAGGCTTGGTATAGCATTTTATGATAAAAAGCTGATTACAATTGCTGCAAAGGAAAGCGGTATGGATCCGGATGTTCTGAAAGCAGTTGATGAAAAGGCAACAAACAGCCTTTTGTATGCTCTTTCTCTTGGTGCAGCAGCTACTTTCGATACTACGGTCAATATTGAACCTCAGCTTCCGATGAACGACAAGCTCTTTCTGATCCAGCATGATATCATAAAAAAGGTTTCAGCTGAGCCTTGTGTTATTGTGGGAAGATGCAGCGACTATATCCTCAGGAACCGAAAGGACTGCGTAAAACTGTTTATCTATGCAGACTATGAGGACAGGAAAAAATATGCTATGGAAGTGTATCGTATTCCTGAGGATAAGGTAAAAAATGCAATAAACAGGACAGATAAATCAAGGGAAAACTATTATAATTATTATGCAGAAGGCGTATGGGGAGATCCCTCTAATTACGATCTTTGCATAAACAGCGGAAAATTAGGGGTGGATAAGACTGTGGAGCTTATCATTTCATATCTCAGACAAAGAGGTCTGGTATGAGAAAGCATTCATTCGGGCTTGTGTCCGTGCTGCTGCTTTTGCTGCTGTCTCTTGCAGGCTGTTCAGCCGATGACAGTCAGCAGCAGTCATCAGAGGAAATAAGCTATGAAATCATCAGTGACGATATGGGCAATTCAATTGAGAGCACGGCAGCATCCTATCTGGCAGCGGTAGCTTCTCACGATCATCAGAAGGTGACCATGTTTACTACCAGTGATTTTGTAATGAATTATAATGAAACAGGCTTTTACGATTATTGCAGCAGCGTCACTGATTTCAGTATCACAGAACTGGATCTGTTTCATGTTACAAAAAATGACGGTGTATATTATGTGCCTGTAAGCTATGTACTTACCTATGGTTCCGATCATGTTGACGAGTACGGTCAGAGTCAGGCACCGGGAGAATATACATCCAATGTGACTATGGCTATGACAGAACAGGAAGACAGCATGAAAATATGCGGTATTACCGAAAGAGCCATGGGATAAAGGAGGTCAATCAATTGAAAAAATATACTTATCTTGGAAAATCTGACGGAAGAAGGTTCTGCATTGAGGGAATAAATGTTTTTGCAGAAAAATGGAGATCCCAGGGAAGCTGTGATATAGTTCTGCAGCCCGATACAAATAAACCGTACAGTTTTTCTGTATATACCATTGAAAAGAAGGATAAGACAATAACATTTCTTGCAGGTCATTTTGAAGATGAAAGCTGGGCATTTTACAAGGAATTGGGAGATGATGATTTCATAATCTGAATCTGACAACAGTTTATTATTTGTTATTATCTGAGTGCGTCATGAATGACTGCCAAATTATTTACGGAGGTTAATATAATGACCAAAGACGAACTTACAATTGAATCACTGCTGGATTTATCCAAAACTCTTGCAGCAGGGATATTTGAAGGACTGACCTATCCTTGGGAAGCTCTTCCGAAGATAAAGGATTATATTTTGTCGTTAGGTCCGACTCTTGATAAGAATGAATATGACCAGATAGGGGAAGATATATGGGTAGCCAAAAGTGCAAAGGTTGCTCCCACAGCCAGTCTGAACGGTCCGCTTATTATTTGTCCCGGAGCTGAAGTCAGGCATTGTGCTTTTATAAGGGGCAGCGCATTTGTCGGCTGCAATTGTGTGATTGGAAATTCAACAGAGCTTAAGAACTGTATTATTTTCGAGGGCGCACAGGTTCCACACTATAATTATATCGGTGATGCAATACTGGGATATAAATCTCATCTCGGAGCCGGAGCAATTACATCGAATCTGAAGTCAGATAAAAGCCTGGTAACGATTCCACTTGATGAGGGCAGACTTGAAACAGGTCTGAAAAAATTCGGAGCAATAGTAGGCGATAATGTTGAAGTCGGTTGCAACAGTGTACTGAATCCCGGAACGGTCATCGGCAGAGGAACAAATGTATATCCTCTTTCAATGGTCAGAGGAGCAGTTCCGCCTGGCAGTATTTATAAAAAGCAGGGAGAAGTAGTTCAGAAGCGCTGATGGAAAAAGCTTTACCCGAAATAAAATCCCTGATGTTTTTTGTCGATTTCTATTGCAAAATAATCGTAAGGATATTATAATATAGGTAATGAACCTGTGGATAGTATTATATTTACAGGTATAAAGGGTGTTTCTTTACACCTAAGAAAGCAGCATTTTTGCTTTCAAAACTGCAAAGTTTTAAGCTTTACAGTGTGGCATTCTGAGATAGCCTGATAAAAAGAAAGAATAAGAAAGGAAAGAGGATCATGGTTCAGATAACAAAGGATACAATAGTAGGAGATATTCTTGATATTGATGCAACAACTGCTCCCATCTTTTTCGAGATCGGCATGCATTGCCTGGGTTGTCCTGCATCAAGAGGTGAAACGATTGAGCAGGCATGTATGGTGCATGGTGTGGATCCGGATGAGCTGGTAGGCAAGCTAAATGCTCATATTGCAGCAAATCAGGCGTAAGACTTGCGGATTGTAAACTATTAATATGACTAAAAAAATCGGTGTATTTTTGATCCACCGATTTTTTTATTTGCTGCCAGATAAAATCTATATCAGAGGTGAAAAGCTTGAAGCTGGATGAAAGATTATCTCTTTGTGCACAGATGGTAAGAGATGGTGCGGCTGTTGCAGACATAGGAACAGATCATGCATATCTTCCGGTATATCTTGTGGAGTGCGGAAAAATCCATAAAGCAATAGCTGCAGATGTAAGAGAAGGTCCTCTTGAAAATGCAAAAGGTAATATAAGTAAAAACGGATTTGACCAGCAGATAAAAACGGTTTTGTCAGATGGACTTGAAAAAATATCCCCTGATGAGGCAGATGATATTGTTATTGCCGGGATGGGGGGCGAGCTGATTATCAGGATTATTTCAGCAGCGGCGTGGCTGAAAGACAGCAGCAGACATCTGATACTTCAGCCTATGACAAGGGCTGAACAGCTCAGGGAGTATCTTTGCAGCGAGGGATTTAAAATTGTAAAGGAAAAAGCCTGCATCTCCCTGAAAAAGACATATTCCGTAATGCTTTGCGAATATGACGGAAAAAAACGAAGCTGTGATGATAGATACAGATACATAGGTATGCTTTCAGAGGATAATAGTCCTCAGGCAAAAAGATATATATATGTAATTAATGAAAAGCTAAAAAAGAAGCTCAGAGGTTTTTCACACGGTAGTGATGAATATATCAGGCTTGAAAGGCTGATAAAAGAATTTGATGAAATGTCATATCCAAAGGGAGGTGTTCCAAGTGAACAGTGCACAGGAGATATTTGAATATATTGACAGTATAGCTCCATTTGAAAGCGCCATGAGCTTTGATAATCCGGGCTTGCTTATAGGAGATAAGAATGTTAAGGCATCTGAGGTACTGCTTGCCCTTGACATAACGACTGAGGTGATAAACGAAGCCGTACAGAAAAAAGTCCCAGTAATTGTTACCCATCACCCGATAATCTTTAATCCTCTGAAAAAAATAAGTTCTGACAGTCTGCAGTATAAGCTTATCAGAGCAGGGATTACGGTAATAAGTGCGCATACCAATCTTGATATCTGCCCTGAGGGTGTAAACGACACTCTTGCCCGGGCAGCAGGACTTATTCTTACACATCATACCAATGAAGACTGTTATGTAACGGGTGAGCTTGAATGTGAAATGACAGCAGGAGATTATGCGGCTGTAATATCAGAAAAGCTTGGATGTAAAGGCATGAGATATACAGAAAGAAGAGGAAAAGTCAAAAAAGTGACCGTATCATGCGGTGCAGGCGGAAGCAGTATTTTCGCAGCAGCAGGAGAGGGAGCAGATGCTTTGATTACAGGCGAGATAAAGCATCATGAGCTGCTGTTTGCAAGAGAGAATAATATCGCTGTATTTGATATTGGTCATTTCCGCAGCGAAGATATGATGATGGAAAAGCTTGCCCAGTTGCTTTCAGCTCATTTTCCGGAAACAAAATTTGAAAAAGCAGAAAGCGATACCGAAGAAATAATATATCTGAGCAGCTGACCACTCAGCTATTTCATCACTCAGTATTTGTCATTTTTATTGACGGCAGACAGAAAGAAATGAATTAAAGGAGAACCCAGATGGCACTTGACGGTGTATTATTAAGACATATAAAAAAAGAACTGGAGGAAAAGCTTATCGACAGCAAGGTGGATAAAATCTATCAACCCACCAAGGATCAGCTAGTTCTTTCCATGCGTTCAAGAGAGGGCAGTGAGCTGCTGCTGATATCTGCAAGGGCGAACAGTCCCAGAATCAATATTACGGCAGCGAAGCCGGAAAACCCAAAATATCCCCCGATGCTTTGTATGCTTCTTAGAAAAAAGCTATCCGGTGCAAGACTGAGGGCTGTTCGTCAGCCTGATCTGGAACGTCTGCTGCTGCTTGAATTCGAGGCCAAAAACGAGCTTGGTGACACTGTAATGCTTACCCTTGCGGTTGAGATTATGGGTCAGTACAGCAATATCATTTTCATAGATGAAAACGGGAATATTATTGATGCAGTCAAGAGAGTAGATGCTTCAATGTCATCACAAAGGCTTGTACTTCCGGGAATGAAATATGAGCAGCCTCCGAAGCAGTCCAAGCTTTGCGTTCTCGATAATGATGCAGAGGCTATTATAAAGGCTGTGGAGTCCCTTCCTGGTTCAAAGCCGCTTTCAAAGGCATTGCTTTCGGTGATGCAGGGGATTTCACCTATCATATGCAGAGAGCTGGAATATCTGACCGGCAGGGGAGCAGATGTATTCTCTGATGATCTTGATGAGGATAAGCGTACAAGACTTTCATATTTTCTGAAAAGGGATATTAAGGCAGTAAGGGAATGCAGCGGTGAACCATTTATAATAACTGACCAGAGCAATAAACCAATTGATTTCACCTTTGAGCATATTCAGCAGTACGGCAGCGGAAGAGCAAAAAAGGAAACTGACAGCTTCTGCGCAATGCTCGACCTGTATTACAGCAAAAAAGATAATGCCGAAACTATCAGAGCTAAATCAGAAGATCTGACAAAGCTTTTGTCAAATGCAGCTTCAAGACTGATAAAAAAGATATATATCCAGACCGATGAACTGAAAAGCTCAGCTGACAGGGAACAGCTGAGGATAAGCGGAGATCTGATACAGGCGAATCTTTATCGGATAACGAAGGGAAGCAAAGAGGTCACTGTTGAAAATTTCTATGATGAAAATATGTCAGATATTACAATTAGCCTTGATCCGGCACTCAGTCCTGCAGCTAACGCACAGAAATACTATAAGGCCTATCAGAAGGCAAAAACAGCGGAGCAGGTACTTAAGATACAGCTTGAAAAGGCTGAAACTGAGCTTGATTATGTTTCCTCTGTTCTTGATGCTGTAAGCAGGGCAGAAAGCACTGCAGAGCTTGCTGAAATACGTCTGGAGCTTACTGAGCAGGGATATATAAAAACAAAGGGCAGCAAAAAGCAGAAGGCTGATAAGCCCCTGCCGCCGAAGGAGTATGTATCCCAAAGCGGATTTACAATACTTGTTGGCAGAAATAATAAGCAGAATGACAAGCTTACATTAAAGCAGGCAGACAAAAACGATCTCTGGTTCCATACGAAGGATATTCCCGGTTCTCATACGATTATTTTGACCGGAGGCAGAGAGGTTGATGATGATACAATGCTTATGGCTGCTTCTCTTGCGGCATATAACAGTAAGTCAAGGGAAGCGGGAAAGGTGCCGGTTGACTTTACAAAAGTAAGATATGTAAGCAAACCAAGGGATGCAAAGCCAGGAATGGTAATATATGTCAATCAACAGACGATGTTTGTAGAGCCTAAGGACTATCCTGTAAAAAAATGATTCCGGCATTTTTAACAAATAACAGCCTGAATGGAGGACTGTAATTAAATTCTTTTTTGCTTTTTCTTAATTATAATGCGTATTTGTGCATATCCGGCTGTAATATTGCTAAAAAATAATGAGTTTCTTGATCTTATTTGTGGTAATAATAGAAAAACATATAATTCCTTTAAAGAATATAAAGTGTCAAATAATGTAATATGATTGAATAAGACAGAAGAGAAAAGAAAAAAAGAAAGAGAATCATGGAGGATGTATTATGACATTCGATCATACTACGATTATGGAAATTATCCTCGCACTAGGAGGACTTGGTCTTTTCCTTTACGGAATGAGACTGATGGGAGAGGGACTTGAGCTTGCAGCAGGCTCAAATCTGAGAACACTGCTTGAAAAGCTTACTACGAACAGATTCCTTGGCGCACTTGTTGGTGTAGTTGTAACAGGTATCATACAAAGCTCCACAGCCGTTTCGGTCATGTGTGTAGGTTTTGTAAATGCTTCTATAATGAATCTGAGTCAGGCAATGGGCGTTATTATGGGTGCCACCATAGGTACCACGGTTACCAGCATGCTTTTGTCTATCCAGATTTCGGATTATGCACCGATTGCAATATTTATCGGCGCAGTAATGGTAATGATCTGCAAAAAGAACAACCATAAATATATTGGTCAGATAATAGCCGGTTTCGGTATATTATTCTTCGGAATGACCACAATGAGCGCAAACCTCAAGCCGATTGCACAGTCTGAATTCTTCAGCACAATGATAACATCGGTAAGCAATCCTATTGTGGGTGTACTTTTCGGTATTGCATTCGCAGCCATCCTTCAGAGCTCATCAGCAGCTGTCGGTGTGCTTCAGGCACTTGGTGCTGCAAGCGCGCTTACTCTGCCGAATGCTGTATATATGGTCTATGGCATACATATTGGTGCCTGTGTTACGGCAGTCATCTCAACCATAGGCGCAACAAAAGCGGCAAAAAGAACAGCTCTGTCATACGTTCTTTTCACTGTAACCGGCACATTGCTCTTTGTGCTTATTTCCATGCTCACACCATTCCACGCATGGATGGAATCAGTAACTGACAGCATTCCGCTGCAGATATCCCTTGTTCACATTATTTCAAGCGTTGTAGCCACAATAGTGCTCCTGCCGGGAATAGATCTGATAATAAAATTCTCAGAGATAATAATACCCGGAAAAGAAGATATGGAAAAAGAGCAGTCACGTCTTAAATATGTTGACGAACGTATGCTGAATACTCCGCCTTTTGCAGTGTCACAGGTCACGAAAGAGATTGACAGAATGGGCAAGCTGGCGAGGAAGAATTTTGAAAAATCCATGCTAGCTTTTGTAAATAAAGACAAGACCATGATAGACGAGGTTGAGGAAAACGAGGAAGTAATTGATTATCTGAATATGGCGATTACCTCATACCTTGTGAAGCTCAACGGTCTTAATCTTGAAGACAGCGACCGGTTGAAGATAGGTTCATATTATCATGTTGTCAGCGATATGGAGCGTATCGGTGACCATGCAGAGAATATCTGCGAGCTTGCAGGAATGCTTATTGAGAAGAATGAGAATTTCAGTGAGGACGCTGCAAAAGAAATAGAGATAATGAATAAGCTGGTAATGAATATCATTGATGATTCTCTCAAAATGTTTGAGTCAAGTCATTTTGACCAGAAGATGGTAGACCTTGTAAGCAATATAGAGCAGGAAATTGATGATAAGACAGCAATATATAAAGACAGACATATAGAAAGACTAAGTGCAGGCACATGTAATGCCACTGTTGGTACGTTGTTCATGGAACTTCTTACAAACCTTGAAAGAATAGCTGACCACAGCACAAATATTGCGTTCTCTATGTATCCCAGCAAAGAAATGCAGGGAAAGGAAGTTTCAGTAAGAGCATAAAAAAGATAAGCGAGATATCAGACCCGTCAGGGCAGGATATCTCGCTTTATGTATTATATCACTTTTTTCTTTCCGGCTGAGTAATTCTGATTGGAAGCTCCGGATAGCCTTCATCTGCTTTATTGAAGTTTTTGGAATTCAGTATTTTGAAAAGTCTGTGATTGGTTTCAAGATTTTTAAAACACTCGTCAAAATTCCTGGCAATAATATGTTCTCTGAGAACAGAGTAAACATTGATAACTTCAACTCTCTTGCTTATTCCCTTAAGAGAATCTCTGAATTTTTCAAAAACCCCCTGTTTTTCAAGATAATCTCTGATAATATAATAAGAGCGTATGTAATCGTTTATTTTCTTTGAATTCATAGTAGAGAGTATGCTGTTGAAATGTCTTACATAATAATAAAGATATTTATCGGTTATAGCAATTTTTTTTGCATTAAACATAATACGTGAAAGGGTTGCAACATCCTCAAAATACATCATAGGATATCTTATTCCTGTATCTGTATAAAGTGAACGCTTGCACATCTTGTTCCATGCAAAGCTCTGCATAGAGTTATCCCTGATAAGCTGATCGAGAGTCGTTTCCATATCCTGAACACAGCTTTTTTTACCAAGGGGAATAGGCAAAATAAATCTTTCTGAAAAGAACATCTTATATCTGCAGCAGCTAATATCTGCCTGATTAATAACACATTCATTATACAGCATTCTGATATAATCGTGATCAATAAAATCATCGCTGTCGATAAAAACCAGATATTCACCTGTGGCTCTTTCTATTCCGTAATTTCTAGCATCGGAAATACCACCGTTTTCCTTATTGAAGATCTTGAATCTTTTATCAGCATCTGCGAATTTCTGAGCTATTTTCATACTACCGTCAGGTGTACCGTCATTTATAAGAAGAACCTCAAAATCCCTGAAGGTCTGCTTTTTTATAGACAAAAGACACCTGCCGATAAATTTTTCGACATTGTAGATGGGAACGATTATAGAAACGGCTGGATTTGACATATTATAAACCTCCTCAGACAATAGCCTTCCAGTTGGTGATATCTTCAAGCTCAGACGGTTTCGCATTGCATGATTTAATCACCTTACCCAGACCGGAAAAGGAATTTTTCAGAACTCCGTTATCAAGGCTCTTGCGTGCTTGTACACATAAGGACGGTACAGAGAAGAACACATGAAAGATATGTCTTGTAAACGGTGTTTTAGCAGTTTTATAATATCCCGTCTCTTCAAGATAGTTTCTCATCATAGGGATAGTATTAATATAATCATTTATTCTTGTACCGGTCATCTGAACCTCTTTGTAAATATCAGAAGAGGCTCTGATATATGAATAACCGCAGTAATCAGTGGTGACAACCTTATTAACGTGACAGAAAAGCATTGTACATACAACAGCATCCTCATAATACATATCGGGTATGGAGATGCCGTTGTCAGAAAACAGAGACCGCCTCCATAGCTTGTTCCACAGGTAGAATCTCATTTTCCTGTCACGGACAATTTCCTTAATAGCTGCTTCTTTTTCGTAAATCTTGTTTTCGACCTTGTATCTGCGGATAATCTTGTCAGAATTTCTGAAATAAAGATTGTATCCGCATACAGCAACATCAGCATTGCAGGACTTTATCGCTCTGTAAAGATTCTCAAGATATTTGTCGAGAACTACGTCATCAGAATCCACAAAGGCAAGGTAATTGCCGGATGCACGATCAATTCCGATATTGCGTGTTTCTCCTGCGCCGCCGTGGTTATGCTTGATAGTAATAAATCTTTTGTCAGATTCAGAAAAGCTTTCAGCTATTTTCTGGGTATTGTCTGTAGAGCCGTTATTCACTACTAATACTTCATAATCAGTAAAGCTCTGATTCTTAATAGATAAGAGACACTTTTCCAAATGCTCCTGACCGTTATGAACGGGGATAATAATACTTATTTCAGGTTTTGTTTTCTCCATAAATTACTGTCCTCGATTTTATACGATAATAGGAAAAACAGAGACAGCGTCACAAGGACAGCTAATCCACTTTTTCCTGAATTTTCTAACCAAGCCTGTCCGGCTAAATCATGAGACATTATTCTCAAGCTTTTCTTCATTTGTCTTTCTGCTTTTCAGCATAGCAAAGGGCGCAGTAAATACGATAGTTCCGTAGTAGGTAATAGTTCTCCATAAAAGTATTGCTGACTTAATTGTGATTCCGGAGAAATATGAACCGAAGAATACGCTGAAGCAGTATTCTGCCGCGCCGGAACCGCCGGGAAGCGGAACAAGACATGAAACCATATTTACATAAGCCTGAGCACAAAGCATATCAAAAACATTACAGTCGATACCAAAGGAACGGGCAATACAGTAGGGAACAAGGAAATAAGACATCATCTGCACAGCAGTAATGGCATATACTTTTATCAGAAGCTCCTTGTTTTTATTAAGGGTTTTATTGCTGTCGTGGAACGAGGTCAGAGTTTCATCAACGTTTTTAATTTTTTCCTCCGGATCCTTTATAATGTGGATCCTTCCAAGAAAATGGATAAAACCGTTTACCACCTTTGTTGTCAGCGGTTTGCAGAAGGAAGCCAGAAGCAAAGCAACGATCAGAGCAATCTGGGCTGCAAATCCAATCAGCGACGCTATCCACATAGGGGGATCAAGAAACTGAGCAAAAAACCCGAATCTGGCGACTACGGCAATAACGCAGACAGTTGTAAGGGTGAACTGCCACACAAGAAATTTCTGTATAAGAGCCGCCGTAGTTTTTGCCGGTCTTACACCAAGCCTTGACATAGAAACCACCTGCATAGGCTGACCGCCTGTAGCGCTGGGGGTTACAGCACAGAAAAACTGGCCTGTCATTGAGCATATAAATGCTTTATACAAGGTCATTTCCGGGCAGGTTTCCTTAAGGAACATATATATGATCGTCATATCAAGGGTAAGGTTCAGTATATGAACAAAAATGGCAATCAACAGCCATACAGTGTTAATTTTCAGACCGCTGTTGACAAGATCAACAAATCCGCCGTCTGAAAAGATAAAATAAAGAATCAGAAAAGCAGTCAAGCCGAAAATAACTATATTGAATAACAGACTCCATGGAATCTTGATTTTTTTACCTTTTTTATTGACCATCTTAAGCCTCCGAACAAAATAAAACTTAAGGTAGAGTCAGGGAAACGCTGAACAATGACAAACAAATGATACATTCAGACAATATTTCAAAACCGGCAGCATAAACTACTCCTGCCAGTAAAAACACAGCATTTCCTGAGCCGAAATAAATATTTCTACTATGTTACGTACCCATTAAATCTATTTTACTCCATAATATCTATCATATCATTATTTTCGTTTCTGGTCAATACCAATAAACCTACTAATTGTAAATAATTTACTATTTTGATAAACAAAAAAGAAGTATTAAGCTTTGTTCACAATTTATTGCTGTTGGAAGCTGAAGCTCAGGTGAAAAACATTTTCTATAATAATTGTTAAATTATGGTCAAAGAAATATCTGACATACATTGGTAAAGCTGGTAATAAAAAGAGTAATAATAAACAGATCATCTCAGATTATTTCTTGAATTATGAAAATATTATCAATTAATTCAGTGCTGACCTTGTACATTTTTACTTAAAATTAAAAATTGATATATTTTTTGTTGAAATTGTTGATTTATGGTATGAAAATATGTTATAATTATCTATACCATCAGCTTTAGCGCCGTGGCTAAAATGAAAATCAGCGGCGGTGCTGTTTTGGATGTAAAGGGGTGAAAACCAATGCCAGAGGAAATAAAGGTTATCAGTGAGGAAGAATTTATAACGGATGTTGATAATGAACAGACAGACGACGAGGATCAGGGAATAAGTGATATCACTGAATCTAAGCTCACTGCTGAGGAGCAGATAGATTTTCTGCAGAGAAAGCTTGAGAAGGCGGAGCTTGAAGCAACAGATAAGAATATTGCACTTATTGAAATGACAGCTTCAAGGAATGCTTTGTATCGTTCTCTTCAGGAAACTCAGATGCGTCTTGCTGAAACAATGGGTCAGAGAGAAAACGATATCGAGGCTTATCAGAAGGAGCTTGATCTGCGCCTTGGAGAAAAGCGTCAGCTTCAGGAGCAGTGCGACGCTCTTGTTATCAAGGCGAAGCGTTATGATGAACTGCAGGAAAGCCTGGTAAAAATCAAGATGAATGCAGAACTAAGGGCACACGGAGTAATTGATGAAGCCCAGGAAAAGGCTATGGATACCATACTACTGATAGATGATATCGAAAAGGAGATAAAGCTATTCCGTGAGGATCTGACCTATCTTCGCCGTGATATCAAAATTGGAACGGTAACTCTTGATGACAGACTTGAAAATATTTATCTGCGCTTGTGCAAAAACCTTGATAAGCTTACGGAGATAAAGGAGAATTTTTATATCAAGAATTCCCTGCCGCTTGATGAGGATGAGGATCCTCAGCTTTCAAGGGGAGGAGTACCTACTATACATTATCCCGAAAGCTTTGACGAGGGCGAGAAAACAGAAGAATCCTGAGACCTTCGGCATCTGCTTCGGCGGATGCCGTTTTGCAGTATAGTCCTGCATTATTACACGACCCGTGTCATATAATACACGGGGTGATAAAATTGGAAAAGCTCAGAGCATATTTATGTTATTCCTCGGTGCTGATATGTGTATTTCTTTTTGGTGCACTGCTTTATGCATCTTTTGATGAAGATAATTCGGTGACAGTATCCTCAAAGCCTCAGCCTGTAATAGTTATTGATGCCGGTCACGGCGGAGAAGACGGCGGTGCATGTGCAAACGGAGTGCTGGAAAAGGATGTCAATCTTGCAATAGCCTTACAGCTGAGGGATATGCTCAGGCTTTCAGGATATGATGTCAGGATGATAAGGGAGGAAGACATATCCGTTTATGACAGCAGCGCCTCAACAGTACGGGAAAAAAAGGTTTCTGATATGAAAAACAGGGCTGAGATAATCAACAGCAGTCAGAATAATATTCTTGTCAGTATACATCAGAATAAGTTCGAGCAAAGCAAATACAGCGGTGCACAGATGTTCTATTCAAAAAATGATCCTCGCAGCGAAAAACTGGCGGAAAGCATAAGACAGAGCGTAACCTCCCTGCTGCAGCCTGAAAATAACAGAGAGCTGAAGGCAGACAGCGGAAATGTGTATATCCTGAAAAAGGCAGAGGTTCCGGCAGTTATTGTGGAATGTGGATTTCTGTCAAATGAAAATGAAGCAGTCCTGCTGGCAGACGAAAAATATCAGAAAAAAATGGCTTTTGCAATAATGTGCGGAATAATTACATTCCAGAGCAGGCAGTAACGTGCAGAAAATACGGAACAGACATATGATACGGAGGAAAAAAATGGGAGATAAGATAAAAACAGTTTATATATGTTCAGAGTGCGGTTATGAAAGCGCTAAATGGTTTGGTAAGTGTCCGGGCTGCGGACAATGGAATACTATGAGCGAAGAGGTAAGGGAAAGCTTCAGCAAAAGCAAAACAGCTTCTGTTGTAAGATCAAGACCCACTTCTGAACCGGTTCCGATTACCAGAATAACCACAGAGGATGAATTCAGATATTTTACCGGATCAAAGGAGCTTGACAGAGTTCTGGGCGGAGGAATAGTCAAGGGCTCTCTGGTTCTTCTGGGCGGTGATCCCGGCATAGGCAAATCCACCATACTACTACAGATATGCAGTCATCTGGGAAAGATACTGAAGATTCTGTATATATCGGGCGAGGAATCCAAGCGCCAGATAAAGCTGCGTGCAACACGGCTGGGAGTTAATTGTGATAATCTGTTTATTATGACAGAAACAGATGTTGAAGGTGTTGCTGACAGAATACAAAGTGAAAAGCCCGATCTTGTAATGATAGATTCTATTCAGACCATGAATTTCAAGGAGCTGAGCTCATCTCCCGGAAGTGTCACTCAGGTAAGGGAATGTACAAACATCCTCATGCGTACATCAAAGGCAGTGGACATTCCCTGTATCATTGTAGGTCATGTTAATAAGGACGGAGCAATAGCAGGACCAAAGGTTCTTGAACATATAGTTGACGCTGTTCTGTATTTTGAGGGCGACAAGCAAATGTCATACCGTATACTAAGGGCAGTAAAAAACCGCTATGGCTCCACAAACGAAATAGGAGTATTCCGAATGGGGGACAGCGGTCTTTCAGAGGTGGAAAACCCCTCCCTTATGCTGCTTTCAGGCAGACCGAAAAATGTCAGCGGTACCTGCGTTGCCTGTCCCATGGAGGGCAGCAGACCGATACTTGCTGAAATACAGGGACTTGTAACAAATTCGGGCTACGGCAATGCAAGACGAATGTCTACTGGTTTTGACTATAACCGCATGAGTATGCTTCTTGCAGTTCTTGAAAAGCGATGCGGTTATTATTTTTCAAGCCTGGATGCATATGTAAATGTTATTGGCGGATTAAGACTTGATGAGCCTGCTGCGGATCTTGCAGTATCAATTGCACTGGTCAGCAGTCTGAAGGACATAGTGGTTCCGGAGGATCTTCTTGCTTTCGGAGAGGTAGGACTGACCGGTGAGATAAGAGCAGTCAGCCATGCCGCCCTCAGGGTGACAGAAGCAGCCAGACTCGGATTTACAAAATGCATTCTGCCTTATCACAACCTGAAGGGGCTGAAGCTGCCCGAGGACGCTCAGATCAGAGTTATCGGAGTCCGTACCATAAGGGATGCTGTGGCTGCTCTTGCGGATTGATTCTGTCATTTACAGCAATGTTTTTGTAGCAGCCGTCCGGTTCATCTGCTTTTCCCGGCAGCAGGTACATACATCCGTTTTTTGAAAGGTTTGTTACCCTGCCGGCTCTGTCCAGACTGCACATTCCGTCATACTGATATACGCAGTTTTCGCAGCATTTAATTAATGTCATATTCATCACCACAAAGGTATTATTTCCGGATTAGTCTGAATTTATTCAGTTCTATGACGGGATGGAGGTATAAACAATGGAACGAAAAATTGTAAAGGATATATTATTTCTGAGGCAAAGCTCATCTCCGGCAGCGAAATCCGATTCAGGCACAGCGGATGATCTTATTGATACGCTCAGGGCGAACAGTGAAAACTGTGTAGGTCTTGCTGCCAATATGATAGGGATCAGAAAGAATATAATAATAGTGCAGACACAGCTTGCACCCATAGTAATGTTCAATCCGAAAATGCTGTCACATTCTGCCGGTACATATGAATCAGAGGAGGGCTGTCTTTCACTGGAAGGAACCAGAAAGACACTTCGGTATGAAAGCGTGGAGATAGAATATTATGACAGGGATATGAAGCGTCATACCGGAAAATTCTCAGGATTTACAGCACGAATTATACAGCATGAAATGGATCACTGCAAAGGTATAATTATCTGAATAAATGAAATAAACCCAAAGGAGCAGTCACTTTTCACATTTCATAAATAATCCATTTCAGGCTTTTAAGCCAGTATCGGCTGTCCGATTTGTCTCATACTGAATTGTATTTTTAACTGCTGAATCTGCCGTCAGTTTAAACTTTTTTTGTGCTGTATTTCCCAGCCGGTCAGTAACAGTTACCTTGAAATAATATACACCGTCTTTCGTCGGGTGAAAATTGAAAGTATCAATACTGTAGCTGCTTCTCAGTGTAATATACTCTTTTCTCCAGGGGTGTTTTACTTCTATACAATACCTGTATTGTCCTGTTCCGCCTTTTGAGCTAAGCATCAATACAGCAGTATCTCCTGTTTTTACATTATCTGCCATGACCGAAGTATTCACAAGTTTGTCAGCAGTAACTGTAAAGTCGTATTCCACAGTCTGGCTTCTGCCTTCCCGGTCAGTTGCATCAATAAAAATTCTGTATGTGCCTGTTTCCCAGGGCTTGTAATAGTATGTGCTGTAAGGACAGTAATTTCGTAATATTACTGGTGAAGCTGCAGAAGGCTTTATCGCCATTATACGAAAATTATATCCGAAACTGCCGCCTGTTGCAGCAAGATTAATTTTTATTTGATCACCATATTTTACTCTGTTTTTTTCTATTGTTGATTTATTGATGAATCTGTATGTTAGTACAGAAAAACCAAGAATCTTGTCGTCTGTTTTGCCTTTTCTATCCCTTACGATAACCTTTAACTTGTGGCTTCCGCTGGGAGTAGGTATATAGCTGAGTTTATCAGAAATACCGAATTCTTGTATTACTTCATAGCTTTTGCTGCCAGGTTTCATAATGGAAAACTGGTACTGATATCCGGATTCTCCGCCGGATGCGTTTCCCTGAACTTCTAGTTTTTTTCCGTACATAACAGTGGTTGTTTTCAGTTCAGTGTTATTTGTAAGGTTTACAGTCAGTTCAGAAGGGGCCGAATATACACCAGTCAGGGATTTAGCTATCTGTGTTTTTGTAGTTCTGACATTCCACCTTATTTTGCAGTTGGAGTATTCACTGTTGCATTCCCCGTATGTTACAATATCTCCCTGAACACCGGTTACAAAAATCGAATGTGAATTGTTTTTAAAACGAATTGCATCTCCGGGCTTCAGTTTGCTCAGAGTGGTTCTTGGCCACTGGGAATAATTATTAGTGCCGTAACATTCGTTTGCAAGCTTGTTTACAAAACCCCAGCACTGAATACCGTAAAAACTATTGCAGGTTCCGGCGGGTTTGTACCATCCGCCCACGAGATAATGTCTGCAGGGTTTATCTGTCCATCCGTCAGCATTATTACGGGACATTCCTACATGGTTCCAGTATTTACCGTCAGGATATTTTTTCATCAGGTAATTCAGATCAACTTTTGAGGCTGCATCCGCTTTGATTCCTTGTGAATCATTGCTGTAAAAGAAAATAATTGAAACAGCCGATGCAAAACAGAAGACAGCCAGCAGTTTCAGTAGTCTGATAATAGTTTTTTTCATTTTAAACATCCTTTCCGGCAATTAATAAAACAGATCCGATTCTGAC
>ONDB01000035.1 GCA_900316485.1 uncultured Eubacteriales bacterium
ACAGTTGACGCTTCGCACCAGAACTAAGCGTTTAAAAAGCCGCCGTGTGGAGGGGTGAGATAAGGAAAAGAGCATTTAATAAAACCAGCTCCCAGAATCATACTACAGGAACATAACATAAAACCAACGAGCCGCAATCATGACCTACAATAGTTTTATTGATGATAACATCCATGATTAAACAAAAAACATAGATAGGTTTACTGCTTTATTTATTCAGGAATAATCGTATTTTAATATGCATATTATTGTATGAGGAGAGGATATGAAAAAATTAAGACTGTCAAAATATTGCCTGGTGTCAGAAGGCTATCTGAGCTTTAAAAACTTTGTTAAAGCTGATTTTGTCTGAGAATATTTTTACTTTGTGGAAATTAAAACTTTCAGAAAATCGGGACTATATTATTGACAGAAGAATTATTCAGTGATATAATAACATAGTAAAAGGGTAGGTAATTGTGTATATCTAAAGTCTATTAAGTCTATCTAACTTATGTGATAAATATATTAACGAATTGAGTTGATTCTATGTTTTTCAACGCTGCAGACAAAGTAATAAATAATTATCTGACAAAGGCTGAATTTGGTATTGAAAGAGAAGGTCTTAGGGTAAGCCAGGATGGCAGTCTTGCCCAGACTCCTCATCCCTTTGAAGCTGATAAAAATATAGACAGGGATTTCTGTGAGAATCAGATAGAGCTAATAGGAGATGTTTTTACAGATCCGGAACAGGTCACTGAACAGCTTCTTAGTCTTCAGAGGAGAGTAAACAGCAAGCTAATTGAAAACGGAGAGCTTCTATGGCCTTTTTCCAATCCGCCAAGAATAAGCCGTGAAGACGAGATTCCTGTTGCGGAATATAGTGGAACACTTCAGAGCAAATCTGTATACCGCCATTATCTTGCGCAAAAATACGGAAAGACCAAAATGCTTTTTTCCGGCATACATCTCAATTTTTCGTTTACTGAACAGCTTCTGAAAGAAGCCTTCAGTTCGGTCAATAATGAAAGCTTTACGGAATTCAAAAACAGTGTGTATCTTACTCTTGCACAAAGAGTAATACAGTATGCATGGCTTGTTGCATATCTTATGGCTTCAAGTCCTGTCTCAGACTCATCAATCGGAACAGACAGTAATGTATATTCATCAATACGATGTTCAGAAAAAGGATACTGGAACCATTTTACGCCTATACTTGAGTATAATTCCTTAAAAAGCTATATTGCAAGCATACAGCGCTATATAGACGACGGAAATCTTCGTTCTGTATCCGAGCTATATTATCCTGTCAGACTTAAACCCAGAGGAGAAAACAGTCTTGAAGCTCTTTCTGCAAAGGGAATTAATCACCTGGAACTGCGGGTAATAGATGTCAATCCACTTTCTCCAACCGGAATATTTGCCCGGGATATCCGTTTTATCCATATCCTTATGATATATCTGATATTGCTGCCGCCTCAGGACTTCAACGGTAAAGACCAGATAAAGGCGGTAAAGGACGTTAAAGCAGCTGCAGTATATGGAAATGAAGAAATACGCCAGAGAGCAAGAAGTATACTGGCAGAGATAAAATGCTTTGCTGATAAATATTTTCCTGCTTTTTCTTCATCTGTTGAACATCAGCTGGGTAAGACGGAACCTGGCTGCAGCTATGCAGAGATTATCAGTAAGAGATTTGGCGATGATTATATGAATTCAGGCCTGGAGCTTGCAAGAGAGTATCAAAGGAGTGTTGGTCATGTGTGAAATATTCGGAATATCCTCACAATCCAATTTCACAGCAAATGATTATCTCAGAACCTTTTTCAGCCACAGCAATCATCATCCACATGGCTGGGGACTTGCCTGCATAACTCTTGACGGCGCACTTATTGAGAAGGAAAGCATAAGAGCCTCAGACAGCAATTATCTGAAGGAGAGACTTTCACAGCCCATAAGCGCACGGACAATGCTTGCCCATATCAGATATGCCACCATCGGTAATGTAGATTATAAAAACAGTCATCCTTTTACAGACAGGGATAATACAGGCAGACGCTGGACCCTTATACATAACGGTACAATATTTGATTTTCCACCGCTGAACAGCTATGTTCATAAGCAAAAGGGTGATACCGACAGCGAAAGGATATTTATGTATCTCATCGAAAAACTCAATGAAGCTCAGAATAAAAAGGGCTCCAGACTCAGCTTTGATGAGAGATTTGAACTTTTTGATTCCATAATGTGCAGAATGTCAAAGGATAATAAGCTCAATCTGCTGTTTTCGGACGGAAAATATCTGTATGCTCACACAAACTGCCGGGGAACACTTTATTATCTGACAAGGGATAACACAACAATGATATCAACAACAATGCTGACTGATGAAGAATGGCAGCCGCTTCCGTTTACAAGACTTATGGCTTTTAATAAAGGAAAGGTTGTCAGAACAGGAACAAACCACAACAATGAATATTTTGAAAGCGAAGAATCTATGAAGCTGCTTTATCAGATATTCGCAAATCTGTAGGTGATAATATGACAAAAGAAGAAGTAATGAACCGTCTTTATGACCGCTATATCAGACCGACTGAAAACAAAAAAGACAGATTTATCGGAGTCGAGATAGAAATGCCTATAATAAATCTTAATCATACTGCAGTAGATTTTGAAATAGTGCATCATCTGACAAAGGCTTTTCTGAAGGAGTTTAAATTCATTCCGGTAGGTGTTGACGAACAGGGACATATTTATTCAGCCCTTGACCGTGAAACCGGAGATATTTTTTCTTATGACTGCTCATACAATAATATGGAATTTTCCTTTGGCAAGGGAAAACAGCTTGATACAATACATCAGCGTTTCAGATTATACTATGATTTTGTCCAGAATTATTTCAGACAGCATAACTATACCCTTACCGGCATGGGAATCAACCCCAACAGAAAGCTGAACTACAATATTCCCATTGAAAACGGCAGATATAAGATGCTTTTTCATCATCTTTCATCCTTTTCAAAATATGAATGGCTACCAATGTATTTTCATAAGTACCCTCAGTTCGGAATGTTTTCCAGTGCATCTCAGGTACAGCTGGACGTTACAAAGGACAAGCTGCCGGAGGTAATAAATACATTCAATCAGCTCGAACCAATAAAGGGACTGCTTTTCAGCAATTCGGTTCTTCTGGGTGAAAACGAGGAGCTGCTTTGCTGCCGCGATATGCTGTGGGAAAACAGTACACACGGAATTAATCCTCATAATGTTGGAATGTATGACTGTGAGATAAATACAGTAGATGACCTGCTTAATTACATTTCTACTGCAGCCATATACTGTGTAGAAAGAGATGGAAAATATCTTAATTTCAAGCCCGTAAATATTCTTGAATACTTTACTGTAGACAAGCTGACAGGAGAATATCCAGAAGACGGTGAGATAAAATCGGTTGAATTCAGACCTGAGCCGGAAGATATTGCCTATCTGCGTACCTTCAAATTTGAGGATCTTACCTATCGAGGAACAATTGAATTCCGAAGCATCTGCTGCCAGCCGATAAACGATGTAATGACAACAGCAGCATTCCACCTGGGACTGATGGGAAAGACCGAAGAGCTGAAAAAGCTTATAGCTGAGGACGACTCTATTTATCATAAAGGATACAATTCCTCCGAACTTCGCAGACAGCTTATATGCCGGGAAATCCCCTCATATATAGATAAAGACGGCCTTTATTCTCTCGCAAAGAATGTTCTTGACCTTTGTAGTCAAGGTCTTGAGGAAAGAGGCTACGGTGAGGAGAAATACCTTCAAAGTCTGTACGAACGCATCGAAAAAAGAACAAATCCAGCCAGAACAATGCTTGAACGTCTTGATTCAGGAGAAAGACTTGACAATATTATCAGAGATTACAGCTGAACAGTAAGCTATTTTTTGCTTCAGACTATAAAAGTTTTTCTCAAGTCTTTTCAAAGCCTTGCAGGTTGAGGGCAGCGTCTTCGGCGTACTACGCAGAGTGCAGAATCTTCTTGCCTGAATTCCTCGGCAAGGGGTGCCTGGTTAATGAAAAAATCGTTCTGATGCCTCAAGGCATTAATGCAAAAAGCGAAATGACTAACTCCTTGACAAATAAAGTAAAAACAAAAGTCGATGAACCAGAATATTCATCGACTTTTTGTGTTATTATGAGGTATGATGCGTTATAATAATGGGACAGCCCCATTTTTTTGTCACTTTAATTAACTTTACTTAAAATATACTTGTAATTTAGTGATTATTAAAGTATAATTAAATATATATGTCAATTTGATAATGATCTGAATATAAAAATAATTCTGCTTTCTGAGTTTGCAGTTTACCGAAGTGTTTTGTTATATATGGTAGTTTATCAGACTGCAGAATATTCGTCACAGATAAATATACAGATGGGGGTCGTTCAATGAAAAGACTTGCTGTAGCAATAGCTGCTGCATTGATACTTTTGTCAGTATCCGTAACTGCATACGCAGCTCCGGAAGACCAGCAAAGCTCCGGACAGAGCGATGAAGTATCAGCGCAGGACAGTAGTAAATTAACAGAGGAACAATCTGAAAAAACTGATATTTTGCAGGAAACTGCGCCAAAGACCACTACGGCACAGGATAGTTCAGAAACCGATGCGCAGGAAAGCACATCCTCAAAAATAGATATTGATAAAATGCAGTATGCAACATACAACATCAAGAATGTTGATATGTATATAGATATTCCTAAGGATATGTATGTTCTTACACCCGGAATAGCCGCAGATGATCCTGCACTTAAGGCTGCCGGAATGACAAAGAAGGAAGCCGAGGACAGTCTTTCAGAGAATGATACTGCAATAAAGGCATTTGCAAAGGATTTTTCATATGATATCACCGTTACTATGGTCAAGAATTCTGATACAAAGGAGATAGGAAATCTTTCCACTCTTGACGATAAACAGGTACAGAAGATAATGGATACTCTTCTGAGGAATGATTATTCTACAGGCTGTGCAAGGAATAAATATAATAATGTTCTTTTTCTTACTCTCAATATGGAGTATAAGGCTGAGGACGGTACAGATGTATATGGCATACAGCAGTATACGATTATTAATGACGCAAATATAATTATTACATTCCGTTCAAAGAATCAGCCCCTGACAAATGACCAGAGAGCCCTTTTCAATAAGATTATGAGCAGCGTATTCTTTGACGTTGAGGAGCCGGTTGTTTCGGAGTCATCTGTATCGGAGCTGAATGAAATGACTATTCAGGAGCTTGATAAAAGATATCTGCTTATTATTGCAGCATCCATTATTGCAGCAGCAGCCCTTGTAGGAATAATTGTTGTAGCAGTAAAGCGTAAGGAAACCGTGGCAGGCGAACAGGGATATGTTCCCAAGTCCGGTAAGCCTGATAACGATGATGAGGACGAAGAAGAATATGATGATGATGAAGAAGAGATTCCTCTTGTGAAAACAACCGATACACAGATATTCAGAAAGGTCGGCAGCAATGAGCTTTATTCCTCAAGCAAGCCGAAAACAGACAATTCACAGAGTAAGAACGGAAAACTGAATTCGACAGCAGAGCTTTCCATACCTAAGAATCCATATACACCGGTAGGAAAGGCGGAGGCTGTTGCTCAGCCTGCAATGTCTGTTACTTCAGAAATAGCTAAATTCTCTATAATAAATGAACAGGCAAAGCTTGCAGCAGATAAGAAAAAAGAAAGTGTTCAGGAGGATACAGTAGTATTTGCAGAAAGTACACCAAAGCATAAGACCAATATCCAGCAGATAGGCGAATCTGTGTTTGAGAAGAAAGAGCCAGAAAAGCCTGTTTCAGAATATGAAAGACGCTTTGGTAAAAACAGGACAAATACCGCTCCGGCTGTAAATGAAGCACCTTCAAGACCTGAAGCTCCCAAGTCTGAACCGGAGAAAAAAGAACTTTCACAATTTGAAAAGCGTTTCGGAAAGGTACGTCCTGCTGGTGCATATACTACAGCATCAACTGCTGATAATGCAGAGGTAAAGCCTGTAGGAGAGCTTAATATTGCCCCGATGATAACAGCAAGAAATCTCAGGCCGGAAAATGATCCATCTCTGATTAAGCAGGAAAATGACCATGTTAAAGATCCTAATATAGCACTTCTTGATG
Source organism: uncultured Eubacteriales bacterium (assembly GCA_900316485.1). GTDB lineage: Bacteria > Bacillota > Clostridia > Oscillospirales > Acutalibacteraceae > UBA1213. The sequence continues at coordinate 6,153 of ONDB01000035.1, forward strand.
AAGAAATGCCTCAGTCGGAAATGAAGCTTAAAATAGTTAATCCCAGGGTCAATATCCCCCGTGATGAGGAAAAAACTGTTATTCCTGAAAAACAGGATACCGAAGCTGAAAAGCCAGAGGCAAAGACGGAAGATAAGGAAGCAGAAAAGGTTTCATCCCCTGAGGAAGAACCGGAACAGAAAAACCAGTCCCTTTATTCAGCAGATTCCTCAGATGAGATTATCGTGACAGATATCCAGAACGAGGTTGAGTCTGCCGATGAAAATAACAGTCTGGATGATTTCTTCTCTTCCGAGGATGGTGTATCCGACAGTATTGAGCTTTCTGATTCTGCAGTTGTCCTCACAGGACTTGAACCGAAGGTGGAAGAAGTCCCTGAGCCGACAGCCGTAACACCGACGAAAAATGAAACAGTTGATGAAACTCCTTCCGTAAGACCTGAAGAAGAATCCTCTGAAGTCACAGCGGAAATACCGGCAGTAAATGAAACTCCTGTAGTGACACCTGAAGAAGAAATTCAAGAGTCGGCTGCAGAATTACCTGTAGTAGATGAAACACCGATTGTAACAGCTTCTGAAAATGATACAGCGGCTGCTGTTAATGGCCCTGAGTCTGATGAAGAAGCAACAGAATCGGTTTCAGATGCTCCTGTTATCACACCGAAAGAAAAAACAGCTGATGAAGCTTCCGCAGAGGTTGAAACGAATCCCGAAAATATGTCTTTTGCTGCCCAGGACAAACAGACGGAAGCAGCAGCGGAAAAATCTGACGTAACACCAGAGGAAGAAAAAACTGGTTCGGATACTCCTGCTGAGAATGACATAACAGTTGAAGCTCCTGTCGAAGCAACAGAGGAAGTAAAAGCAGAACTTCCGCAAGAGGATGCAGTCTCTGGCGAGAATGAGACCGATATTCCTCAGGATAATAAAGCTGATATTCCGGATGATGACGCAAGTCAGGTTAAGCACGAGGAAGCAGAAAAAGATAACAATGAAGATGAATTAATAAGTGCTCCTGAGGAAAGCGAAGAGCCCACAGAGCATATTGAAAAAGACAAGAAAGAGGATTTCCTCAAGCCGCCGTCACCGGCGAAAAAGCCTCAGAAGAAGGAGCAGCCAAAGGAGGAAATAACTGTGACTGAGCCAACTGAAAAGGACAGCAGTGAAACTGAAAAGCAGTCATTTTTCGATAAAGTAAAGAATAAAATATTTGACGCAGGCGAAACCGACAGCATATACGAAACTGCTGCAATTGAGCCTGAAAAGAATAAAGCAAGCACAATGAGCTTTATTGATAAGATAAGGAATAAGCTCAAGAATCATCTGCCCGAGGAATCAGAGGAGCCACAGACTGAGACAGCTGAAATGGAGGAATTTTTCTCCGATGTTTCAGAGAATCAAAAAACATCAGATGTAAAGGCTGAGCCTGCCGAAGAGCCAGAAACGGGTGTAAAGGAGATATTCCGTTCGCCCAAAATGACAAATAGGGTTGAGATAGGCATAGAAAAGGGCAAGGACGGAAATATCGTTATCAATTCGTTCAACGGTATAGGCGGAAAGCCTGAAGCAGTTGAAATAAAGGACGGCAGTGCAGAGCTTAAAGCTGCTGAAGAGAAGGCAAAGTTGGATAAAGCCCATGAAGAGGCAAAGGACGGCAGCGCTGAACCTCAGGAACCTGAGGAGACAGCTAAACAGGAAGCCAAGTCTGCCGAAGAAGATAAAACTCCGGTGAAACCGGAAAAGACCCCCACTGCGACAGAAGCTTCACAAAGCGAGCCGAAGAAGAAAGAGGGTCGCAGGAAAAAGAAAAAGAAGAAGAATAAGAGCAATGCTGCTGTCAATGCAGTCGCTGCAAAGGGAACAGAAAGTGTTGTTGATGCAGCTGCGGCTATAGGCACTGCAAATGCTGCCGGACAGGCAGCAACCGCTGGTGCGGCTGTAATAGGTGCAGGTGTTGTTGCTGCTGCGGCAGTAAAGGGCGCAGAGATAACTGCAAAGGCTGTTTCTGAGAGCAAGGCTGATAATGTCAGCAATTCTGCTGATGCTTCCAAGGAGACTAAGCCAGAGCCTATGACAGTTGAATCTGTAAAGGATACGATTCCGGAACCTGATGTGATGGAAGCTGTAACTAATGTACAGTCTAAATACTTTACAGATGAAGCGGTTGCAGAATCGCAGCCGGAGTCTGTAAAGGCGGAGCAGCCTGAGC
>ONDB01000085.1 GCA_900316485.1 uncultured Eubacteriales bacterium
CGGACAAAAGAGGAGAACCACAAGAGGTGGGCTGCGCCCCCTATTTGTTTGAAATCAGAGTATACTAAGCTGATTGGGAATGTTCAGTATTTCAACAACATACGTTAAGACAAGTGTGACTCCGGCGGCACGCCGGTCTCCCCTTTTGAAATCCTCTTTCCTTATCTCCCCCGGTTCGCTCCACGTGGGTAGGTTCATCGAATTTCTGCTTTCTGTCCATCGCGCGGATAATCGGCACGGCAATGCTCGTGATTGTTTCACAGATTCAGGTGTATAACAAAAAGCCCGGCAGAAAAACCGCCGGGTTCGTTTTTATTTTCAGCTTGATAAGATCATTTGCCAAGGAATGCTGCGCCGATGATGCCGGCATCGTTGCCAAGCTCTGCGATGCAAACCTTTGTCTGTCTCTTGTTGTGCTTTGTGTATCTGTCACGCTCGATGATCTTCATGACCGGCTGGAGCAGATAATCGCCCTGTCTGCTGATACCGCCGCCGATGCAGAGGATCTCGGGCTGGAATACATTGATGATATTTACAAGACCGCAGCCAAGATAATCAATATACATATCAATTACTGACTTTGCAAGGGGACAGCCCTGCTGAGCAGCGTCAAAAGCAGTTTTGCCTTCGATCTTGCTGAGATCGCCGTCGATCATCTTGTAAAGCAGATAGTTCGGAGCCTGCTGGATGGAGCAAGCCTCCTTTGTCATATTGATAAGACCGGTAGCGGATGAATATGCCTCCCAGCAGCCTCTTCTGCCGCAGGTGCAGAGACGTCCGTTGTGCTGGATAACAGTGTGTCCCACCTCAGCGCCTGCATAGTTGGAGCCGCTGTAGATCATACCGTCAACGATGATACCGCCGCCGACACCTGTGCCGAGAGTGATCATAACAGCATCGTTAGCGTCCTTTGCTGCGCCGACACAGTACTCACCGTAAGCTGCTGCATTAGCGTCATTCTCAACATATACCTTCATGCCGAGACGCTCCTCCATCATCTTGACGATCTCCCAGTTATGGAAATTGAAGTTGTTAGCAAACTCAATAACGCCTGTTTCACTGTTAACAGCACCGGGAGCGCCGATACCTATGTAATGCAGGTCAGCTTCAGTGATATTGGCTTTCTGCATAGCTTCGCGAGCAACAAATGCCATATCGTCAGAAATGCCTTCCATTGTACACGGCTGAGAGGTCTTGCAGTTAGCTTTTACAATGATCTTGCCGTCGTCATCAACAACACCGGCAACAATATTAGTACCGCCTAAATCAATACCTAAATAATACATATTTTATGCCTCCAATACAAAAAATTACTGGTTACATTATAACATATAGTATAAATTAATAAAAGTGAATTTATAAAATATTTTATTTTTATCAGAAAGCACAATTTCAACTGTTGATTAATGGTTATTATGCCTAACAAAAATTAACCATTCGCTCACAATAATCGGTTTGTGTTATTATTATAAGCCAAAGAAAGATTGACAAGCCTGTATATGCTGCATTATAATCAAATAAAAATGCCGTGATAGAAAATATCATGCATAAAGTACAGCCCGCAGATGCAGCGGATAATGAATTATTTAAGAAATCTACCATGGAATACAGCTTGCTATGTATTTCCCGAAGCAAAGTGAAAAGATCACGAGGTGAAAACATTGTTCAAAAGAAAACTATCATTGATTTTAGCAATTATTCTCATCGCCGGCGTATGCTCAGCCTGCGGCGGCAATTCTCAGGAATTATCGAAGGACAGCGCATCATCCGGAACCGCTGCGGCTGAAAGCACAGGAGAGACTTCATCTGAGGAGGCTTCCGTTTCAGAGGACGCTCCCTCATCCGCAGAAAGTGAAAATGCAGCCTCCGCTCAGCAGAGCGCAGCTCAGTCCTCCGGCGCTCAGAGCAGCTCTTCCTCCCGCAGCTCAGGCGCTTCCACAGCATCAGGAGATCAGAGCTCCGGCGCATCCCGTACCAGTACGGCTCCCGGAACAGGCAATACCACCACTCAGACCAATACACATCATAACACCCCGTCCTCAAACGGAGGCAATTCCCAGTCCGGCAGCCAGAACTCAGGCTCGTCCACATCCTCGAGCAAGCCGTCCTCCGGCGGAAATACACAGACCAGCCAGTCAGGGAGCAAACCGTCTCAAAACTCAAAGCCCTCACAGCAGACCAGCAAGCCCTCTCAGGGCGGCTCCGGCAGCTCACAGTCAAGCCAGGGCTCATCAACACCCCAGCCGGCTCCTACAAATAACGATTCTGTCGGAGATATAAGTCTTTATAACTGCCTGTGGAATGTTGCAAATAATATAAAGGTAGAGCTGACGGTACCCCAGGCTGAAATGAATAAGCTGCAGGCGGATTATCAGAAGTATAAGAATATTGATTCAAAGTCGCCCATTTACCGTAAGGCTTCCCTTACCATCTGGGTGAACGGACAGCGCTTCTCAATGGATGAGGTAGGCATAAGACTAAAGGGCAATATGTGGCTTGCGCCTGTATATGACAGCAGCGGAAATCTGAATCTTTCCCATTATAAGCTCAGCTTCAATGAGACCTTTGACAATACCGATTATTACGGCAGCGAAGCAAAGGTCTGGGCAAGCAAGGAGGAAAGAAAAGCAAGAAAGAACCGCCGCTTTGCAACTCTTAAAAAGATGGATCTCAAATGGAATAACTGCTATGACGATACATATGTAAGAGAAATATACGCAGCAAAGATGTTCCGTGAAAACGGAGTGCTGGTGCAGAATATCGGACTTGCAAATGTTGTTGTGAACGGCAATAATCACGGCGTTATGAGGATCTATGAGCCGGTGGATGAGATATTCCTTGAAAAGAACCTTCCGGCATCAGCTCTTGGCGGAGATCTCTATAAATGCGGCTGGACACGCAGCCCCTGCAATTATGTCCGCAATCAGGTAAGCTTCGGCGTTGACGATAAGGACACCGGCGCAAAGTTCAACTACAACCTCAAGACAAACGAAAAAAGCTCCAATCATTCATCGCTTTCAAATCTGCTGAGAGTGCTTGCCTCAAATCCCGACAAAAACAGCTATGCAAGCGTAATTGATACGGATTATCTGGCAAACTTCCTTGCGGCAAGCTATTTTGCAGGCGATCCGGATGATATGAGGAATAATTATAATAACCATTATGTCTATTTCCGCAAGGATAACGGCAAAGCGATCTTCATTCCCTACGATAATGACAGAACCATGGGTCTTACATACGGTTATAACCCCGACGGCACAGGTATGACAAAGCCGTCGCCGTATTCCGACAGAGCGTGCGGCGCAGGTCATTCCCAGGCAAACCCGATGATAAATCTGGGAATAGTGCGTTCAAACGGCTATATCAGAAATGAATATACCGCAGCCCTCAAGCGTATCGCAGGCTCAGGTATAATGAATGAAAACAATTTCAATGTATATTACGAGCTTGCAAGAAATAATTATCAGGGAGTTGTCAACCCCTCAGTATATTTTGCAAACCAGAAGCAGCAGTTCAAATTCAGTCTTGACGGAAAATATTCCTCAAGCGACAGACAGAATATGTCCTTTGCAGAGTTCTCACAGAGAATAATGAAAACTTTCAATGCCGAAGTAAAATAACTCCGAAAAAAACAGCCCGCGCAGTGCCCAGAGCATTCTGCCGGGCTGTTTTGCATTGTGAAAAGGGAAAAAGGTGGTTCGATTTGGCGGCGCCAAAGCGGGTTTAAGTTATATTGCGGTATCAGGCTCCGGTACTTACAGTTTACTATTACCTGAATCCGTGAAGCTGACATCTACGCTGCTGGCGGATAAAAAAGAATACGCTGTTCAACTTTAATGCCTTGAGATATACTTCTTTAGCATTTCTGCTTTGGTGAGTCAAAAGGGGCTGTGAAGAAATGATGAAACCATCATCAAATCTTCACAGCCCTTAAAAATTTGTTGAAAACTTTTCCCGAAAACAAAAAAAGGGCATAAAGCCCCTTACCCCATAGAAATCCGTTTTTAAAGCAGAATTATTCTATGCAGCTTCGTTCAATCTATAATGTTTGTTGTAGAATTTGTAAAGATTATGTCCTATTGAAATCAGAAAAAGCTCCAACCGTACAGAATCAAGCCCTCTTCGGACGGTTCTCTTGTACCAACGGTCATATTTGATGATCCCAAAAGTACCCTCAGCTTGGATGGAGCGGTTCATTCTGAGCAATGCGCCGTGAATGCTTTCGAGGTTGTTTAAAACTTCTTCGTGCATTTTCGTAAGCTCTTGATTCAGTTTAATTGTACGATTTTTATCCGTCTTTTTGCATTGCTCAGCATAAGGACATCCTGAGCAGTCTTCACATTCGTATATTTCTTCCTGCCGTCCGTATTTGTTCCCTTTTATCAGTTTGCGGTGAGAAAATTTGAATTTCCTGTTATTGGGACATATCAGATCACCGGTTTCATCAGTTTTGAAATTAACTGCCCTGAAAGGGTTATCACGATATTTTTTATCAGTCGTAACCTTTTTGTACATCGTGAATTTCATATATTTTTCCATGCCCTTTTCCTGACAATAAATATAATTGTTGAAAGAACCGTAGCCGGCATCGGCAACAGGATATTTCGGATAAAAGCCGTAAAGCCTGCGGAAATTCTCCATCAAAGGAATAAAACAGTCCATATCAGAACGATACTGCAAAGCCTTTATCACTGCAATATACTCATCTGCTACGGCTATCTGAATATTGTATGCCGGAAGGAGCTGATCGTTACCAATATGATCCTTCTTCATCCGCATAAATGTTGCATCTGTATCGGTTTTTGAATAGCTGTTTCTGTCCGATCCGCAGGTGTTTATCTTTTGTACATATTCTTTCAGCTTTGATGTATAATACGCCAGCTTTTCATAATGACGTTGGGCAGGTGTTTTTCGGCTTCCTCTGCCGTGTACAAATTTGGCAGGGTCAAGCTTGGTAACATTTGCATAGGAAGCAGTTATCAATTCTAACTGTTCCGGTGTGTATTCCGTATTTGTTTCGATTTTCATGCCGTTAAATGATAGTTCAGCGTTTAATTCTTCCAAAAGCTTAGTTATTTTTTCGTACAGGCGGTATCTTGATTTTTCAGTTCCTTTTTTCCAGACATATGTGTATTTATTCGCATTTGCCTCGAATTTTGATCCATCAATATAAATATGCTGTAAATCAACACCTTCTTTTTCAAAAATATAGTTGTTTACAGCTTTGAATATTTCTTCGATGCTATCGCTGAGTTCTTCATTTATGAAATTTCCGAATGTTTTGTAACTCGGCGTTTCATAATCCATCAGATACATATATCTCAGATTGACCCTGCACCTGTCCTCTATTTCTCTCAGTGATGCATATCCTGTGTCCCTAAAGCTAAACAAGATCGTTTTCAGCATGTTGACTCTATTATATCCGGGTCTTCCAGGTTCTTTATACCCTTCAGGCTTCAGATACCTCCATATTTCAATCTCCTCCATGATTTCGTCAAATGCCAATACCGGATCGCAAATA
>ONDB01000010.1 GCA_900316485.1 uncultured Eubacteriales bacterium
GCATCAACAGCTGACAGCACTGCATCAACAGCTGATGACGAATCAAAGTCTGACGACAACTCAGAGGCAGCTAAGGTAGAAGACGGCAAGGTATTCAATGTGGGTATCTGCCAGCTGGTACAGCATGATGCTCTTGACGCAGCAACAAAGGGCTTCAGAGATAAGCTTACAGAGCTTGTCGGTGAGGATCATATCAAATTTGACGAGCAGAACGCTCAGGGCGATTCAACAACCTGTGCAACAATCTGCAACCAGTTTGTATCTTCAAACTGTGACCTCATTATGGCTAATGCAACACCTGCACTTCAGGCAGCTTCAACAGCTACAGCAGAAATTCCTGTAGTAGCTACATCAATCACAGACTATGCAAGCGCACTTGATGCCAAGGACTGGACAGGTAAGACAGGTACAAATGTAACAGGTACTTCTGACCTTGCTCCCCTTGCAGAACAGGCTAATATCGTAAAGGAGCTTATTCCGGATGCAAAGAAGGTGGGTATTCTTTACTGCTCAGCTGAGGCTAACTCAAAGTATCAGGCTACAGAGATTACAAAGACCTTTACAGAGCTTGGCTATGAGGTTAAGGAATATACATTCACAGACTCAAACGATGTTGCTCAGGTAACAACAACAGCCTGCAACGAATCTGATGTTATCTATATCCCCACAGATAACGTAGCAGCTTCAAACGCAGAGCTTATTGATACTGTTGCATCTCCTGCAAAGAAGCCGATTATCGCAGGTGAGGAAAACATCTGCAAGGGCTGCGGTATCGCAACTCTTTCAATCAGCTATTATGACCTCGGTGTTGCAACCGGTGAAATGGCTTACGAGATTCTCGTAAACGGCAAAAAGCCCGGCGAAATGGATATCAAGTATTCTCCCACATTCACAAAGAAGTGCATGGCAGAAAGAGCTAAGGCTCTCGGTATCACAATTCCTGACGAATACGAGGAGATAAAGGCTGACGCCTGATAATAAAAGTCCTTATAATGAGGCAATAATGATCTGCTTCACCCCTGATAAAAAAGGGGTGAAGCAAATTGCGTATTATCAATACTTGCATTTGCAGGCAGATCTTGGTTTATAAAGAATTGGTTGGTGTTAAAAAAATGGATGGAATCTTAGAATATTTCGGCTCTCTTGATCCTGCTGTATTCGTGCAGTCACTGCCCGGAAATATAGCTCAGGGTATTCTCTGGGGAATTATGGCGCTGGGCGTTTATATTACCTTCAGAATACTCAATTTTGCGGATCTTACGGTTGACGGAAGTTTTGCCACAGGCGGTGCGGTTACTGCTGTAATGCTTATGAACGGGGCTTCAATATGGGTAGCAATGGTGGTTGCATTTTTCGCCGGACTTGTTGCCGGACTTGTAACAGGTCTGCTTCATACAGTCTTTGGTATACCTGATATCCTTTCGGGTATCCTCAGCCAGATTGCTCTTTACCCGATCAACCTGCATATAATGAACAAGTTTTCAAACCTGCCTATAAAAATGGATAATTACGGCATGGTATTTTCCTTCAACAGCGAAAACCTGAATATTGCAGGTCTTCTTATTTCAATGCGTGACGTATATATGGCTATTATCGTAGCAGCTGTTGTTGCTATTATAATTATGGCTGTTATGTACTGGTATTTCGGAACAGAGCAGGGCTCCGCTATCAGAGCTACAGGCGCAAACCCGAAAATGGCAGCAGCTCAGGGTATCAATATTAACCTGGATAAGGTAATAGCTCTTGCTCTTTCAAATGCAGTTGTTGCAACAGCAGGCAGCCTTATCGCTCAGTATCAGGGCTTTGCTGATGTTAACATGGGACGAGGCGCTATCGTTATTGGCCTTGCTGCTGTAATTATCGGTCAGGTAATCGGCGAGGCTCTTTTCAAGAAGCATTTCAACTTTATTGTAAGACTTATTTTCGTTGTTATCGGCGGAATACTTTATTATCTGGTAATGGGTGTTGTTCTCTGGCTCAAGATGCCGCCGGAGGATCTGAAGCTCTTTACAGCAATAATCGTTGCTATATTCCTTGCTATCCCATATCTGAGAAATAAGAGCAAAACCTCCTTTAAGAGAGTTGTCAAAATGAATAAGAAAAATGATGAACGGGAGGCTGCTGATAATGCTTGAGTTAATTAATGTACGCAAAACCTTCAACAAAGGTACAGTAAATGAAAAGGTGGCACTTGACGGACTTGAACTCAAGCTTAATGAGGGCGATTTCTGCACCGTTATCGGAGGTAACGGCGCGGGAAAATCCACAATGCTCAATGCAATCTGCGGAGTGTGGCCTGTGGATGCAGGCAAGATACTCCTGGGTGATGAGGATATTACAGGTCAGCCGGAATATAAAAGAGCAAAAAGTATAGGCAGAGTTTTCCAGGATCCTATGATGGGTACTGTTGCCGATATGGAGATCATTGAAAACCTTGCTCTTGCGGCAAGAAGAGGAAAAAAGCGTTCTCTGGGCTGGGGCGTAACAAGTGCAGAGCATGAAAAATATTATGAAATGCTCAAACAGTTTGACCTGGGACTTGAGGACAGAATGACAAGCAAGGTAGGATTGCTTTCCGGCGGTCAGCGTCAGGCAATCACACTGCTTATGGCTGCTATTAAAAAACCCCAGATTCTTCTTCTTGATGAGCATACCGCAGCGCTGGATCCGAAAACAGCAGCAAAGGTGCTTGAGCTGAGCGATAAGATTATCGCAGATAACAAGCTTACTGCCCTGATGGTAACACATAATATGAAGGACGCTATTGCACACGGCAACAGGCTGATTATGATGAATAACGGAAAAATAATATTCGATGTTTCCGGAGAAGAAAAGAAAAAGCTCAAAAAGGCTGATCTGCTTGAAAAGTTTACTATGGTCAGCGGCGAGGAGCTTGATAATGACCGTATGCTTCTGTCAAAATAATGCCGGTTTATTTGTGAGGTGAATTAGGATATGATGACTGATTCGGCAGCGACAAAGCTTTCTATAGCTGACGGCTTCAGAAAGCTTATGGAAAGGAAAGCCTTCGAGAAAATCACCATTTCCGATATCACAGGTGAATGCGGATTAAACCGCCAGACCTTCTATTACCATTTTCGTGATAAATATGAGCTTTTGAACTGGATATTCTACAATGAAGCAATTGCACCTTTTATTGACGGTCTGAGCTTTGATAACTGGAGCAAAAAGCTCTGCGTTATGCTTGAGCTTATCTACAATAATTCAAGGTTCTATTCAAATGCGCTGAAAACCTCCTACAGCGAGGAATTCAGGGAATATATGCATAGGGAAAGCACAAATGTTTTCTGCTCGGTAATTGATAATGTTTCGGGCAATTATGTTATTGAGGATGATGACAAACGCTTTATTGCTGAATTCTTTTCCTACGGAATGACCGGAACGATTGTTTCATGGGTAAGCAAGGGAATGAGAGATACTCCGCAGAAGGTTGTTTCACATATTGAGAATCTGGTGAACGATTGTCAGCGACTGGCAATTGCAAGATATATGCTGCCCGACATGTGAGTTAATGATCGCCCAGGCTTTTTACTCAAAAGCCTGGGCGAAATTTTTATACTGTTCACTTTTTTGAAATGACAGAGGGTATTAAGATTGCGGAGCTGTTGTTTGCAGAGCGGTACCATAGCTTTGCAAGTCCGGCGCCACGCCGGGCGTCACGCTGGCGGCGGTGTTGACAAGAGGGGGGAATGGGATTTATAATAGTAATGTGTATACATCCGTGATGGATAGACATTTTAATAATATTAGCCTTTTGGCGGACAGGAGATATAATATGACAATTTTGGTTACTGGCGGAGCAGGATATATCGGCAGCCATACCTGTGTGGAGCTTTTGAATGCAGGTTATGATGTTGTAGTTGTGGATAACTTTTATAACAGCGTTCCTGCAGTGCTTGACAGAGTTGAAAAAATAACAGGCAAAAAGCTTAAATATTATGACTGCGATATCCGTGACAGAGAGGGTCTGGATAAGATATTCGCAGAAGATAAGCCAGAAGCAGTAATTCATTTTGCCGGACTAAAGGCTGTGGGCGAATCCTCAAAGCTTCCCCTTCTTTATTATGATAACAATATTTCAGGCAGTGTTACTCTTTTTGAGGCAATGGAAAATGCCGGATGCAAAAAGATAGTTTTCAGTTCGTCTGCAACAGTTTACGGAAATAATCCTATCCCCTATAAAGAGGATATGGTTACAGGGGATGTAAGCAATCCATACGGAAGAACAAAGCATTTTATCGAGCAGATACTCGGTGATGTGTATAATGCGGATAATTCATGGAGTATATCCCTTCTAAGATATTTTAACCCCATTGGCGCACATGAAAGCGGTCTTATCGGTGAGGATCCCAACGGTATACCCAATAATCTTATGCCCTATATTTCAAGGGTGGCTATCGGAAAGCTTGAAAAGCTTACTGTGTTCGGCGGAGATTATGATACAAAGGACGGTACCTGTATACGTGATTATATCCATGTTGTGGATCTTGCAAAGGCACACCTCTGCGCTGTAAGAAAGATAACGGACAGCACAGGTATAGAGGCATATAATATAGGAAACGGCAAAGGCTACAGCGTTCTTGATATTATCAGGGCGTTTGAAAAGGTAAGCGGAAGTCCGCTTAATTATGTTATCGGTGACAGAAGAGCCGGAGATCTGCCGGCATTCTATGCAGACGCTTCAAAGGCTAACCGTGAGCTTGGCTGGTCGGCTGAATATGATATTGAAAAAATGTGTGAGGATACATGGAATTTCCAGAAGAAGAATCCGGACGGAATAAAGTAATGCTTATCCTCAGATAGTAATATGACGAGAACAGGAGATGAGTTGTAAAAATGCAGATGTTTGATGCGTCAAAGGGGCTGTTTCATTTGTTTTTTTCAAATGATGACGACACCTTCTATACTGACAGCTATATAAAAACAAGACTCGGTTTTTATCTGTATAATAAGCTTATCTCCATGAAATATAATTATGTCTACGGCTTTTCCGGCGGAGAGCATACTGATTGTGTTCTTACCTGCTATGACAACATAAGCTCAAAGGCCCTTGAGGAAAAAAATACCGGAGGCTTTCTTGGCTCCTTCTTTTCCGGAAGGAAAAACAACAGCTCTGCCGGATATGAAAACGAGGAGAGAATGAGAAGCGGAAGAAGATCCCTTCGTCTGGAACAGCCTCAGCTGGGCGATGCTCTTTCTGACCTGACCGCCCTTATGAAAAGAAAAAGCCGTGTAGCGGTCATAATGCCTATAGGCGTGTTTGACCTTATTATGGATCATCCGGAGATCATGGATGAGCTGAGAAAAATCAATTCAAGAAATTATCAGGAAAATAACAGGCATATCGTTGTGATAACATCATCAAGATATGCCGGTGAAAGTCTGCGCTTTTTCAGACCTACGGCTGAAACGGCTGTAAGAGGAAATATTTTTTCTGATGCACAGCTTTTTCCTGAGCTTCAGGACTATTTCCAGTCGCTTTTTGAAATGTCCGGGAATTTCTATATATACGATGAGCTGAAAGGCTATATGGGCGATAAGGCTGTGTTCTATGATCTGCTGACATATGAGCATATTCGCAGAATGGTATTCAGCTTTGCGATACACAGCGGATATATGGACGAAATGAGCATAAAAAATATCAATTCACTGGCAGCTGTGATATATGCTTATTACAATTCCAGCGAATACAGAAATAATAACAGCCTTTCACTTCCTGAAAATCCGAAAAGATCCCTCAGTGATGTGGAAGAGGTGCTCAGGAACAGCAGGGCTGCAAGAGATGCCTGTATGCGTGCTGCAAAGGAATTTGCAGTTCAGGAGGATCCGTATAAATATCTGTGCAGTCTGTATACCGATCATACAGATCCCGAAAACAGCAATTTCATGATCGGCAGCGGTGATAATTCGGAAGAAATAGAGATGCTCAAGAGGATAAAGAGGATATGCATTTCCCGTCAGGGACAGTGCAGTCCGGAGCTGGACAGGGCTATCGGTATACTCAGCAAGCCCTGCGCCGATTATGCTGTAAGCTTCAGCGCTTCAAGCTTCCGGAAAAAAATAATAGAGATTACCTGCAAAAGCATCAGTGATGAACTGAGCGAAAATACAGATCTGAGCCTTGTGGATACAATGCTCAGGGGTCTTGCCTATTATTTCAATTACTTCCGCTCGTCAGCTTCCCTGAGGGATGAGGCAGTGACGGCGATGGATATAAGCTTCGATTTTTATAAAAATATAATGTACCTTGCAGAAAAACTGTCCAGGGCAAAAAGCTCCAGGGCAGCCTTTGAGGAAAGACTTAAACAGCAGCTTGATAACGGCGATAACGCCTCTGCTGAAAGCACAAGACAATATCTGGCGAAAACGGATGAATTTATCAAAAATCTTGAAAGAACTATAGAACACGGTGAAAATATGCTTTCTTCACCAATAACACAGGCGAATGCAAGGTCTGTGATTTCAGAAATGAAATATGAATCCAATAATCTCAGAAATCTTGAGAAGGAAAAGGAACCTGAAATACGGCTTTATAACTGAAAAACAAGGGGTGAATCCCCTGTTTGAAAGTATTACCCGCATATTATGAGGAGAATAACAAATGGTAAATTTAGGCATAGATTTCGGAAGTACATACACTCTGGTATCACATTACCGCAGCGACAGAAAAACTCCCGAGGCTATAAGCATTGACAATATAAGCCCGTATATTCCTTCTGTGGTGTCTTATAACCCGAGAAGAAACGAATATAAATTCGGTAAGGCAGCAAAGAACCTTACCGGAAATAAAAATATAATCATATATAAGGCATTCAAAATGCTTCTGAATGAGCAGATGAGTGAGGAAAACCTCAGGGAAAGATTCTACGATGATGTGAATACTCCCGAGAAGATAGCTACAATCTATCTGGAAAAGGTGCTCAAAAGCGCACTCGGCAAGCTTGGAGATGACAGGATAGGCAAGCTGGTGGTGGGTGTGCCGGAGGTATGGGGACAAAGCTTCAATACCTTCGACGGAAGGGCAGCACTTCACAGAATATGCAGCTCCTTCGATTTTGTTGAGGAAGCGTCTGTTGTAAGTGAGCCGGCAAGCGCCAGCGCATTTTTTGCATATAATTACAAGCAGATCAGAAATGAAAATTTTGACGGCAGAGTGCTTCTTATAGATTACGGCGGAGGTACGCTTGATATCACCCTTACAAAGGTATCGTCAAACGGTGATTCCATGGAAGTAAAGGTGGAAAAGCGTGACGGAGCCGGAGAAAATACAGACAGAGAAATCGGCAGCGCCGGTATTAAATATATGGAAAAGGTAGTCGAAAGGGCTATCCTAGACAGCGAAGCCTTTGAAGGATTGGAAGAGGTGGGATTTGACGGGGATTATCTGAAGGCTGTTGACGAGCTTGAGGAAACTCTTATGAGCGACAGCGAAACGATAGAGGATATTTTCAGGGAACTGGAATATACCCCCGATGCTCTTGAGGATGAAGAGCTTGTGGAGCTTTTCTATAAGGGCGAAAGCGTTATAGTTACCTATAAGCACCTGAATGATGTATATAATGAAATAATCTATGATGTGCTGAAGGAAAAGCTTGAAAAGGTGACTGAGGGCGTTGATACCTATGAGGATAATTTCAAAATAGGTATTGTGGGCGGCTTTGGTAATTTCTATCTTGTTAAAAAGCAGATTTGCGATATGTTCAGCATAAGCACAAAGGACGAAAGGACCGAGGGTATTATCGTCAACGGCGAAGACAGGGAAAGAGCAATCTCCCTGGGAGCAGCGCTTCTTGCTGATGAGCTTATCAGTATCCGCAGAACTGCAAATTTCTCCATAGGCATATATGCATATCGTTCTGATAATGCACTTGCAAAGCATTATGCTATAAAATACAGGCAGGACCTTGAATATGACAGGATATATCATACACTGGATTCAAAGGGAAATGATATACCCTATTTTACGCCCTCAGGCAATCTTGATAAATTTCTTGTTAATTTCAGCGATAATGAGGAGCTTGCTTTCGGTGCACATCCCAGAACAGAGCTTGCTGAAAAGCTTAAGAATGTTGTGAGCAATAATTATATGATGGCGGCAGTGGGTTTTTCTGTTGATGCAACTGATAAAATAACTATTCATGTATATGATTATAACTGGGAAACCGGCTGCAGAAGTGAAAAGCCTGTAAAAAGCGTAAAGCTGTCAACGATCAAGACAATGTTTGATGTAGTAGCATTGAATTCACGAGGTGAGGACTGATGGATTTTCAAAGAACAGGCAGAACGCTCCGTTCACTTGAACACAGACAGCAGCTTACCATAGAGGATGTTATGGGGCTGATTACTGATGTCCTTGCAGATGCACAAAGCGTTTCCGGCGGTTCTGCTGACAGGCTGGAAATCGGGGATATCAGGGGTACATTAACCGCAATGTCGGCAACGGGACGTATGCTGCTGCAGATAAATAAAACAAAGGCCCAGGAGCTTGGAACTGCACAGGACAGGAAAAAACGCTTTGATAAGCTCAGCGGAGAGCTTGAAAGCATTTGCAGCGATATAGAAAGTGATGCACAGCTTATCGAGGAGCTTTCCAGAAAGCAAAGGGAGCTTGAAGCTAAAATGGCTGAGCATGAGGAAAGCGCCAGAAAGGCTCAGCAGCTGGAGCAGCAATGTGAGAGTCTGCACAGGGAGCTTGAAGGACTCAGCGGAAACCAGCTGGAGGAGCTTGAAGAAAGGCTGCGCAGCCAGCAGGAAAAGCTGGATGCTGCCAGAAGCAGATTTAATGAATCCACTGAAAAGCTCAGGGAGCTTATTGAGCTTTCAGGAAGAATAGACAGTGATATTTCAGAGAAAAACCGGGAAGCCGAAAGACTTGATGCAGAGCTTGATAATAAAAAGACAAGACTTTCAGATATTGAAGACGACTGCAAAGAGCTTGAAAAGAAAATAAAAGAGCTTTCAAACGGTGAGGAAGAAAATAAAAAAAGAGAGCAGGAGCTTATGCGCCTGTATGCAGAGGCTCAGGAAAAGGAAAACTCCCTTACAAATACGGAAATACCGAAGCTGAATGCACAGCTTGAACAGGTCAATGCCATGCTTTCTGAGGCCGTAAAAAAGGCGGCAGAGCTTGAACAGCAGATAAAGACTGCTGAAGAAAGCAGACTTGAACAGAAGAATTCATATAAAGAAAGCCTGAGCAAAAAGGCGGCAGTTGAAGAGGAAATATCCAGACTTGGTTCAGAGCAGAAGGCTGCTGCAGAACAGGTATCAAAGCTGAATACAGAGCTTTTGTCGCTTAAGGCAGAGCTTAAGGCAAATGAAGATCTTGCGGAGTCCCACCGTGAGGAGATTGCAAGATACAGGGATATTACAATACCCGCTGCAAGAATAGCCCTTAAAAAGAGGGAGGATACTCTGGATGAATATGCCGCAAGGAATACTGAGCTGAAGGAAACAGCGGCACAGAAGGATGAGATAATTGAACAGCTGAAAAAAACAGTTGAACAGCAGCAGGCAGAGCTTTCCGGATTTGAGGATAAAAAACTCAGACTTGAAGAGGAAATAAGGGCGAATACAGAAAAGCTTGAAGAAATACAGCAGCAGATAGGCAGTCTTGACGGCGAGCGTCAGAATATGATAAGCGAAATAAACAGCAAGGAAGAACAGCTCAGAATGTCAGATGTAGCAGAGCTGCAAAACAAATACGAGCAGGTATGCGCCCAGCTTGAACAGCAGGAAAGCATACGCACCGGGCTTATCGCTGATATTGAAGAAAAAACCGGGGCTGTTTCTGAGCTTGAGGAAAAATGCGTACAGCTCAGAGAAGAGATGCATCGGCTTTCCGGTGAGATTGATTCCGAAACCGAAAAGGTAAACGCCCTTGAAAGCAGCAAGAATAATATCACCGAGGCACGGGATAAGCTGACACAGCGGCATGAACAGCTATGTCAGATAATCAGCCAGCTGAATGCACCTGAAAGTGAAGCAGGAGTACGGAAATGTCAGGCTGAAATAGCAGTTATGCAGGAGGCTGTGGACAAGCTGTTCCCGGATGTTGACCTTGCAGGATTGACCCTTTTTGAGCGCAGGGAACAGATGGAGAAAAAGAGCAGGTATTTCAGGGATGAGATCCGCAGGATAAACCAGCTTCTTGAAGAATATAAAAATGAATACAAAAAGCTTGTCAGAGCTATTGAAGGAGGTGCGACCGCAGTATGATATGTATGTTTTGCTCAGAGGAAATGGCAGAAGGAGAAATCCGATGCTCAGTATGCGGCTTTACCCACATGAATTTTACCGAGACAGGCGGCAGCGAGGTAATTAAAAATATGCTCAGCGCCTACAGACAGAGAAAGCTCGGTAATATCAGGGTGGAGCTAATCAGCTATAAATACAGGATGGAAAACGGAAAGATAAATGATTTGGGCGAGGAGCTTATTGCTGTTGCACAGGCGGATAAGCTTGAAAAGGGCAGACTTTCCTGGCTGGACAAGGATTTTTACGGAATACAGACCGAAAGAAATATAGACCTGAAGATCAGGGTCACAGGCGGTGAAAAAAGGGAGCAGACAGTTACTCTTAAGCTGCCGGTCTGTGAAAAGCTGAATATCGGCTGTGTGCTTGAAAACGGCCTGAAAATAAGGATAGCAGCAGGAACACCGGAAAATTACGTGCTGTCAGATATGATAAGCCTTTGCTGATAAGAAATAGCAGCAGCTGATCAATAATATAAACGGAGGTAGTAATAATGCCGATTCTATTTGGTAAGAAAAAGAAAGAACCAGTACCGGAGCCTGTCGTAAGAGAGGATCCTAAAAAGCAGCTTGATGTTACAAGACAGAATATGATGAAAATATGCGATGCGCTTGAATCAGTAAATATAAATAAGATCAGATCAAGTGTTTCTGAGGAAGTGCTGCCGAATGCCACACTTTCTGAATTTGACAGGGACCTTAAGATAGTAAAGGCAGTAATAAGCAAACAGACCTCATCTCAGCTTATGCTGGCAGAAAGCGACCCCATAGATCAGGAGCTTTTCTTCTTTGCTGAACATATCGAGAATGAAATGTGCGAGGGTCATTTCCTGGTTGCCGAAACATATATGAAGGCTATAAAATTCGGTATCTCAAAGGGTCACGAGGCTATAAAGGAATCCGACCTTGATAATAAGGAGGCTATCCTTGCACAGCGTCTGGAGATAATAAAGCATTACAGACTTATTGCAGAGCTGAACAGAAAAATCGCTGCATATCAGGACAGTATGCTTAAGCTCAATACAAAGCTTGACGGACTGCAGAACGATTACAGCGAGGCTAAGAGCATTGCCAAGGAGGAAAGCATCAGACGTAAGGATATGTATGAAAAGATCATGCGTATGAGCCCCATGGAGGTGGCTACTGCTTCTCCTGAAATACAGAATTTTGCAGCAATATTCTCTAAGGTAAATGAGCTTAAAAGCCAGATAAACGGCGTAAAGACCAGTATTTCCGGAATGACAGCAAATGTTCAGGAAATACAGAGGGCAATAAGCAATACAGAAAATGCCCTTCTTTCCATAAACAGCATAACTACTGAAAAGGAAAGAGAAGAGATTGAAAGAGTAAATAAGCAGTATATCGAGAATATGAAAAATCTGCAGAATCAGGTCTTTGAATTTGAAGATCTTTTCTCAGAGCTGGATGCATCAATTGATGCTATCAATTCAGACCCCCGCATCATCAGGAAGATGCTTAAGGATGTTACTACCTATCGCAATATTGTACATCAGGATGAGATAGACCAGAAGGCGGAAGCAGAGGGTATGAAGGCATACGAGGAATACCTCAGACAGCAGCAGCAGCAGCTTGATGATGATATCAAGGGCATGGAGGAGGATCTCGATAACGAGGGAATCAATAACGAGCCTGAAAAGCATCTTATCAGCAACTGAGCAGTTTGATACCGGTAAGGGGAGATATTTCCCCATAACAGACAGGAGGACAGAATACTATGGGTTTTTTTAAGAGCAAAGCAGAAAGAGAACAGGAAAAGCTGGAAAAAGAAAGAGCAAAAACAGAAAGACTTATCGACGACAGCAAAAAGCTTAATGACATACGCAAGCAGCGTCAGGATCTTGACAAGAAAAAGGCTCGCAGGGCTGACAGCAATTTCCGTGACAAGGTGTTCGAAACTAATGTAAAGCTGAATCAGCTGGAAGAAAAGTTTGTCATGAAGATTGTCGCTGAATCAAATGCAGTTAAATTTGAGCGTGAAAGAAACCAGAGCAGCAAGAAATCAGAAAAGCGCCTAAAAAATGCTTATCTTTCACTGGTAATGGTAAAGCACGCAAAGAAAAGACTTATCGAGATAGAAAATGAAAGAGACTGGAATCTTGCTATGAGAGATCTCAGCGGAGCTATCAAGACTATGAACGCTATTTCTGTAGGTTCACAGAATGTACAGAAGGTGCTTTTCCGTGCCAGGGCGCAGAAAATGGGCTGGCTTGAAGACAACGAATCAAGCGGCTGGTTCAATGAGCAGACAGAGGAGAGAGTATCAAACGAGGAAGTAAAGAAGGTAATGAATTCAGACCCTGTAGATCTTCTTGTTGCTGATGATATCTACGACAGCCTTCTTGACGATCCTACTACTTCCATGATAAATGATTACGCAGAAAAGAGCATAGGCGTTGATTCTAATTTCGATGAAATGGCAGAGGCTGCAGATAAGGTGGATCAGGAATTTGCTTCATCCGCATCTGCAGATATGTCAGATGAGGAATTCGACGATTATCTCAGAGACTGGGGCAAGGTCTGATATTAACAAGTGAAAAACGGGAGTAATTACTGCTTCAATAATAAAACGAACGAAAGAAGTGACAGCAAATGGAACGTAACTATGCGGTTGCGATACAGAAAAGAGAAAACCTTTACCGGGCATATATAAATAAGGCTCAGCTTGTACTCCAGAGCAACGGCGGAAAGCATAATTCCGAGGAATGTCAGTATCTGCAGAGGGCTGCAGAGCTGCAGAGCGAAATGGCAGATATGACTATCGGCGAGGAAAGAAATCACCACCTCAGAGAGAAAGAAACCATTAGTGCCAAGGTGCTTTCTATCCTGAAGGAGATTGACCCCCAGAAGGCTTTTGAATTTGAAAAGGGCAAGTCGGGGGAGAAAAAGACCTCACAGACCACAGGCAGCGGCAGAGGCGGAGATAACGATAAGGAAAAGCTTGATGCAATGGCTAAGTCATGGCATAAGGAAGCGCCGAATCATTCCTTTGCAAATGTATCAGGTATGGCAGAGCTTAAGGATAAGCTTTCCGACTGCGTTACAAATTCAAACTGCGAGGCGCTGCTGGATTTCCTTAAGATTCCGAGATTGAATACATATTTCTTTGTAGGCCCTCCCGGATGCGGTAAAACCTATATTATCGAGGCATTTGCAAATGAGCTTGTAAATAATAAGGATAAGGAATATCAGTTCCTTTCACTGGTAGGCTCGGATATCATCAGCCGTTATGTTGGTGACGCTGAAAAAATAGTTACAAGGATGTTTGAGGAGGCTGAAAACTGCGCTCCATGTATTCTGTTTATAGATGAAATAGACGGCGTTTGCCGTAACCGTGCACAGAAGTCAATGCCTGAATATGCGGCTTCTATTACTACCTCATTCCTTACAGGCTACAACAGAATGAAGAATTCCGGTAAATCCATTATCTTTATTGGTGCAACAAACTATCCTCAGAGAGTTGATTCCGCTATGCTGGACAGAGCAGAGGTAATAAGAGTACCGCTGCCGGATAAGGAGGCAAGAAGCAATGCTTTCCGTATGCAGTTTGACGGAGTTGTTGAGCTTGAAGAGGGACTCAGCTATGAAGATATGGCAGCAGTTACCGACGGGTATAACTACCGTGATATCGAGCGTGTTACATCTATCATGAAAAAGTCTGTTTTTGAGCAGGTAATGCAGCAGGCAGGCAATGAAACAGCAGCAATTGAGCTGATAAAAAGCGGCGGCTTTAAACTTAAGCGCAGCGATTTTGATATTGCAATGGCAGACTTCAAGCCCTCGTCAAAGAAGGATATCCTTGACGCTATTGATAAATGGGAAAGAAACCTCAATAACGACAGCTATCTTATTGATGACGATGTTGAATAATCGGAGGCGTTAAATGACTGCAGGTTTTGAAAAATTCAAAGCAGAGATTCCTTCTGCAGAAGCTGAAGGCCGGGTTGAACGCAAGAAATACGAAACCATGCTGATAGGTACTCTTCCGTTTGCGGACCAGGAGCTTTACTTCAGTTCGCTGAGCCAGCGCAGCGCTATGCTGCTTGCAGGTGCTCCCGGCTGCGGAAAAAGGACACTCGCCCGCAGCTTTATAGCACAGTACGGAGGAATGTTCGATGCATTTCTTTGGTTTCCGTTTGAAGAATATGCAGCAAAGGGAGAGCAGGAGCTGACAGACGGTCTGACGGAATTCTTCTCCGGCTTTTCAACAGCAAAGGAAGAAAAGGTTGAAAACTCTTCCGATGAGCAGGACGCTGAGGAAACGGAAATATCATCAGGCAAAGAAGATGATGATGAACAAGGCAGTGCATATATGATATTCCTGGGGGATATCACAGCGGCAGGCAGAATGACGACGGCTGAAAAGGCGCTTGTAAAGGGTATAGAGGAACTGCTGAAAAATGAAGAGCTTATGTGCATCATTACCGCAGTATATGACGCAGATGTACGGTCTGTACCCAGGAGCCTGAGAAGGGTTATGCGTATATGCAGAGTAGATGCTCCGTCAAGGGAGGAAAGGCTGAAATTCTTTGAATCTGCAATGGAGCCGCTGCTCGGGTATGTAAACGATACTGCCGGAATAGATTTCATGGCGGATAATACCGAGGGTGTAAGCTTCAGCGAGCTTGAGGAAATTGAGAAGTCCCTTCAAATGTACCTGAAGGCCAAGTTTATTGTGGATGTTGCCGAAACAGGCGGTACAGAAATAAGCGAGGTGGAAATGTCTGATATCGGCATAGACAGGGTAGAGCTTGCACAGGAGGATTTCCTGTTTATTGCCGACAGCTATAAGACTGAAAAGCCGGCTGCAGCATCGGTTGACATGACGGAGATAACACAGCTGCTGAGCCAGCTTGCAGCAAGTGGGCCGAAGGAGGACGACAGCCAGAAGGAGCCTTCACCCTTTGCACTGATAGACGATGACGATGACCCGGACTTCAGAGTAATATGAATTTTTTGAATGTTAAGAGCACAGATTGCTGAAGAACAGTTTTGATTGTTACTTTAGTAAAAGAATGTTCTGGTTTTTCTGAAAAATCCCTTTTCCTTAACTATCCCCTTCGCTTCGGCTGCTGCTGAACGCTTTTCTCTGGTGCTGAAAGTCAACTGTGGTTTGTGTTCGTGAGACAATTACTGACTTCCTGTTCTGACTAGCAGCGTAAATGAAAGTAAACCAAGCAATTACAGCAGCACCGCGGGCAGCCAGACAGTCAGGCGCATTAAGAGC
>ONDB01000006.1 GCA_900316485.1 uncultured Eubacteriales bacterium
CCGCGGGCAGCCAGATAGTCAGGCGAAATCAGAGCGTAACGTAAGTGAAGCGACACCATCGCGTTACGGCACCGGCGGCTCGCCGGTGGGTTGCAATGTGGAGGGATTTGCTGTATAATTAGGCTGAAAGTTTTTCCGGATAAAGCCGGAAGAAAGACAAAAGGAAAAAGAGAGGATAATATATGACACTGAATGAACTCGGTATTGGTTATTCCGCCGAGGTCAGGGCAGTAGGCGGCGAAGGAGCATTAAGACGCCACTTTCTTGATATGGGTCTTACCCCCGGAACAACGGTAACGCTTATTAAGCTTGCTCCCCTAGGTGACCCCATGCAGCTTCGCCTGCGCGGCTATGAACTGACCCTCAGACTTGAGGATGCAAAAAAAATAGAAATTTCCGAACCGTTTAAGGATAATAAGGATAAAAATGAAAAAGCTGCTCACCCGGCTGCAGGCTCTGATAACGGACACCCCGGACTGGGTGAGGAAGGAAAATTCCACCCCAAGGGCAGCGGAGATCCCCTGCCTAAGGATGCAAAGCTTTCGTTTGCCCTGGTGGGAAACCAGAACAGCGGAAAAACAACGCTGTTTAACCGCCTGACCGGTTCCAATGCCCATGTGGGAAATTTTCCGGGCGTTACCGTTGACCGAAAGGACGGAGCAATAAAGAATTATCCGAATACCGTTGTCACTGACCTGCCGGGTATATATTCCCTCAGCCCCTACAGCAATGAGGAAATAGTGTCACGTAATTTCGTCCTGGACGAAAAACCTACCGCAATAATCAATATTGTTGATGCTACCAATATCGAAAGAAATCTCTACCTTACTATGCAGCTTCTGGAACTTGGCACTCCCATGGTAATAGCTCTTAATATTATGGACGAGCTTACAGCAAGCGGCGGAACGGTGGATATCAATGCGCTTGAAATGCTTCTTGGTGTGCCGGTTGTACCGATTTCGGCAGCAAAAAATGAGGGCGTTGATGAGCTTGTGCGCCATGCCCTGCATATCGCCCATTACCAGGAAAAACCTGCACGTCAGGATTTTTGCAGCCCGGACGGAGCTATGGGCGGAATACACCGCTGTCTTCATGCTGTGGTACATCTTATTGAACACAAGGCTGCAAAAAACGGAGTACCCGTTCGCTTTGCTGCTTCAAAGCTTGTGGAAGGCGATGACCTGATAGTAAAAAGACTTGACCTCAGCAAGGGCGAGCTTGAAATGATTGAAACTGTGGTGCATGAAATGGAAAACCGCACAGGTCTTGACCGCTGTGCGGCAATTGCAGAAATGCGTTTTTCATTTATTCAGCGTATATGCTCCCAGACTGTTGTAAAACCCGGTGAAAGCCGTGAAACAGTAAGAAGCAGCCGCATAGATAAAATACTTACCGGAAAATGGACGGCAATACCTATATTCATCTTTATAATGGGTCTTATTTCGTGGCTTACCTTCGAGGTCATAGGCGGTACTCTGCAGTCACTGATGGAATCGGGGCTTAATTTCCTTACGGAGCTTGCAAAGGCAAAAATGCAGAGCGCAGGAGTAAATGAGGTGCTAACGGCTCTTGTAACCGACGGTATTTTCGCAGGAGTCGGAAGTGTGCTCAGCTTTCTGCCCATAATAATCACACTGTTTTTCTTCCTGTCATTGCTTGAGGATTCGGGTTATCTTGCAAGAGTAGCCTTTTTCATGGATAAAATGCTAAGAAAAATAGGTCTTTCCGGGCGCAGCATTGTGCCGCTGCTTATAGGCTTCGGCTGCACTGTGCCTGCGGTCATGTCAACAAGAACTCTGCCAAGTGATCGTGACAGAAAAATGACCATCCTGCTGACTCCGTTTATGAGCTGCACAGCAAAAATGCCCATATATGCTTTTTTTGCAGATGCATTTTTTGAAAATTATAAATGGCTTGTGCTGCTGATATTATATCTTCTGGGAATACTGGTAGGAATAGTAATTGCCCTGATTTATAAAAAGACCCTTTTCAGAGGCGAAGCGGTTCCCTTTGTTATGGAACTGCCAAATTACAGACTTCCCGGAGCTAAAAATGTTGCTCTCCTGCTGTGGGACAAGGCAAAGGATTTTCTGCAAAGAGCGTTTACAGTAATATTTGTTTCAACCATAATTGTATGGTTCCTGCAGAATTTTGACATACGTCTCAATCTCACAGAAAATTCCGAGGGAAGCATTCTTTCCATGATATCCGGATTTATCGCTCCGGCATTTGCCCCTGCCGGTCTTGACAGCTGGGAAATAGTAACCGCACTGATAAGCGGATTTATGGCAAAGGAAAGCGTTGTTTCCACACTCAACGTACTTTACAGCGGAAATATTACTGCTGCCATGAGCACTCTTACAGCAGCATCCCTGCTGGTTTTCAGCCTGCTTTATACCCCGTGCGTAGCAGCAATAGCATCAGTAAAGCGTGAACTGGGCATGAAATGGGCAATCGCTGTTGTAGTCTGGCAGTGCGCTCTGGCGTGGATAGTATCCACAATAGTTTTCCGTGTTGGCAGTCTTATTTTTCTGGGTCATATATAACACCTGACTAAGGAGGTTTTATCATGTCACCCCTTGATATTATTATTGGTTCGGCAATAGCCCTGTTATTTATTCTTTGCATTATCAGCATGATACGCAGAGGCAGAAAAAAAAGAAAAGGCTGCAGCGGAAACTGCAGCGGATGTCCGGGATGCCGGTAGGCTTCCGTGAATGCATAAAAAGTTGATA
Organism: uncultured Eubacteriales bacterium; assembly: GCA_900316485.1. Taxonomy (GTDB): domain Bacteria; phylum Bacillota; class Clostridia; order Oscillospirales; family Acutalibacteraceae; genus UBA1213. The sequence goes on from ONDB01000006.1 coordinate 2,736, forward strand.
TCAGAACGCCAAAAGAGGCTGTCATAAAAAAGTTCCGCCCGCCTTTTCAAAAGGCAGCGCCCTCGGCGCACTCCGCAGAGTGCGAAGTCTCCTGTGCTTCAATCCCTCTTTCCCAGGGCGTCCCATTGTCTGGTTCATGAAGTAATAGTCTTGCTGCCCCAAGGCAGCATAGCAAAATGCGGAACGACTGACTCCCTGACAAACAAAAAAGTCGATGAATCAAATATTCATCGACTTTTTTTATGTTATTATGAGGTATAATGCGGTCTTTTAATGCGACAACCCCTTTTTAATGTCTTTAGCCTTATGGGATTTTTGCTCTTATCATTTTCTGCCCTTTTTTCTCGATGACCTGGATTTCGCAGGTGCCTTTGGTGTAGAAACCGGTGCAGGCGCTGCTTCAGGTTCCTCCTCATCCTTTGAACAGCCTGCTATCAGCTTGTATACAAGAGCTGCAAGCACACCGCCTACCAGAGGAGCTACTATGAATACCCATACATTGGTAAATGCTTCTCCGCCGCAGAATACAGCAGGTCCGAAGCTTCTTGCCGGGTTTACGGATGTTCCTGTGAAATGAATACCGAAAATATGGATAAGAGTAAGAGTAAGACCGATAACAATACCGGCTGCTGAGCCGAACTGCTTTTTTGATGTGACTCCGATAATAGCAAATACAAATACAAATGTCAGAACTATCTCAATAAGAAGTGACGCCCAGATATTATTGTCAAACAAGCCGTTTGTGCCAAGACCTGTTCCGGGCACTATTGCAAGAAGAGCTGCACCCCCAAGAAGACCGCCTATAAACTGTGACGCAATATAGGCGAAGAATTCAGTTACAGTCATTTTTCCGCTGCAAAGCATACCGATGGATACAGCAGGATTGATATGACATCCCGAAACATTTCCCACAGAATAAGCCATGGCCACAATTACCAGGCCAAAGGTAAGAGCGGTCATGAAGTAAGCCGCATCGGGCTTGCTTCCATCGCAGCCGAGAGCTGCAGCTGTTCCGCAGCCAAAAAGAACGAGCACGAAGGTGCCAAGACATTCAGCCACACATTTTTTAAGCAATGACATAGGATTACCCCCTTAAAAAGTTTTTTCCTGCGCGCAGGAGTGTTTGAGTAGATTATAACATATTTTTTCCACATAATAAATAGCTTTTTGCTAAAAAAGTAATTTTTTTTCGTGAGAAAAACAGAAAGAAACCGCCGGCTGTCGTTTTGCTTTTCGCATCACGGTCAGCCGGCTGCTTTTTTATCTGCTACACGGTCATTGACCCGAAGCATTATTATTTCATTATCTCATCATAAGCTTTTTTAAGTGCAAATATCTTTTTAGCCGCAGCATCAAACTGATCCGGAGTAAGTGACTGCGCACCGTCAGAAAGTGCATGTTTGGGGTCGTTGTGTACTTCTATCATAAGTCCGTCAGCTCCTGCGGCAACTGCTGCCAGTGACATCTGTTCAACAAGCCATGCCTTTCCTGTTGCATGACTGGGGTCTACTATTACAGGCAGGTGAGAAAGCTTTTTGATTATCGGCACGGCAGAAAGGTCAAGAGTATTTCTTGTGGCTGTTTCATATGTACGTATTCCTCTTTCGCAGAGAATAACCTTATTGTTGCCGCCTGCCATGATATATTCAGCGCTCATTATCCATTCTTCGATAGTATTTGCCAGCCCTCTCTTCAGAAGGATAGGCTTGTCGATCTTGCCCAGTTGTTTGAGAAGCTCAAAATTCTGCATATTTCTTGCGCCTACCTGAATAATATCAACACCCTCGAACATATCAATATGTGAGCTGCTCATTATTTCCGTAACGATAGGCAGACCTGTTGCCTTTCTTGCGCCTTTGAGAAGGTCAAGTCCTTCCGATTTCAGTCCCTGGAAAGAATAGGGAGATGTTCTCGGCTTAAAAGCTCCGCCTCTCAGGAAGGATGCACCGGAAGCCTTTACTCTTGAAGCAACATAGTTTATCTGTTCTTCAGATTCAACAGAGCAGGGACCTGCCATAATACACAGGCTGCCGTCACCTATTTTCTGACCTGTAGGAAATTCTATTACAGTGTTGTCAGGGTGGAATTTACGGTTAGCCTTTTTATATGGTTCCTGGACACGCTTTACATTTTCCACAATTTCCTGAGCGTTTACCCAGTCCTCATCAACTGCTGTAGTATCTCCGATAAGGCCAAGCACCGTTGAACCTACTCCGTGCCAGGTATTTACAGTAACGTCATACTGCTCCTCAAGTGCAGCCTTGAAGAGTATAAGCTGCTCTTTTGTTGTTCCGTCCTTTAATACAATAATCATAGTGTTTTCCTCCGATTTATTTTGATTGAGCCGACCGGTACCGTCAGCAGGATAAAAAAACAGGATCCGCTGCGGATCCCGTAAACAGCTATATAAAAAGCTCAGCCAAAGGATACAGTCCGCTTACAATTACATCACGGCGAAAAAGCCCATGCAAAATAATCACATGAACTAAAATAATATCCGCTAAATCGTGCATACTGCAAGCCTGACATAACACAATCCCTCCGCAGGCATTTTGCTGAAATTATCACATCCCTATAATACCACCCATCCCCCACCCTTGTCAACCCGCCCACGCTCACCCGA
>ONDB01000020.1 GCA_900316485.1 uncultured Eubacteriales bacterium
AGCCGAGTATAATGATATACTTGTGGTTTTCCTGCCTGACGAGGAAAGCGCCGGAGAAAACTTCAACACTATTCTTTACAGCGTTGCCAAGAGGCTTCTCAGACCGAAGAAAAAGCCGAAGCTCTGGAAAAGATTCATTCCCTGCTCAGGTGATTCACCCTTTGATGTAATCAGAAAGGTCATCCTGATGCTGGCAATATGTACATTCATTGTTTCATCATGTATGCTGGTAAACCTTCTTGTTATCAGACCAGCTATTAATGACAGCCAGAACAATGCCATCAGGGATATGCTTGTTGTTGAGGATGAATACGATGATTCCGGCAATAAGATCGTTAAAAAGCCTACCGATGGTTCTGAGGGAACGCTGGTGGATTTCAGCAAGCTTCTCAAGGAAAATGACGATACTATCGGCTGGATAAAGGTTCCCGATACAAAGATTGACTATGTTGTTTGCCAGCCTCCCGAGGGCAAGGATCATGAATACTACCTTTACAGGGATTTCTACAAGAATTACGATGTTTACGGCACAGTATTCCTGGATTACAGAAGTCAGCTGGATTCCAGAAACCTTATCCTCCACGGACATAATATGAGAGACGGCAGAATGTTCGGTACTCTTAAGTATTACGAGGACTTTAATTTCTACAAGAAGCACCCCACCTTTACATTCAATACAATTTATGAAAAGAGCGAATGGAAAATCATCTCAATTCTCAAGACCAATACTCTTGAAAGCCAGGGTGAATTCTTCAATTACCTCAGAGGCGATTTCTCCAACGATTATGATTTCCTTAACTTCATTTATCAGATACGTGAAAGGTCAATTATCGACACTCCTGTAACTGCAAATGAAAATGATACACTTGTTACACTTTCAACCTGCACATACGATATGTCAGAATTCAGATTTGTTGTAGTAGCAAGAAAGGTACGTGACGGCGAAAGCTCAAAGGTAGATGTTTCAGGCGCTAAGGAAAATCCTGATACACTTTATCCGGATGCATGGTACCGCACTTTCGGCGGAACTAAACCCGATGTTACAACCTTCCAGGATTCATACAACAAAAAGAAAATCACCTGGTATGACGGCAAGAAGAAGAACTGGTCGGAAAAGGATGATGAGGTTCTCTATCGTGATCTTGAGGACGGCAAGAAGAATGCAATTAAGGAAATGAAGAACTTCGTTGCCAGAAACAATTATGAAGAAGAAGAGAAGAAACAGGTAGACAAGCTTGTAAAGGATTATACAAAGCTTATCAATGATGCCAAGAGCAGAACAGAGATCAACGATATCTACGACAAGGCTATCGAGGATATCAGAAAGGTCAAGACTATCGAAGACAAGAATTCCGAGCTTGAAGAAAGCAACAGGGCTGTAAGCGAGATGGAACTGAAGGAAAAGAAGGATTCCGCTAAGTTAGAGATCAATAATTCCATTGCAGGCAATACCTATCGTACAACCCAGTTGATTCAGGTTAACAGATTTATTGAGGTTTACAGTGCTAAGATTGATCAGGCTGAAACCGTTGAAGATGTTGATCTGCTTACGGATGAAGCTATTAAACGTCTGAAGTCTGTCAAGACCGAGGAGCAGCTTTTGAAAGAAGAACAGTCCTCAAAGGCTCTCCAGTCTTCAAAGCAGGCATCTGATGCAAAGAAGAGAACAGAAGAAGCCTCAAAAAAGGCGGCCGAAGCAAGCCGTAAGGCAGCAGAAGTTGAAGCAAGCCGCAAGGCATCTGAGCTTGAAGCTTCAAGAAAGGCAGCAGCAGAGCTTAATTCATACAGAAGCAGCGCTATAAACCGCATTAGGAATCATGTAAACATCAACGATTATAAATACGCTCAGCAGCAGGAGATCAACTCTATTATTAACAGATACACAAATATGATCAATACAGCCTCCGATAAGGCAACTATTGACAGCTATGTATCATCTGCAATAAACGAGCTGAATAATGTCAAGACAGCTGCCCAGATTGATCAGGAAAGCAAGCAGTCTTCAGTTGATTCATCCTATGATGAGCCGATTCCTGTCGATTCAGATCCTGATAACCCGGAGCCTGATGAACCTCAGGTACCCTGATCATAATGCTGACTCAGGCAGATACAATAATCAGATGTAAAGGGATGCCCTTGGAATACAGGCATCCCTGAATACAAGGCAACACCCCACTCAGACAGCCTGACAGCCTTGCACTAAGCAAGCATTATCAGCAGCTCTTTGTGAGATGTTGCCTTTGATACTAATAATACTTATATCAGTGTTAAATACATTCCGGAGAAAGCTATGAAATACGAGATAATATTTTATCGGTCCGGCAAAACAGCCGGACTACAGCTCACTATCGACAAAATACTGAATGACGCCGGCTTTGAAATTAAAAACGCCTGTGCAGCCGCAGACCAGAAGGAGCTTGGCAGCTGCATATCCGCTGCGCTGAAAAGGTCAAAGCTCATTATTGCTGTGGGACAGCTGAACGAAAGCGATCAGAGCACAGAAAAGCTTGTATCAAAGCTTCTGGTGCCAAAGGGCAGCACCACAGAAAAACCGCAGCTTAAACCAGTTTCTGAAAAAAGCATGGACAGCTTTTATATAAAAAGCAAGGGTCAGGCAGTGATTATTCTTCCGGATGATGACGAAATAATAAACAGACTTGCACAGCCGCTGAAAAAACTCGTTGCAAAGGAGTTTTCAACAGAGATAACCTCAAGAAATAATCCGGCTATGACAGAGATAGGTGAACAGCTTGAAAAGAAGCTTTCCGGTTCAGCAAGGATAAAGGTACTGCCTAAGGGGTCCAACGCAGAGGACACCAACAGAAAAAAACTCAGCACACTCAGATTGATTATGATAATACTTCTATCTCTGGGAGTACTTGAGATTACAGGGGCTGTTCTGCTTTATATATTTTTCAGATAACAGTAAAAGCGCATTTATACCTGCCGGTAAACGGCATGGAATAAATGCGCTGTTTTTATTAAATAAATTGATTATTATGCAACGTCATACGGATAGATCTTTACATCTTCCTTCTCCAGGACAAACATTACAGAATCATATACATTCAGTCCTCCGCCCTTTATCTCGAAGCATTCTATCCAGTCCGGAGCAAAACTGACTACTATTCCTCCCTGCTCCGCAGCCCATACTACCCCCTTGAATATCACCCTTCCTTCAAGGTCAACATCGGTATACACAGGAGTCTTTGTGCCATTCGGCAAAACACGCATATCGTCTGCCCTCAGATCAGGCAGAGAAAGCTCACAGCAGTATTTCTTTCCGACCTCCGGATCAACCTCTCTTGACATCCAGAGTCCCATAAACACGCCTATTTCCGTCTTTCCTTTTACTACCAG
>ONDB01000102.1 GCA_900316485.1 uncultured Eubacteriales bacterium
ACAGCAGAGCCGCTGGCAGCAATATTGCGTAATCCCAGAAGTACAGCAAAATCAGTTTTGTACACATTTCATCTCCCGTCCGCAAGCATTCTGCTGAACTGCCGGTTCATGAATGCCTGCTCTGTTTCTCTTATTTTTCTTCGGCTAACAGGTACATTATCGCCGTTTGTCATAACACAGTCATACCCGCTAATATGTGAGGTATTATCAAAATTCACCAGAACTCCCCTGCCTATCACCATAAACGAGGGATACGGGCTGAGCATTTTTGTCAGGTCCGTAAAAGATATCCTGACCTTATAACGCTTATTTCTGTTAAATATCTCGCAGTAGTTAGAATCGGAATAAGCACAAAATATTTCCGAGGGAAGAAATTTTTCAGATGATATCTCAATCACTTCCTGAGTTTTTCCCAGCGTACGTTTTGCTTTATCCATAACTTGTGTTATTCTTTCCTCAGAACATGGCTTCATAATGTAATCAAATGCATGGCACGGAAATGCCTGAGCCATAAATTCCATACTTGAGGTTATAAAGATAAGCAAAATATTAATGCTGATACTTCTCAGCCGAAGGGCTGTTTCTATACCATTCTGACCGTCCATGATAATATCCATGAATACAATATCGAATTGTTCACGGTTCAGACTTTGCGAGAATTCCTCACCGCTGTCAAATATCCTTGCTGAAACAGCGATACTGTTTTTTCCTGCCCATGCGTTTATCTGATCTGTTAATTTTTCCTGTTCCTGGCGGTTATCATCTACTATGGCTATTTTCATATATATTACTCCGGTTTTTTTGTCGGGGAAACATTTCTGAATCCAATGCTTCCTATGGAAAAGATTATAATAAAACTCTACCATCTTTTTCCCCTAAAATCAACCAGCTTGACGCCAGCGTGATGCTGGACCCATACCGCGATGGTGTCGCTCCACTACGTTACGCTCTTAATGTGCCTGACTGTCTGGCTGCCTGTTTCTGGATTTTTTTATATTTTCCCGGTTTATCAGGTACATAACGTTAACACGGTTAATCATGTTTAACAGTTTTTATTTACCGTTCGTCCCTGAATATGACCATTCGTCCCAGAAAGCTTGCTCTTGAATTCAAAATATATTATATTATTATCGGATCATTTTTTTATTTGCTAAATGGATGATCAATCCTATATTCAGGAGAAGAAAAAACCGTGACAAAACAAAAATCAAGAAATATCCGAAATATTATTATAGCTTTTCTTTTGGCTGTTATCATTGTCGGCTCTGCCGTACTGGTAATGATGATTTTATCAGACCGGAATACAGAACAAGAAAACGACAATCAGGGCGTTGCAGGGATAATATCCGACAACTGGGATCCCAATGTCAGCAAACCGCAGGATGACAACGGCAGACAACAAAAGGGCACCCAGATTCCTGGCTATTCTACAGCCGTAATGAATGAGGGGGATATGACCCTGAAAATAAGCATAGGAAATCCAAAGGAAAACACCGTAGGCTTTATTGCAACGCTTAAGCTTATGGACGGAACGGTCTTGTACACCTCTCCCCTTCTGAATCCGGGTCAGGGAATGGAAGAAGTTCCGCTGAATCAGACACTTTCAAAAGGTACATATGATGCCGAAGTGTGTTATCAGTGCGTTGCGATGGATGAAGAACAGAGTCTGCTGAATGCGGCAGAATCAGCTTTTCAACTTATTGTAAATTAAGGGCTTGCCTTAATAAATAATAATTATCAAAACCGAAAGGAAGTATTCACAATGAAAGTTAAAAAATTTTCACACTCGTTCTTGCAGCAGCAATGACAGCTTCAACAGCAATGGCAGTTTCTGCAGCAGATATTGAGCTGAACAAAGACAATCAAGATGGTACTACTGAAGTAACCGCTGTAATCAAAAGCTCAACCCCCGGCAGTGTCAGCTATATTATTACCATCCCCGAAAAGGTTGATTTCGGCGAACTGACCAAACCCGACAATAATATTGACGACTACAAAGAAGTAAAATACACCGTAACAGCAACAAAACTGGAAGGTCTTACCGGAACACAGAATATAGCAGCATATGTAAAAGATGAAAACGCATCAGTAAACGGCGATCAATATTTTTATATTAAGAATAAGGCTGATCCTACCAAGAAGTTCAAATACAGCGTATTTGACGTTGCGGATTCAGCGCTTACTGACTCCAGTGTACCTCTTGACTCCCGTACTATGACTTTATCCATCGGCTATCACCTGCATGGCTTCAAAACTGAAGGCGAATCTGTTACCGGAACACTCAGATTAAACCAGAATCAGCTTTTCAACTACAATCTTTCATCTATCGTCGGCGAATACAGCGGACATATGGTATTTTACAGCATGATATCTGATAACTAAGCTGAATATATGAAAGGCTGTAATAATGAAAAATAGAATATCAAAGGGCTTATGTTTATTTTCCATACTTTTCAGCCTTTTCTGTATAGCTCTGCCAGTTGCTTTTTCTCAAAGCGCATATGCAGACAGCACCTATGTAACCGCACACATTGAACCGGAAAAGAGCGAGGAAAGTGAAAAATCCGAGCCCATGCCTTCATCAGTTCCAGGCTCATCCGCTTCTGATGGTAATAAAACTCCTGCTGTCAGCCCCGGCGGAGATAAACCTGCAAAAACAGGCGACAGCTTTCCATGGCAAATTGTGGGGATAGTAATCATATCCGGCAGTATGGCTGTGCTTATAGGAGCAGGGCAGAAAAAATCAAAGCTTAACAACTTATTCCGGAATAAATGAATTAAAGTCGGTGAATTTTTCGTTCACCGACTTTTTGTTTTCAGCACTGCTGATGATTTCTGATATTATTCATGTATATACATTCTTGTCATATCAGGTTCACCGTCACCCTGAACCATGCATAGAAATTTCCAGCCGTATTTTTCATAGAATCCTGTATGATCTGTTACAAGGTAAACAGGCAAAATACCCTTTGATCTCATATCCTCAACAACCATATCAAGCAGGTTTCCGGCTACACGCTGACCCCGGTATTTTTCATCAGTATAAACAGCGCATACATTGGGCGAAAGGTCCTTTCTGTCTTGGAAGTCGTTTTCTATCACTCCCATTCCGCCGATTATCTTTTCGCCGTCCAGACAAAGATACCAGCCGTATTCGGTATTCTTATCAAGATAATCCTCCATACATTCAAGATATTCCTCTACCGGTACGCCCCATTTGCTGTTGAACCATTCTGCCGCACTGTTTTTCAGCTTAGGACGTTCACGCAGTGTAATGTATGTATATTGCTTAATATTTTTCTTCCTTTCGTTTTATAATACACAGATCTTATACTGCTGATTATAATACATTTCATTTTAGAATTCATTCTTTTGAAAACTGTTCATCATCTGATGTTATAATATGTCAGGGAGTTCCGGAATGACTTCCCTTACTTATCAATTGGAACATTACCCCGAGCATTGTAAAATCTGAAAATAAGATCAAAACAGCGTTGTTATCCCTGCGATAACAGAACCGTCAAAGCCATCTGATACCATATTATTTCCCGGGTGAAAATCTCCGTGTATAAATGTATTTCTTTTGGGCATGGAGTCAATAAGATTATAAACCTGCTGAATATCCGCTTTTGTCCGCTATGTCAACATTTAGTCTGAGATCAGTAACTGTCTCACGAACACAAACCACAGTTGACGTTCAGCACCAGAGGAAAGCGTTTAGAAGCTGTCAAGGCGAGGGGATAGTTAAGGAAAAGGGATTTGCATAAAACCTGTTCCTCGAATCATACTACAGGAACATATAAGACTGGCGAGCCTACTGTGCTGCTTTAATGTAATTATAAAATATCATTGTGAATATTGTATTCACAATCCTCTCGTTTAATAATGATTTTAGGCGAATTCAACAAAGGGCACTTGAAATCATATAATTATTATGATAAAATTGAAAAAACACCTTGTGTCCTGGCACAATAAATAATCAGAAAGGAACTCATAAAAATGAATGTCAGAAAAGTAAAATCAGCGTTCCTTTATGTAAAGAATATAGCTTTGGTGCTGTTATGTCTGGTGCTTGTGACAGCAATACTCCCCATACCAGTTTCTGCTCAGAAAGATGATAAAAGCAAGGTAGTACGTGTAGGGTGGTTTGATTCTTCATATAATATAAAGGACGCTTCAGGCAGAAGAACAGGTTATTGCTATGAATATGAACGCAAAATCGCCGCATATACTGACTGGAAATACGATTACGTTGAAGGAAGCTGGGTAGAGCTTCTGCAAAAGCTGGAAAATAATGAGATAGATGTGTTGGGAGGCGTTTCCTATACCGAGGAAAGGTCAGGGAAAATGCTGTTCTCCTCATATGCTATGGGAACACAGGAATATTATCTGTATATAAGAGCAGATCAGATAGGAGATTTCAATGAGGATTATTCCTACTTTAACGGCAGGAAGATAGGCGTTAACAAGGGCACTGTCCAGGCGGAACTGTTCCGGGACTGGGCAGAGATACATAATATCAGTGCAAATCTGACAGAGCTTTCAAGCTCGGAAGCTGAATCGGTGGAGATGCTGACAAGCGGCAGGCTTGATGCCTACATACCCCTTGATAATTATCTGAGCGTCGATTCTATTATTCCCGTTGCAAAAATAGGATCTTCCGATTTCTATTTTGCAGTGAATAAAAACCGTGCCGATCTTCTGAGCGAGCTTGACAGCGCTCTGGGAAAAATAAAGGATGAAAACCGTTTTTACGGTCAGGAACTGCTCGCAAAGTACACCCAGGACCCGGGAGCCAGCCTGTTTTTAACCTCAGAGGAAAAGGCATGGCTGTCTGAACACAGCACTATCCGGGTAGGATATCTGGACAATTATCCTGCATATTGTGATAAAGATGATAATAACGGCGAACTGACGGGAGCATTGAAGGATTACCTTGAAAAAGCCTCTGATTGCTTTGCAAATGTCAATATCACATTTGAAACCACCGCATATCCCACCATATCAGATGCGCAGCAATTTCATGTTGCAGTAATCCTCATTTCTCAGAATGACAGTGAACTCATCCCCGCCTATTCTGAACACAGGACTGTGCTGGAATACCTGACAGATAAGACGCGTAGCTGATTTCAGATATATATCACCCTTATCATGACCGTACCGGTCATTGATTACTTTAAGGTTATCGCAGTCAAATACACCCACTGCAAACTCCAGATCTTCAGTCCCTTTATCAATCTGTTCCTGCAGATCATTGATAACCTTTGAAAATGCTTCCTTATTTTTTACGTGGGTAAGTGCATCAATAAATACCTGCCCGTTAAGATCGTTAATATGAGCCTTTACATCATCCTACAGGTTTTTGAACGACCTGGTAAGTCTGCCTAATTCATCATTTTTATCGTAGGACAGGACAAAGTCATAATTTCCCCTATCCACCTGCTCCGCAACATCTTCGATACTGCTCTGCCCTCCGGGGAGAAGCTCACTCAGAACGCTTCTGACTCTTGCGCTTGTTGATTTATCATTATCAAGCTCTGTAAGCCGCTTTGTCAGTTCCGGCTCAAAGTAGCTCCACATACCTTCGTCATAGCTGATGAACGGCAGCAAAAGGTCGCTTAGTTTGTATGTAACAGCATTGACCTTTCCTTTATTAATAGGACAGTTCAGAAATTCTGAAAGCGCATTTCCCTTCGGCAGCTCTCTCATTTCCACAGAAACGGGGCTTATTTCTTCCTTTGTTGCCCTGCGGACGATGTGCGTCAGAAATGCGATCTCGCAAGACACCAAAAATATCGGCTGCGTAAGCTCTTCATCATCGCCTTCGATTACAACCGTCATAGTTTCGGCATCCTTTGTAACAATAAACCTCATAGGACCTATCAGCCGCTTGTATCGGGCAAGACGCTCTATGCAGGCGGCTCCGTTTTTGGAGCAGTAGGC
>ONDB01000189.1 GCA_900316485.1 uncultured Eubacteriales bacterium
ACCGGTGACAGAAAGGAAACTGCTGTTGCTATTGCAAAGGATTCAGGACTGCTTACCTCAAAGGATGAAATAGCACTTACATCTGCGGAGCTTGCAGAGCTTAGTGATGATGAGGTGAAGAAAATACTTCCCAGGCTCAGGGTTGTTGCAAGAGCACTCCCTATGGATAAGAGCCGTCTTGTAAGAATCGGTCAGGAGCTTGACCTTGTTGTGGGTATGACAGGCGACGGTGTAAACGATTCACCTGCGTTGAAAAAGGCTGACGTTGGCTTTGCAATGGGCAGCGGTACAGAGGTTGCAAAGGCTGCCGGAGATATTACCATACTTGATGATAACTTCCTTTCAATCAAAAAGGCTATTCTTTACGGCCGTACAATGTTCAAGACCATAAGAAAGTTCCTTGTGTTCCAGCTTACAGTCAATGTTGCAGCAGTTATCATGTGTTTCCTTGGCCCGATCCTGGATATTTCGGGAACATACGGAAATATACTTACAGTCGTTCAGCTTCTTGTCATCAACCTTGCAATGGATACCCTTGCAGCGGTTGCCTTCGGCAGCGAGCCGCCTCTTGAGGAATACATGAAGGAAAAACCAATACCGAGAAATGCAGGTATTGTTAATAAGCCTATGCTTATTGAAATCATAATTTCCGCAGTCTATATCATGATCGCATGTCTTTCAATACTGTTCGTTCCTTTTATCACGAATCTGTTTATTGATTCCAGCCGTGATCTTACCACAGACAATATTCTATATCTGAAATCTGCATTGTTTGCAACATTCATGATGTCTATTGCCTTCAACGGCTTCAATGCAAGAACAGAAAGCCTCAACCTTTTCAAGGGACTCAAGCAGAACAGGAATTTCGTTTTTGTAATGCTTGGCATATTGATTCTCCAGTTCGTATTTATAACCTTCGGCGGAGATTTCCTCAGCGTAAGACCGCTTCTCCCGTATGCATGGGGTCTGTGTGCTGTTGCAGCGATTCTTGTGATTCCGATAGATCTCCTTCGCAAGCTTGTACTGCTTATTGTTTCAATGGGCAAAAACGAAAAATAGTACTCAGAATATACAGCCGGTCTGAGTGGGATCAGCTTCCGGACCGGCTGCTTTAAGCAAATATCAGAAGTTTCGCATGATTCTTTGGAGTCTGTGCGAAACTTTTATTTTAAAGTGATAATATAAAATATGTAACTATTCCGCATCAGGCGGATTATAATAATGAAAGCAAAGGACGGTGAAAGTATGATTGCTTTTAGCATGATGCTTGATACACCAGAGGACGCAGAAAGCTTTGAAGAAATATACAACGCAAACAAGGACATCATGTATGCTCATGCGTACAGCATCCTTAAGGATGTACCCTCGGCGGAGGACGCTGTATCTGACAGCTTTATATCCCTTGCCAGGAATTTTTCCAGAACCCGTGAAATGGATAGCACCCACCTTCGCAGCTATCTTGTGATAATCGCAAGGAATGCTGCCTATAAGATCTATAATAAGCGCAAGCGTGAGGTCAGTACCGAGGATGTATTCAATGATGACAATGCACCTGCTGACAAGGATTTCACACTAAATACGGAGAAAAAGGAGCTTCATAAAAAGCTATTTGATATGATAAAAACTCTTGAACCGAAATACGGTGATATAATAATGCTGAAATATTATTGCGGAATGAAGGATAAGGAAATAGCAGCATCTCTGGATATCAGCCTTGAAAATGTCAAGGTACGGTCATACAGGGCAAGGCTGCTGCTGAAAAAAATGCTGAAGGAGGGCGGATATTGTGACTGATAAAGAATTTGATGTTTTCATTTCTGAAAGTGTTGCAAAGTACGGAGATCAGTATTTTGAAGATAAAGCCCCTGAACATAAGTTTTCTCCCCGTTTTGAAAAGAAAATGTCCGGGCTTATCAAAAAAAGGAAAAGCAGCAAGGCGGTAATCAGGATGTTATCTGCAGCCGCAGCGTTGTTTGTGATTTCAGCTGCAGCTTCCCTGATAATTGTGCTGAACCACAGAGGCGATTTTCAGATCGCTGAAAAAAACAGCATTACAGCCGATACTGTTTCCGAATCTGCATCATCTGTAAGCGGCAGCCAGGACAGCGTTTTAAATACAGCAAAAGAAAACGCAGCGACAAAGGATGCTGCAAAAAGCGATGAAAGAAAGACAGCGGATGAATACGATGCAGCTGAAGAGATTGACAATAATACTGCAGCAAATGAAGGTGCAGCGTCTGCCACAACCCAAACGTACAGCACCACTTTTGTCAGAGAGGGCAGGACAGTTATGCTCAGCAGTGAGAACGCAGACGAAGTAGGAGCCTTTGTAGGTGCATTGCTTTCAAGCGGCAGCATAACTCTGGAACCGGAGGGTAAGGCTGTTTCTGATGAAGAGGCAGAATATTCTATTACAGTAATTAGCCTGACGTCTGTTCCTGTAGCATATGATGAAAGCGGAGTGCCGTTGAATTCGCTGACAATGAATATCAGCGGCAGCCGGGGCAGTGTAAAGGTTACTGACAGCGGCAGGGAGTACTGTTTCACACTAAGTTCACCTGACAGCACAGTTTCAGAGCTGGAGCAGCTGATCAGATGAAGCACAATAATCATAACTGACTTCCTGATAAATAAAAAGCCGATGAATTTTTGGTTCATCGGCTTTTTTGCTTTATTATCGGGTATAATGCAGTGTTTCTATGCATGTCCTCTTTGTATTGTTATTGTGATGTATTGATGAATAAATGCTGTGTATACATTCCGGAAACTATCAGAGCTGGTTCGTAGCTTCTGTGTAGGGAAGGATGGCTATTTCAAGATTGCCGTTTTTAGTTCTCAGCTCATCAATGAATGCCTTTTCCTCGGATGTGTCCTTCATCTTTATCCTGAAGGAAAGTCTGAACATTGAACCCATGCCCGTGGTCTTTACACCTGCGTTTTCATAGTGTATGAGATAATGCTTGAAGATATCTTCAAATGCGTCTGAATATTCAAGCGATTCGGGGATAGTGATTCTGAGCAGCCTGTCCTGAGTCATGCTCTTGTGCTCGAAAATGGGCAGGAGGGACAGGAGAAGGAATACAACGCCCAGTGCCAGAAGAATAATTACGCCGTAGGCAACATATCCCATTCCGAAGGCAATTCCTGAGCCCATTGCGATAAGTATTGCTGCTATTTCATCAACGCTTCCGGGAGCGCTTCTGAATCTGATAAGACTGAAAGCACCGCCTACTGCAACACCTGCGCCGATATTGCCCTTTACAAAGGTGATGACCGAAGCAACAATGAAAGGTACGATGCAGATAACAATGAAGAAGCGTTTTTTGGAGCGGATGCGGAAGGAGGTTATCCATGAGAAAATAATACCGGAAACAACCGCTGCTGCTGCCATAATAAAGAATTCGGATGCAGTTACCGAAGTAGAATATATAGAATCAAACATAAATTTATCTTCCTTTCAGGTTTAGTATTTGAACGATGCAGTAATAAACAGATATGTGCCGGGGATCTCTATCGTTTTTCCACAAGCTGCTGTCTGTAGGCTTCGCCGTATTTGGAAAAACTGTTTTTGTAAATTCTGCCCTTGGTCAGTATAGCTGACAGCCACAGGGGTACTGCCTGCTGTACCTTTACCTCAAGTATTGTATAGCCCTCCTGCAGAAGTGATATTCCCTCCATGGAGGTTTTGAGATTCAGATCATCATATCTGTATCTGGGGTTGTGATCTATGGTCAGCCGCAGATCTCCGTCCGGCTGAAAATAAGCTATTCTGTCGTATATAATAAGACAAGCCGGAACAAGGGTTTCGTAATAATCACGGAAGGTTGTTATCTCCCGGTTGATCTGACCGCCGGCGCAGATGTCACCCTCGCAGTCAAAAAACTTTTTGACAAGGGGAAGAGTGCTTTGTACACGCCGTTTGTATACAATGCCGTAAGCCTTTCTTTTAAGCTCAAGAAAGACGGGGGAGGAATCGGTTGCTATGCCGTATGAGCGAAGTCTGATTTTTTCCTTGAAGGGTGGCTTTTCAAGAGATGTTCTTATTAGCCTGTAATCAGGAGTATCGTAGTAAAGAGAAGCTATGGATGTAAGACCGAATTTGTCGATCTTCATATAATCCTCAACGCTTTTCTTGAAAAACTCCGTCTGCTCCGGTGACATAAGATATTTCATCTCATATCTCTTCATAACAACTATCGGATTATTTACAACTGCCATATTCTCACCTCCCTGTATCAAAGATAAATATTGAGTATGAATTTACCGTCCGTTACCTTTGCGCTTACTCTGCCGTTATGAGCTGTTACTATCTGCTTCACATATGAAAGACCCAGACCCACAGCGTTTTTTCCATCTGCATTTTTTAGTGTTGTGAATCTGTCAAAGACCTGATCAACCTGACCTGACGGCAGAGTGCTGTCATTTTCCTGAGTCAGAGTTATCCTGTTTTTATTGTTTGTCAGCCTGAAGCTTGCTTTTCCGACAGAATATTTCAGTGTGTTTTCTGCAAGCTCTTCAAAAGCCTTCTTGAATGCCTCGCCGTCGCCTTCAATGAGAACGCCGGGAGCAATATCAATTTCAAGAGCAATATTCTTTTTACTGAAATCAGCTGTTCTGCTGTCAAGCACATGAAGCATCATATCTGAAAGGTTTATTTTAGATATAGACAGCTCTTTTTCATCAAATACAGAGAAGCTTGCCATATCCTTTACAATAGCGGTCATCTTCCTGACCTGTTTGTTTATGATATTGGTATTCTCCGACGGACCGTTCTGTTTTTCCAGAAGCTCCGTATTTGCATTTATTACCGTCAGCGGAAGCTTGAATTCCTTTTCTACATCTGATATGAAATTCTTCTGCTTGCGGTCGGCTTCTTCCAGGGGCTTGAATATTCTTCTGCCTGCTGCCAGAAGGGTCAGCATACTGATTATCAGCATCGCAGCACCGCCTGCCACAGAAATTATAAGTATTCTGTAGGAGGGAAGAAGCTCTCTGCCCTGATCAATAACGGTTACATAAGTAAGTCCGTCCTTTTCAAATACACGGTATCTGTAATTAACATTTGACCATCCTGTACTGCTTCCTAAAAGACTTTTTGCCCATTTTTCTGCCTGGACTTCATCCACTGCGGACATATTCATTATAATTTTATGGGCATTTCCGTCCTTGTCAAAGGCATATGTAAAGTACCTTATAGAAAAATTCATTTCCGGAGAATTGGGACCCATGTTTCTGAATCCGCCGGTGCCGTTCGGTCTGAACAGGTCATCAAAACCGTTGTTTTTAATTTTGTTATCCGGCTTTTTGTCCCTGCCAAGAATGCCGTTTCCTTCTGCTATCCTCTGGGTGATCATATCAGCATCATCAGAAGCCATAGCGAAGTTGACGACATTTATCACCGAAAGCAGCACTGCCAGCAGAATAAAGACTGCAAATTCTGCTGTAACTGCAAATTTTCTTACTGCTTTATTCATTATCCGTCACCAACCTGTACCCCTCTTTCATCACATACCGGATGCGGGTCTTTTTTTTCAAGCGTTCCAGCTTGTTATTCAGCGAGCCGATATAAGGCTCTGCTTTTTTCTGATCAAATTGTTGCCTTTCTGCAAGGGATTTCAATATATTGATTTCTTCATTAGTCACCCTGATATCTCCGCACAGGAGAAAGGAGCCGATATCTACTGAAAGATCCTCATAGCTCAGCAATTCACTGCTTGCTGCTTTCTGTGCGACCTCAGCGGTCAGATTTATAAGCTCATCGGGAAAAAACGGAAAGCTGAGATGTGAATTAGCCAAAACTCCGTCCAGCAGAATATCTGAATTCACTTTGTGGGACATAAGTATTATTACCGGGCATTTTTCCTCATTCAGCATTTTTACTATCTCACGCCCATTTACACGGGGAAGACTGCTGCTCATTATCACCTGGTCATATTTCTCTGTAAATGCCTTGCGAATTACCTGGGCGCCGTCATAAGCGACCGTGACATCGTTTCCTTCCTTCTGCAGCAGTTCACGGAAGGACCACACCAGATCCCTGTCAGGATCCGCAAACAGAATCTTCATTTTTCTCACCGCCAGTCGTTTTGTGTTTTATGTATGTCTTTGCTGTTTTCATGTTATAATCATACACCCACTAAAAATACCTGAAATAAACATTTAATGAGCAAATTTTAATAATTAGCTTGAAATTCTTAAAGGAAAGTAAAAACGCTCCCTGCTATTCCTGCCGGACAAATGGGATAAGATCTGTTCCGGAGCATCAGCCCGGGAGCTACGCTGATTCAAAAAATACGGAAAAAAGCGTTCCTTCATTTTCGCTGCTTTTTACATTAAGTTCAGCACCGGAAAGCTCTGTCATTCTCTTGATTATGGGCAGCCCAAGCCCGTGTCCCATTTTGCTTGCCCTGGTCTTATCGCCTCTGTAAAAGCTTTCAAAAACATGAACAAGCTCCTGGGAGGGAATATAGCTTTTCCTGTTGTGAACGCTGAATACTGTGTTTTTCTTTGCGGCGCAGACCTTTACTGTTACACAGCCCCCCGAGGGCTCATATTTAAGCGCATTTTCAATAAGTCCGCTGCATATGCGCTTTACATGATCGCTTACTGCAAGAATATCAAGATCCTTTTCGATCTCTGTTTTAAGCTCGATTCCGTTTTCATAGGCTACGGACTCAAGCTGCAGAACGGTTTTTTCCGCAGTCTGGGAAAGGGGCACGGTTTCCCTTTCCACCCTGATATCAGTGCTTTCAAGCTGTGAAAGGGTCAGCATTTCGCTGACCATATTCATCATATTCTTTGCAGCTGTGTCGGTGCTTTGTATCCACTGCATATTATCGGAAATGCTTGTTTGGGGATTTGATCTCAGTATGCTGTTGTTGACAAGAATTACGGTAACAGGAGTTTTCAGGTCGTGGGATATATCCCTTACGAACTGCCGTTCCATTTCAAAGGCTTTTTCCATTGGTCTGGCAGCTATTCTGGCAAGACGCATACTGATAAGATATACAAGTCCCATTGTAATAAGAAAGGCTGCAAAAAGTATCAGAGATATTCTGAGCACAATAGATTCTATATACCATTTATCTGTAACAGCCACCTTGAAGGCGTTGTTTTCAGTTCTTTCCCTGTAGTAGATAATCCTGTATTCGTCCAGAAAACCGAAGTTTTCCTTTTGTTCGGATACCTTTTTCATAAGCTCCTTCAGATCTCCATTATAGCCGTTGAATTCCGACAATACGATTACGGTATTTTTTTCAGAGTTGTAGAAATATGTATATATATCATCGTTTTTATAAAGGGTGCCTTCTGTTTTTCCTCTGGACTTCTGGGAGTTTTTCGGCTCGGGAGGATGTGCGTTATCGGCGTTGTCTGGCTGAGCCTGCTGTGTATTCTGACCGTTGTTCTTCTGATCCGGCTTTTCAGGAGGCTGGTTATCCCTGTCGTAGGTATGGTCATCAGAGTGTGAGGTATTCCAGGGCTTCACCACCAAAGACATAACATTTTTCAGCTCACTGTAATTATTCCGGTACAGCTCAAAGCCGATATAGGAGAAGGTTATAATCAGCACAAGACCAACTGTTATCATATTCAGGGCAATGAACTTGTGCCGGTATTTTTTCAGCATCAGCTCACCTCCAAGCGGTAGCCAAGCTTCTGTATTTTTCTTATGGATACCCGGGAAGCAAGATATTTAAGCTTTTTGCGGATAAATGAAATATATACCTCCACATTATTGTCTGTAGCCTCGGATTCCATTCCCCATACATTGGCTATAATGCTTTCGGTGGATACGGTCATTTTGGGATTGTATAAAAAAACCTTCAGCACCTCGAATTCCTTATGACTCAGCTGAACCGATTCTCCGCCGCAGCTGAGGACAGCGGAATTCAGATCAAGGGAAAGATCGCAGAAGCTGATTTTATTGATAATGACACCGCCGGTTCTTCTTGTAAGCGCGCCTACCCTTGCCAGAAGCTCATCGGTATCAAAGGGTTTTGTCATATAGTCGTCTGCTCCGCAGTTAAGCCCGGCAAGCTTATCATGCTTTGAAGTCCTTGCGGTAAGCATAAGTATAGGGGTTCCTACACCCTCACGGCGCAGTGTTCTTACAACATCGAAGCCGTCAAGTCCGGGAAGCATGATATCTAGTATTATAAGCTTGTAATTTGTAGAGCAGGCATATTCAACAGCAGCATAACCGTCATAGGCGGTATCTACAAAATACCCCTGCTGTTCAAGTATTCGTTTTACTGCATTGGAAAGAGATATTTCATCTTCAACAAGTAATATCTGCATATCAGCCAGCCTCGCTTAGTATATATATAGTGCCCGGGGGCTGACCTGACTACCATTAAAATGATATATTTCAGGTCTGGTGAGGTTATTATACTATAAATTTTAGTATTTTCGTACCTTGTTTACAAAAAATTCATAATTTATTATCAGAAACTATAAAAGATTTAAGTTTGTTTTAAGAATGGCAAAAACTGAATACCGGTTTATAGGAATTTCTTTGTATATAGCAGAAAACCGCTCCCGGAAAACCGGAAGCGGTTGTTTATATGCAGGAAACTGTCAGCGCCCTGATATTTTATATTTAGTATGAGAACGTCTTGAAGGACGATAGGTATTTTTGTAATATCTTTTTCTGCCGAAGCTAGATTTTCCGCCCTTGAGATTGATAATGAATATCAGCAGAACGGTAATAACTATGCCTATTACAGACCAGATTATTATACCCATAAGAAGTGAGGAATCATCCTCGTCCTTGTAATTGAGGGCAGAAGAAACCTCTTTTCCGGGCATGGGAGGAGAATCCAGCAGTCCGGAGCTGTGCCTTAATGTTCCCAGTCCCTTGGCACTTTCTTCAGTCTTCTGCTTTGCAAGATAATTCGGGTCATCAGCAGGCAGGATATAGTCCATTGACTTTAATTTTTCAAATGGGTCTGTGATTTTCAAATCATCTTTTTCCCCGGAGCTTTCTGCTGATTTTTCATCAGCGGAGTCCTCTGTTTCCGAGGATTCTTCATCCTGGGAATCCTGACTTTCCTCCTCAGAGCTTTCCTGTTCTGTATAGTTTTCATATTCATCAGAAGCTGAGGATTCATCCCACTGACTGTAGCTGCTGTCATCAGAGCTTTGCTCATAGCTTGTTTCTTCAGTGTAGGAATATTCGTCATAGCTGCTTTCCTGACTGTAGCTTTCTTCATAGCCGGAGCTTTGACTGCTTTCAGGCTGGGAGGGAACAGCAAAAACAGGGAATGCAGATATTATAATAAACGCTGCCGCAAAAAGTACAGCAAAAATTTTTATATTTATCAATTTGATTCACCGCCGCATGAATTACCTTTATTTTCTACAAACATCTATTACTTCTCTAACAATTATAGCAGAAAAAACAATTGTGTTGAATGGTCATAATACAAGAAATATTGTTATATTGAATGTGTTTTTTTGTAGCTTAATGTTGAAGCCTGTTTATATATGAGGCTGTATGTGGAAGTCAGGATATTTATGATTCCTGAGTTTTCTGCTGCATAAATGATTAGCCGGCCTTGTTTTTCTTTATTTCCTCCTGAAGTACATCGGCTATGACCTTGCCGAGCAGATGACCGGTATATCTTACCTCTTCAACTGTATTTGAATCTGCTCCTACTTCAATAAGGAGGGAACCGGTATTGATATCCATGTTGTAAACAAAATCTCCAAAATACAGCGGACGAGCAAGCTCCGGGAACATTCTGACAGTGCTTTTCTGCAGTCTGAGGGCCAGACGCAGATTGTATTCCCAATGGTCAAATGCAGGGTCGTTATCACAGTTGTAGCCTGCCATTATCATAAACTGAGCGGCTTTTTTTCCGTTTACCGTACATACAGGCTTGCTTCGGCTGTTTTCTGTTCCGATGCCGTCACGGTGGATATCTATTACCACCTTTATGGAGGGATATTTTTTCAGATATTCCCGGACTGTATCAGCACTGCGGTAATATGCTCCGGTATAGCTGGGGTCGTCATGAATGGTAGTGTCGTGTATTGCTTTTATTCCGCTGCTGTTCAGGCTTTGTGTTATTTCCTCGCCTATGGCACAGACGTTTTTGGTTTTGTCCTTGCTTCTGGGATAAAAGCTTTCGTAATAGTATCCTGTATCGTAGGTCAGGAACCCCTCTGTTGTATGGGTATGATATATAAGCACAAGCGGTTCGGTGCCGCTGCCGGTTTCAAAACCCAGCCGTCCCTTCAGTTCCTCGGCAATATCAATATCCGCTGAGGAAGAGTTTTTTACCTGTATCCCTTCATATGCCATATCACCCTGGACAGAGGTGAATTCCAGCACAGGATACTGAGCTTCCGCTGAATGCTCGTCCATATATTGCTGCAGCTCCTGAGCAGTCGGTTCACTGCTTTCAAAGTCGGATGAATAATCCTCCTGGGCGGAAGATTCTTCTGTATTGTGGGGCGGATTGACAATAAGCTGGCCGCTGCTTTTGCTGTTTTCAGTCCTGGCAGGAGATGAAGCCCTGGCAGGGGTGTAGCTGGTGCCTCCGCCGGGAAGAATGGTTTCAGCAGCCATGGTATCGAAGGTATTGCCCAGTCCGCTCTGAGAAAGCCTTATTACTGTGCACAGCACTGCTGTTCCCAGCAGAACTGCCGCAGCGCCTGCAGAAAGTATTCTATGTAGTTTTGGAGCTGCGAATTTCATTTCAGTCACCTCCGGTATTTTACGGCGGCAGGGCATACTGCCGTCAATACAATAATATGCCGGACGTGACTGAAATATGCTGCCGGTTTTATGATATGAGCTTTGCCAGATCCTCAAAGCTGTAGCTTTTCTGCAGAGCACAGTTTATCGCCATTCCGATGAGCTTGGAGCCTCTTTCGACAAGAAGATCTATTTCCTTTGGAGTGACCATAAGCTCATATCCGGAGTAGGGATCGCTTAGTCTGCCGTCAAGCGAAAGATCGCTTACAAGGGTTCTTGCATCAACTACTGTGGGAATGCCTATTCCTATTACGGGTATGCCAAGGCTTTTTCTGCTCAGTGAAAGCCGGTCGTTTCCGATGCCGGAGCCGGGGGAGATACCGCTGTCGCTGAGCTGTATGGTTTTTCCAAGATGAGAAACGCTTTTAGAAGCCAGAGAATCCACCGCTATTACAACTGCTGGGGACAGGCTTTTTATCAGTGAAAGAACGATCTCACCGGTTTCAATGCCTGTTTTTCCCAGAACTCCGGGGGAGATTACTGCAGTGGAACGAAAAGAATTAAGCCCCAGACTTCTGGCAAGCTCTCCCTTTATATGTCTTGTAGCAATTACAGCCCCGGCAGAAAGGGGTCCCAGTGCATCGGAGGTTATATCGGTATTTCCTATACCGATAACCAGAGCGTCGCCGCTTTCAGGAATCAGCTTTGAAAGCTCACGGGCAATGGTGCAGATCTGTTCTTTGATATCACGGAAATTATCCGTAAGGGGAAGGGATTCTATAGTGATGTATTTTCCCGGGGGCTTGTTCAGCCGTTTTGCGGCGGCTTCGCTTTTGATATTCAGGCGGTGGATATTCATTCCCCGGCAGTTTTCCGATTCAAAGCCGATTCCCTCATTATCAGAACCGCTTATCTGATGGGATTCAATTGCAAGGTCAGTTCTGCAGAACATAGAGCTATACTTCCTTTCACATCAAGTTTCCAGCCGTGTAAAGTTATCATTGACATAAAAGCAGTGTAATATTCGGAAAAGAAGGATTGAACATCAGGTATTCAGAACTGTTATTGAGAAGGTCATACAATCTGTATACAGCTTTATGCAGTAAATGAAGAAAATGAGTCCCCGCACTGAATATTATTGATAATCCTTTTCTTAAAATAACCAAAAGTTTGTGAAAAATTAAATGAAAAACAGCAAAATGCTTGTTGACATAAAAAGCGGTTGTTAGTATAATTAAAAATGTACTTAAAGAATATGGAAAGACTGGGGAACTGTCAGTAAGCCGGATTGCCGGCTTCTGTCGGATTGTTTTTTCCCTTTATTAAACCAGCCGGAGGTATCCCGGGAACCGGTTGTTTGGAGGAATAAAATGAATACAGTGAAAAAAATTACCGCTATTGCCCTTGCCGCTGCCATTGCATCATCTGCTGTGGTTATGACTGCCTGCGATAAAAATAAAAATGAGGAAAAAGAAAATACCTCTCAGGTAAGCACAGAGGAAAGCAGCAAGGCGGATGAAGATAAGGTCGAGGAATCATCTGAAACCATCGAGGATATCAGCGCAATAACCTCGAAGTCTGAGATCACGAAGGAACAGCTCAGCAATATTGATAATTTCATTACACAGCATAAATCCATCCCTTCGTTTACGATAAAGGGAGATCCTATAGATGCAGCAGCCATCTCGAAGAATAAGAAGCTGACATTTATTCCTGATAATTCAAATAATGTGTTTACCGCTCTTGTAACGGATCAGTTCAAGAAGGCATCAGCAAATGTGGGACTTACAGGTCTTACTGCTGACGACAGCGACGGTACTCCTTCATATTATAATGCTCAGCTTGAAAATGCCAGAAAAGACAGCGATCTCATTGTAATGTACGGAGATATCAATAAGGATCCTCTTGCTACAAATATTGAGCTTGCACAGGCAAGCGGCGTTGAAGTGATTTCAGCCGGCTTTGTAGGCGACGATGCAAAGGATCATTATGTTGATTATACTATTCCGATAGATTACCAGCTGGCAGGAAAGCTTCTTGCAGACTGGGCTATCAGCAAGAATAAAGGCAAGGTCAATGCCCTTGCTATCAATAATTCGGATTCAACCGTTTCTACTTCAGTATATAAGGGATTCACAGCAGAGTTTGTTAACTTCGTTACAGAGGGCTATTGCACAGTACTCAGCGGCGCTTCCATTGAAACAGGAAACGGCCTTGCAACAAAGATAAAGCAGGCACTTGAAAAGGATCCTAACCTTAACTATATTGTTGTGCTTGATGAAACAATGATCAACGATACGCTCAGCGCTGTAGAGCAGAGCGGAAAGAATATCAAGGTCATTTCTACAGGCGGCAGTACATCAGCCTTCTCATCTGTTGAAAACGGCAAGCTGGATATGCTTGTTGCACAGAGCTTTGAATGGACAGCATATGCTATGCTGGATTATTCTCTCAGAGTTCTCGGCGACCAGAAGCTTCCTGATATCCAGAGTGTTCCTGTAAGAGTTGTAACTGCTGATTCAATTAAGAATGATCTTGAAAATACAGAGTATGAAGAAATAGACGGCTTTTATGAGATCTGCTTCGGCGCTAATTTCATCACAGGCTACCGTAAGCTCTGGGGAATTGCAGACGGCGGTGAAGGCGACGGAGATGAAACTGACGAATAATGATTCATAAAGCTGCGGAATGATACCGGATTTTGCTGTCCGGTAAAATAAAGGAGGATATTATGAAAGTTTGTGCTTCCTGCGGTGCCTCATTGCCAGACGGCGCTGCGTTTTGTATCGGTTGCGGCTCCAAGGAGTTCAGAAGTGAATCTATGCCGGATCTGAATGCTCCACAGGAGGAAAAGCCTAAAATTGAATACGATCAGTACGGCAGACCTATAGGTCAGCAGTATGCTCAGTCTCAGTATGAGGAGCCTCGTTTTGCAGTAGGCTATGACGATTATAATGATAACAGCAGTAGCTCACTCCAGTCTGATTATCCGCAGTATATCGAACAGTATTCAGAGCAGATGTCCCAGTACGGACAGTCAGGCTATTCACAGCAGCAGTATGATCAGTCGGGCTATACACAGCAGTATGATAACTCCGGCTGCGGTCAGCAGTATGACGATCAGCCCCAGTACGATAACTCCGGCTATGGTCAGCAGTATGACGATCAGCCCCAGTACGATAGCTCCGGCTATGGTCAGCAGTATGACGATCAGCCCCAGTA
>ONDB01000151.1 GCA_900316485.1 uncultured Eubacteriales bacterium
AAAAGGTACTATTGTGCAATAAAACGCTGTGGCATCACAAAATTTATGAATAATATTAATGCCGCGTAGAAAAATTCATAATTGATACTGTCTTTTTTGTCAGGATATCCAAATCATGACAAAGATGAATAATTCAGGATATCCGGCGCAGTTCAGAACACCGGACAAGGAGGAAATAGTATGCTAGATAAGATATGGGTATTTATGATTGCCGGCAGTATTATATGTTCGTTTTTCACCGGGAGAACAGAACAGCTTACCCAAGCGGTAAGCGATGGAGCAGGCAAGGCAATAGAAATACTTATAAACATGGCAGGAGTGATGTGTCTGTGGACAGGACTTATGAAGCTGGCGGACAAAAGCGGAGCCAGCGGTTATATTGCACGGATAATGTCGCCATTCCTCAGACTTATAATGCCTGACTGCAAACCGGGAAGCCAGCAGCTGAATGCGGTAAGTGCAAATATCACCGCAAATATTCTGGGACTTGGAAATGCAGCCACTCCGCTGGGAATATTGGCAATGAAAAGTCTGCAGAAGGTAAACCGGCTTGGGGACAAACCGGATAATTCAATGGTAATGTTTGTTGTTATCAATACAGCATCGGTACAGCTTATTCCGGTTACAGCAGCCGCTTTGCGAAGTGCTGCCGGAAGCAGCGAACCCTACAGTATACTGCCGTATGTATGGATAAGCTCGGCATTCTCTCTTGCAGTGGGAATAACAGCTGCTTTGATACTTGGCAGTCTGAAGCATGAAGAAAAAATCACATCAGCTGATAAAAGGAGTGAGCTCAGACGGAAAAGCTGGGGATTTATTCGGTACCATTAATAATAGCAGCAATAATTATTCTTTCGGTTATTAAAAAAGTTGATATTTTTGAAACCTTCAAGGAAGGCGCAATGGAAGGACTGCACACACTTTTTTCAATTGCCCCTACCATGCTGGGTCTTATTTTGGGAGTGACCATGCTGTCTGCTTCCGGCTTTTTTGAACTGACAGCACAGCTGATGTCACCGCTTTGCAGTGCTGCAGGGATACCGCCGGAAATACTGCCGCTGGGGCTGATAAAACCGGTATCCGGCAGCGGTTCCACAGCGATACTGTCCTCAATTCTTGAAACATACGGTCCTGACAGTCTTATCGGAAAAACCGCCTCGGTAATGGCAGGCTCCTCGGAAACCACATTCTATGCCATAGCAGTGTATTACGGTGCAGCAGGCATAAAGAAAACAAGACACACGATACCGGCAGCCCTTGCTGCTGACCTGACAAGTATGCTTGCTGCGTGCTTAGTGGTAAAGCTGTTCTGATATGCAGTCGCGTTATGGCACCGGCGGCTGCTGAACGCTTTTCACAGTTGCGAACGTCAAATGCAGTATGTGTTCGTAGGGCAGGTACTGAACGCCTCTTTAAAATACACTGTTATATCACGCCTCACTCTGTTATAATCCTGTTTTAGTGCATTTCATCTTATACGTCATTAAACCTGTGGTTTAAAAACAGAATCAAGGAAAGAATATGAAATAACCTCAGTAAATAACAGAAAATACAAATCTGATTCCAAATCTTATTATGTTCCCTTGCTTGCTTTATTCACCAAAAACAATTATAATATAATTGAATCAGATGACAAAGGCGGTATGTATCTTGTCATAAGTATATTTCAAAAGACGGCAGCTTTGTATGCTTAAAAATCCGAGCGTATGTATTTCACCCATATGCCGGTTTTCTTACCCTTTCTTGCTGAAATGACAGGAAACGGTGACCATCAGCAGATGTTCACTGAAGCAAATTCAATCGTCCCATACTGGTTCAATCATAATATTATGAACGAGGAAACGCTTGATATTCAGGCCAAGTATTTGAAATGCAGACGAAAATCACGAAAATTGACCGCAGCAAACCAGAACTGCTGGAAATACATTGTCATACCATAAGTGACGAAGTGCATGAAATTGTCGCCTTTGTCAAATCCAGACAGGGACAGCTTACAGGTATTGCAGATGAAAGGCAATACGAGATTGCAGTAACCGATATCTATTATATTGAATCAGTTGATACAAAAACCTTCCTCTATACAAAGGATAACGTATACGAAACAAAGCAGAAGCTCTATGAACTGGAGGAAATGCTCAGGGAAAAGCATTTTCTCCGTGTATCAAAATCCACCTTGCTCAATCTTATGAAAGTAAGCGCCATTCGCCCGGCTTTGAACAGCCGTTTTACAGCAGTCCTGTTTTCAGCTTCTTTCCAGGAATCATCAGGAAACTCCATGGAGCTGTCAGGCTCGGGAACCTTGTCTACAAGCTCTGTTTTAATTTTTCCGTCCTTGGTGATAGTCAGCTTGCCGATATTCTTAAGCTTTGTTCCTGTCTGGGAAATCAGAACATCCTCGCCGTTTTTATTCTTTACTGTAAGCTGGTCAGTAACCTCATGAGAATGTCCGTCCAGAATTGCATCAACATCTGTAGTATTTGCTGCAACTTTCACAGAGCTCCATGATTCCTCTACATTGCTTTCTCCCAGGTGAGAAAGCAGTATTACATAATCTGCACCTTCAGCCTTTACCTTGTCAACTTTTTCCTGAACCGTATCATACAAGTCATTTCCATATTCACAGAAGGTATAAATATACTCCCCCTTATCATTCTGGAAATAAACAGGGGTTGAATATCTTATGGTTTCAGGGGTTGAAACTCCTACAAACGCTACCTTGGTACCGTCCATATCCACTATCCTATACGGATCAAAAACCAGTTCATTTGTTTCCAGATTTTTAAAATTGCAGGAGATATAACCACAGTCAAGCTCTTCCGCTCTTTTCATAAGCATCGGAATAGTATAATCGAATTCATGATTGCCTATGGCTGCAACATCATAACCTACCTCATTCATAATATCAATTATATATGAGCCATGGCTCATGGATCCTATTAATCCGCCCTGAATGGAATCGCCGGCATCCACAAGCAAAACATTATCGTGAGTGCTTCCATTTCACGCTTATAAAGGGCTAATCCGTCATAACCTATGTAATCATCGACACCGCAGTGGACATCGTTAGTATACAGAATAACGATATCATCATCCTTTTCAACCGCTGCAGAAGCGGTAACAGCTGTACAGCTCACAATAAGAGCTGCTGCTGCTGCAACAGACAGTTATTTTTTCAATTTTATCACCCCAGAAAAATAATCCGTCAGCAAGCTCATCTGTATCCTGAGCCTGCGGTAACGGTTTAATTAATATAAAAGCAGAGTCTACACCAAGGGGGGGTGCACACTCTGCCTTTACAGTCCTATTTAATTACAAACCGCATCATTCTGCGCTTTTCTTTACAGACAGAAAAATCATACCAAGCGCCGCGGTAAGTACCGACAAAAGTGCAACCGCCGCAACAGTTTCACCTGTTGACGGAGCATCTGATTTTACTGTTGCTGAAGTGCTGCTGCCAGTATTTGTATTGCCTGCAGCAGTACCTGCAGATTTGGAACTGCTTTCTGATTTTTCTTCTTTTCCTCCGCTTTCAGCAGAAAACTCAATTACGCTTTCCTCCTCAGATTTCTCAGAAACCTGGGAAGTCTCTCCGGAAGATTCATCAGACCTTTCAGACTCAGCAGAGCTTTCTGTAGGAACAGAGCTTTCCTGAGTCGCTTTTTCCTTACCTGTATACTGAATATCCGAAATATTTCCGGCGCTGTCTATTGCCGCAAAGGAAACCGGCCAAAGCATCCGGTCAGCTCCCGTGGCATCAAGTTCAACTATGATATAGCCTGAATCAGGAATAGTTGTTTTGCAGTTTGTCTGGCTGTTATTGGTTCTGTCGTAATCCGGTTCGTATACGCCGTAGCTTTCATCCCAGCTGCTGTTTGCGCGTACCTTGAACTCCTGTTCTCCTGCTGGAACCTCACGAAGCACACCCGCGTACTTTCCCTTTGAAAGCTCATACATAGGCGCATCCTCTTCGTCCTTTCCCCAGCTCAGCATATTTCCGGTAATACCATACTTGGACGGCTCCATCTCTTCCGTACTGTAAATATTTACAGGCCACACCATGCTGTCCGAACCTCTTGTATCAAGAGTTACAAATACATCTGCGCTTACATTTACATCAAAATGACAGTTGATCTGGCTGTTAAAGGTAATATCCTTATCCGGATCATATTCGCTCCAGCTGTCATCCCAGTTGCCGTCCGCACGCACCTTAAACTGATAGCTGCCTGACTTAAGGCTGCGGACGACACCTATGAAAATACCGTCACCGTCAGCATCAGTCATAATGATATCAGGAGTCTTGCCCCATTCGTTAAAATCACCTGCAATGCCAATAGTGTGGTTGCCCTCATCAAAATATGTACTCAATTCATCTTCAGGAATCATATCCCTTGCACTTGCAGCCACAGAGAAAACTCCTGCCCCCAGCATAGCTGCACAGGCTGCTGCTAAAAATCTGTTCCTCTTCATAAACAGTCCCTCCCCTGTTCTAAAGCTGCCGGTTCTTAAACATTCCATATGCATCGGCAGATCATATACTACACCTTCCTAACATAAATTATACTACATTTTTCACGAAAATACAATAATAACTTTGTTTTCTGTCATTATTTATTCAAATTAATGCAGGGCGGCGAAAAAAAGGGGGATATACCCCGGATGGGATATATCCTCCTGATCTTAACTGTTTAAAAGAGATCTAATTATAAATTATACTCTCTTCTTCTTAGCAGCAAGTACGATTACGCCAAGAGCAGCAGCAAGAACTGCGATGAATGCAGCAGCCATAGCTACATCACCTGTTGCAGGTGCGTTTGTTGCTGTACCAGCAGCAGCAGTACCTGTTGACTTAGAAGTCTCTGAACCCTTAGAAGAATCCTTCTTAGATGTCTCTGCACCCTTAGAATCTTCCTTCTGTGATGTTTCCTTACCGATATGCTCTACGTTGAAAGCTCCGTCATAAGCGCTGTAAGCACCAGCTGTGTACTTATACTTTGTCTTCTCAATGCCTCTGCCAGGAGCAGCTTCTACAGATGTATCAACTGTGTAGATCTGGCCAGCATTTGCTACTGAATCAAAGTCGAGGTCAGCTGTCTGATAGCCGATTTCGCCTTTGTGGATCTGCTCGTCTGACTTACCGCTGTTGAAGATAATCTTCTGAGCGTTGAAAGGAATTCTGATCTGCCAGATATCTGTGGGCTTGCCGTCCTTGTCAACTACCTGAGTCATTCTTGTGCCAGGGAATGTCTTGGGCTCATAACCCTCTGTACCGTCATCGTTAACAACCTTCTGGCAACCGAAATCATTGCCCTCGAGGTCCCAGGTTCTAGCATAATCCGGATGCCACCAGTAAGCATAAACCTCGTCCCACTTTGTCTTGCTGTTATCGAAGAATACATAGTCAGTTACAACTGTGTCACGACCCTCGATTTCCTTTGAAACCTCAGTTGAAGACTCTGTTGTTGAAGACTCTGTTGTTACTGAAGACTCTGTTGTTGAAGACTCTGTTGTTGAAGACTCCTCAATTGTCTTTTCCTTACCTGTGTAAACAGCCTTTGTAGCAGCAGCGCCGTTGTATACTGTGTAAGATACAGGATAGATTACAGGATCGCTGCCCATTGCGTTGAGCTCAACCATTACATCAGCAGGATCTGTAAATGTCTCTTTGCAGTTTGTCT
>ONDB01000024.1 GCA_900316485.1 uncultured Eubacteriales bacterium
AGGTTCTGAGCAGCTACGATTTCACCGCTGTTTACAGTAGCCTGATCATCTGAAAGGTTGTTTACAATTATTGTAGCACTTGCTTCATATTTTTTCGGAAGGAAGAACTTTGAAAACAAATATGTAGCTACACCAAACACCATTGTCATAATAATAAGAAATACCAGATTCCTTTTCAAAAGAAGCAGTATCGCCCTTAAATCAATTTCAGATTCCCGGACGTTTTCTTTTTCATCCATCATCCCAACTCCTATTCCGATGTCTTATCCCATCATATTGTGAAGGTCAGATATATTTGCCTATACCTCATTTATCCGATTTATTATATCATTATTAATGATTCTTGTCAATATTTCATCTGTACATAAAAACGGGTTTTTACATTTAATTATAAGCCATTTTGACATAATGAAAATTTATTAACCTGAAACAGATGACACTGAATATCCCATGTTATCCGCCCCAGAATTGAAAAAACATGGTCATCCAGTGTCAATAATTTTTATTTTCTGTTTTTCAGATCACAAGCGTTCTTACACGCCCAGAACATCATCAATTACTCCTCTGAGTGTATCAGCTGATTTTCTTAGTGCCTCCTGCTCTTCTATTGAAAGATTAATCGGCACACTTCCTTCAACTCCGTTTTTGCCCACAATTGCAGGCATACTTAGTGCAACTCCGCTTATACCATAGTTTCCGCTTTGTATGCTGGAAACCGGAAGTATTGATTTTTCGTCTCTGACAATAGCTTCACATATCCTTCTTACAGACATTGCAATACCATAGTATGTTGCCTTTTTCTTTTCAATTATTTCGTAGGCACTGTTTTTTACATTTTCCGCTATTCTCTGCATTGCCTGGATATGGTCAAAATGACCTCTCATTTCACAGAAGCTGCTTAGCGGAATTCCCGAAACATTTGCACTGCTCCAGGCTGCAATCTCACTGTCTCCGTGCTCACCTATTATGAATGCATGGACACTTCTGTTATCAACACTGAGATGTTCACCAAGAAGGTATTTAAGTCTTGCTGTATCAAGAACTGTACCTGATCCGAATACACGGTTTTCCGGATAGCCGCTTAGCTTTGCAGCCGTATATGTGAGAATATCAACAGGGTTTGCTACAATAAGCAGGATCGCATCCTTATTGTATTTTGCAATTTCAGGTATTACTGATTTGAAAATACCTACGTTTTTCTTTACAAGATCCAGTCTTGTTTCACCGGGCTTTTGTCCTGCTCCGGCTGTAACTATTATTACGGAAGCATCAGAAATATCCTCGTATGTTCCTGCGTATAGCTGCATTGGTTTTGCAAATGGCAGGCCGTGACTAATATCAAGTGCTTCTCCCTCTGCTTTGTTTTTGTCAGCGTCAATGAGAACCATTTCAGAAAACAGTCCGCTTTCCATAAGTGCAAATGCTAATGCAGAACCTACAAATCCGCATCCTACAATAGCTGCCTTCCTGCTGTTGATCGTTGTCATAGTAAACATCTCCTGTCTTTGTAAATTGCAAGCCGGCCGGAACCTGTTTTTTTCAGTCGGCTTTTATACTATTATTATAACCTGATAAGAAGCTATTATCTGTTGCACCAGCAACAAAATATACAGATTTCATAGAAATAACAGATATGCTTTTTTCTTACTATTGCGGAATAATCAACGGACAGATGCAATATGCTATAAACAGGAAGCTGAATTGTTATCCGGGTGAGAAATATGCAGGAGGGAATTGTATGCCGATATATATTTTGCCGTGTATTTGCGTAGGGGTATTTATTACACTGATAATTATACAGGTAATAATGCATTCAGAGCATCCTGTGAGGGCTGCCGTTTTATCTCTTCTGCCGGGACCGGCTGCTATGCTTTGTATTAATCTTCTTAGCGCCTATACGTCAGTTTCTGTTCCGGTAAGTCCTCTGAGCCTTGCTGTATCTGCTGTGCTGGGAATTCCGGGACTTACAATGCTGCTGATAGTCTGCAGGATTCTTTGATCCAGGTATAATTAAAGCCGGCAAACCAGTCAGGTTCATCGGCTTTTACTGGACTATTTCTATTGCTTATCCTATTCTTATAAGATGTGCCTTATGCTTTCTTTTTTCATATGCATAAATACTGTTATTTCCGTTTGAAACATATGACAGAACGCATACTGCAAAAAAGTACGGCAGATATTCAAATCCAAAAACCTCTGCTCCTATCAGTATCGGTGCGATAACTGTATTAGTTGCTGCTCCGAAAACAGCGGCATATCCCAGTGCTGCCACAAACGGAACCGGCAGACCAAAGATCATGGCTATTACTGCCCCGAGCGTGGCTCCTACAGAAAACAGCGGAGTTACTTCGCCTCCCTGAAAACCGCAGGAAATAGTAATCACTGTAAGGATAAATTTAATTGCAAAATCCCAGTAATAGACATCTCCGCCGGTAAATGAATCATTGATAAGATTTGTGCCGAGTCCTGAATACCTGCCTGCATACAGCAGAAGGGATGCTGCAGATACAAATACTCCTGCAGATACAATTCTGATATACGGATTCTTAATCAGACCTGCAAAAAGCTTTTTACAGGTCTTTAGTATGTATGCAAAGAAGCCTCCGGTGATACCGAAAATTATTGCAGCAAAACAAAGTACTGCAATTGTAAGAGGCTCTGTACCGGGATCAGCATCAAGGGCAACTGTAAATTTTTCAAGTCCGAAATAACCTGATACTATGCTTGCAGAATAAGCAGCAACAAAGGATGGCAAAAGCGCGGTTATTTCTATGGTTCCTTCGGTAAGAACTTCTGTTGCAAAAAAAATCGCAGCCATTGGTGTCCTGAAAAGCCCTCCGAAACCTGCTGCCATTCCGCTTATGGTCAGGATCTTTGTTGTATCAGGTATCTTCAGTGAAAGCTTCTGGGAAAAAAAGCTGCCTAGTGTTCCTCCTATCTGTACGGCTACGCCTTCTCTTCCTGCACTGCCGCCGAACAAATGAGTTATCCATGTACTAAGTGTAACAAAAGGAATAAGCCGAAGCTTTATCCCGCTGCTATTATTTTTGGCACGTTCAAGTATCAGCGTCATACCGCTTTTTATCTCTTTGCCGAAACGGTCATAAATAAAGACTATTACCAATCCGGCAACAGCAAGAAATGGTATCAGAATGTACCAGTATTCCTGTCTTATCTCTGTAACCTTATTCAGGACTATACCAAATACTGATACAATACATCCGGTAACAACTCCTATAACAAGGGCTATAAATGAGAAAATCAGAGTATCCCCTATACTTCTCAGGAGACCTCTCTCTGATTTCTTCTGTGTATTTGAATTAACATTTCTGATATCCAGGACAATTACATTTTTATTCTTTTTCATATTATTCCTCGGAACCGGCATTTGCGTCAGAAATCCTGTAGCAAAGGATCATCAGACTATCATTCAGATGAACATTTTCAACAATAATATCGTCATATCTTACAGACAGGTCGTAATGACTGAAATTCCAGTAATTCCTTATACCAATATCATAAAGTCTGCCTGCAATTTCAGGTGCTGCTGATTTCGGAACGCACAATATTGCTGCATCTGTTTTATGGTCTTTGCAGAAGTTTTCAAGTTCATCAAGATCTGTAACCGTCAGCTCCCTGACAACAGTTCCCACCTTCTGCTTGTCATTATCGAATATTCCGATAAGCCTGAATCCCCTTTTTTCAAAGGACATATGCATTGCAACAGCTTTGCCTAAATTACCTGCTCCTATCAAAATAGCATTATATGAATGATCAAGACCAAGTATTATGCCGATTTCATTATAAAGGCTTTCTACCGCGTAGCCGTAGCCCTGCTGACCAAAACCGCCGAAGCAATTAAGATCCTGTCTTATCTGGGACGCAGTAAGACCCATTTTAGACGAAAGCTCTCTTGAAGATATTCTTGTTACACCCTTATCAAGTAATTCACCGAGAAAACGGTAATATCTGGGCAGTCTTTTTATTACCGGAGAGGAAATATTCTGATATCTATGCATCGTTACACCACCAATTAATTCAGCGTTCGCTTAAGGGTTTGGAGCCAAACCACACGGACAGAATCTTTATGCTATTTTATATGTCCATATATTGTCTGTATTTCGGAATAATACCTGTTTTATCCTTGCTGAGACTTGCTCTTTTCTGGAATACTCCGGGGAAAGAATTGCCCTCGATTATTACAGGACCGTCTTCACTTATGCCCACATCCCAGCCTACATATCCCACCTGAGGAACAACCTCAGCCGCTCTCTTTACAAGCTCAACAGCTTCGTTAAACATAGGCACCCTGAAGCCTATTATATCTGTTCCGGTAACAGGATGCTTTTCATAAAGGATATCTTCCTTATCTATTGCGGGCACCTCTACTACCCCATTATCTTCTACAAAAGTATACATTCCGCCGCTGGAGAAATTATCAACTACTCCTCCGTTGCCGATCTTCAGTATTGCCTGGAGAAAACAGCCTTTGCCGTCCTTGCAGAAGGTAAACATTCTCATGGTATTTACACTGCGGTCATAAAGGACATTCATATCATGATGCTGTGTGATGAATGTTTCTATCAGATTCTGCTTTTTCTTTTTCAGACCTTCATATAGTACCTGCAGATCCTTATAGTCAGCAGCATTATATTTTTCTACACCTATTCCGCCGATACCGTCAGCCGGCTTTGCCATGATCAAAGGATGCTTATCGGTAAAAGCTTTGAATTCTTCATATGAGGTATTATCAAGATCAAGCCAGTCCCTGTTCAGAAAATCATTGAATTTTTTATTGAATGCTACTTTATCATCAAACAATGACATATATTCCTTATCATTATACTTGATTATGATTGCATTGTTTTTTCCTCTTGTAAGGTAGGTTTCCCTTTGCTGTTCATTCAGGTTGTAGAATTCAAATTCCTGATAATCATAATAACCTGCCTGATATTTCATTCCGCAGTGAACCATATCCTTTACGACTCCTATAAAGGATTTATCGCATTTCTTGGATACGGCTGATGCTATCCTGAACATTTTGAAATAATTCATTTTCAGGATTCTTGCCATCATATAGGTGATTTTTCTTGACACAACATCACATCCGTTTGATAATATTAGTTTCAGACTGTAGTTTTACACAATAATATATTAAACGCTCTTATCCCACCGGCTATAAAGCTGTGGGATAAGAGATAATTTTTTGTATTTTTCAGTCAGCAAGACATCTTACCATGACTGCCTTCTGAGCATGGAGTCTGTTTTCTGCTTCTTCAAATATCTCATCTGCATGAGCTTCGAATACGTCCTCGGTGATCTCCTCGCCCCTGTGTGCCGGCAGGCAGTGCTGTACCATTGCGTCGGGCTTAGCAAGTGACATAAGCTCTGCATTTACCTGATATCCATCAAATGCCTTCTTGCGCTTTTCTGCTTCGCCTTCCTGACCCATTGATGCCCATACATCAGTAATAACTACATCAGCATCAACAACAGCTTCCTTCGGAGTGCGGAACATCAAGAACTTATCACCGTATTCCTTTGCAAATTCAAGTACCTGAGCATCAGGCTCATAACCCTCAGGACAAGCAACTGAAATTGACATTCCTGTTTTGAGAGCGCCCACAATAAGTGAGTTCATCATATTATTACCGTCACCGATAAATGCCATTTTGAGCCCTGAAAGCTTGCCCTTATATTCGCGGATCGTCATAAGATCTGCAAGTATCTGGCAGGGGTGACAGAAATCAGTAAGTCCGTTGATTATTGGAATACTGCCGTATTTTGCAAGATCCTCTACCTCACTCTGCTCAAAGGTACGGATCATTATACCGTCAAGATAACGGGAAAGAACTCTTGCTGTGTCCTGTACCGGCTCGCCTCTGCCGATCTGCATATCCTTTGATGAAAGGAAAATAGGCTGTCCGCCCAGCTGATACATTCCTACCTCAAAAGAAACTCTTGTTCTTGTTGAAGCCTTTTCAAAAATAAGACCAAGGGATTTGCCCTCCAGGTGCTTATGTGCAATGCCGTGTTTCTGCTCATACTTGAGCTGATCGGCAAGATTCAGAATGTCGGTAACCTCCTCTGAGGTAAGATCGAGCATCTTAAGTAAATGTTTCATTGGTATTTCCTCCTTACTCTGCCATTGCTTCGCTGAGCAATGAAAGTCCCTTATCAATTTCTTCGTAAGTAATTGTGAGCGGCGGCAGAAGTCTTAACAGATTCTTTGCTGTAAGAATAAGCAGTCCCTTTTCTACGCATTTCGCCGCAATCTCCTTTGCATTGTCCTTTTCTGTAACAATGCCGATCATCATGCCCTTGCCCCTGATATCACTGACATTCGGCATAGATGCAAGCTTCTCTCTGAAATAATCTCCTTTTTTATTGACCTCCTCAAGGAATTCTGCTGTGGTAACCCTTGAAAGAACTTCAATTGCAGCTGCACAGGCAATAGGGTTTCCTCCGAATGTAGTACCGTGAGATGAAGGAGTCATTACCCCGGAAAGCTTTTCATTACATATACAAGCTCCTATCGGAACACCTCCGCCCAGACCTTTTGCAGATGTTATGACATCAGGACTAATACCGTACTGCTCATAACAATAAAATGTGCCTGTTCTGGATACTCCTGTCTGAACCTCATCTATCATGAGAAGAACATCCTTCTCGCTGCAAAGCTTTGCGGCAGCATCAACAAATTCCTGTGAAAGCGGCATTACTCCGCCCTCTCCCTGAACAAGCTCTATGAATACTGCACATACGTCATCCCCAAGCTTGCTTTCAAGATCCTTTACATTGTTTGCTGCAACATAATCAAAGCCCTCTGTAAAGGGGAAGAAATAATTATGGAATACTTTCTGTCCTGTTGCTGCAAGAGTGGTTACAGTTCTTCCATGAAAAGAGTTTACAAGGGTAAGTATCTTCTGTCTGCCCTTACCGTATTTATCAAAGCTGTACTTTCTTGCAATTTTTATAGCACATTCATTTGCTTCTGCACCGCTGTTGCAAAGGAATACCTTATCCATGCCTGTAAGCTCGCATAGCTTCTTTGAAAGCTCCGTCTGCAGCGGTGAATAATAAAGGTTTGATATATGCTGCACTGTGGCTGCCTGTGAGGATACAGCCTTTACCCAGCCTTCATCACAATAGCCAAGACAATTTACGCCTATTCCGCTTGTAAAATCAATATACTGCTTACCTTCACTGTCGGTGGCAGTTGCCCCCTTGCCGCTTACAACAGCGGTCTGAAAACGTCCGTAGGTATGCATCATATACTGCTGTTCATCATTTTTAATTTCACTAAAATTCAACCTTAACACTTCCTTAATAGAACATAGTTCCTATTCCTTCATCGGAGAACATCTCAATGAGTATGGAATGAGGAATTCTGCCGTCTATGATATGGGCACGCTTTACGCCCCTTCTCACTGCTTCTACGCAGCAGTCAATCTTGGGTATCATGCCTCCTGAAATTATGCCTTCACGCTTAAGAGAAGGAACCTCGCTGACATTGACTACCGGGATAAGGGTGTTTTCATCGTCCTTATCCTTAAGAAGTCCTCTTATATCTGTCATAAGTATAAGCTTAACAGCCTTCAGCTCTGCAGCAATCCTTGCCGCTGCAAGATCTGCATTGATATTATATACAGAACCGTTATATCCGCCGGCTATAGTAGAAATGATCGGAATATATCCGTTCTTTGTAGCATCTTTGATAACTCCGGTATTGACCTCTGTTATCTCTCCCACAAAGCCCAGATCATCAGCTGTAATGACCTTTTCAGCCATTATCATTCTGCCGTCAAGTCCGCAGAGACCGATAGCCTTGCCGCTGTGCTGTTCAAGAAGCTGCACAAGGGTTTTATTTACCTTGCCTGCAAGTACCATCTGTACAACATCAATGGTTTCTGCATCTGTAACTCTGAGTCCGTTTACAAATTTGCTTTCCTTGCCAATCTTTTTAAGCATCTGGCTTATCTCAGGTCCGCCCCCGTGTACAAGCACAACATTTATTCCGACAAGCTGCAAAAGAACAATATCACTCATTACAGCGTCTTTAAGCTCATCATTTATCATAGCGTTTCCGCCGTATTTGATAACAATTGTCTGTCCTGCCCATCTCTGGATATACGGAAGCGCCTGAATAAGTATATTGGCACGATCCTGATCCGCGATATTCCTCATTTTCTCCAACTCCCTGTTAAGTTCTGTAATCTCCGTTTATCTTGACATAATCATATGTCAGATCGCATCCGTAGGCTTCAGCATAACCGTCTTTATCGCCTGCTTCCACGATAATATCTATTTCGTCCCGCACAAGGATTTCCTTTGCCTTTTCTTCTGAAAATTCTATTCCTGCGCCGTTTTTGCAGACATCTATCCTTCCAGCATCAGAAGCAAAGGATACGTTTACCTTATGTACATCAACATCTGCTCCAGAATATCCGATTGCACAGAGCACACGACCCCAGTTTGCATCTGATCCGAACATTGCAGCCTTCAGAAGGCTTGAGCAAATAACTGATTTTGCTATTGTTCTTGCATCCTTGACTGTATTTGCACCGCTTACCTTACATACAAGAAGCTTTGTTGCTCCCTCGCCGTCCTTTGCCATCTGCTTTGAAAGCTGTTTGCAGACAACTTTAAGAGCAGAAACAAATGCATCATAGTCTTCGCCCTCGGCTGTTATCTCTTCATTTCCTGCAAGGCCGGAAGCCATTACAGACAGCATATCATTTGTTGATGTATCACCGTCAATGCTTATCATATTGAAAGAATCATCTGCTGCTTCCTTTACTGCCTTCTGTATCATTTCTGCTGAAACAGCTGCATCTGTAGTAACAAAGCAAAGCATTGTTGCCATATTCGGATGAATCATTCCGCTGCCCTTTGATATTCCGCCCAGTCTTACAGTTTTTCCGCCGATAGTCGTTTCTATCGCAAATTCCTTTTTGACTGTATCAGTTGTCATTATCGCCTCGGCACAATCAGACGCTCCCTGAACATCAGATGTAAGAGCCTGTGCAAGAGGTGAAACAGCCTGCGCTATTGGCTCAATGGGAAGTATCTGACCGATAACTCCTGTTGAGGCTACTATTACATCTTCTGCTGCAATGCCCAGCTCATTTGCCAGAAGCTCGCACATCTTCCATGCCTTTGCATCACCGTCTGCATTGCAGGTATTCGCATTTCCGCTGTTTGCAATTACAGCCTGTGCGAAGCCGTTTGCAAGATTCTGTCTGCAAATGGTTATTGGTGAGCTTTGTACAAGGTTTGTTGTATATACTGCAGCAGCTGTACATTTCTTTTCGCAAAAGATAAGACCTATATCACGCTTTGTTTTATTCTTTCTGATTCCGCAGTGGACTCCTGATGCCTTGAAGCCCTTAGCCGCTGTTACCGAACCTTCTATTACCTTATAATTCATTTATTATCCCCCTTTATTCCTTTTACTGCCGCATCAGAATGCAGGCGGTACTATAACAAGACCTGTTTTTTCATCAAGTCCGAAAATAATATTCATATTCTGGATTGCCTGTCCGGCAGCTCCCTTTACCATATTGTCAATTGCAGATATTGCTACAAGTGTATTTGTTCTCTTATCATGATGAAGGGATACATCGCAGAAATTGGAGTATTTGATATTATGGATATCTGCATTTGCTCCGTCAGGAAGAAGTCTTACAAAGAACTCATCCTTATAGAAGTTCTCATATTCTTCTCTTATCTGCTCAAATGTTACACCGTCTTTGATTCGTGCATAGCAAGTAGAAATAATACCGCGGTTTACCGGAAGAAGATGCGGAACAAATGTAATTGTTACATCCTTTCCTGAAAGCTTTGAAAGGGTCTGCTCTATTTCCGGTGTATGTCTGTGATTTGCCACCTTATATGCATGGAATCCCTCGTTAAGCTCGGGATAATGATTACCCTGATTCGGCTTTCTTCCTGCACCGGTTACACCTGATTTTGAGTCAACTATTATTCCCTCTGTGCTGACAAGTCCAGCCTTTACAGCCGGTGCAAGTGCAAGGGGTGCGCCTGTGGTATAGCAGCCGGGGTTTGCGATTATTCTCTTGCCCTTTATCTTATCTCTGAAAAGCTCAGGCAGACCGTATACTGAACGTTTATGAAGATCATGGTCAAGAAATTCGCAGCCATACCATTCCTTGTATTCGTCTTCACTTTCAAGTCTGAAATCTGCACCAAGGTCGATAAATGCTTTTCCTGCCTCATCACACTGAGCCGCCAGTTCCTGGGAAAGACCATGAGGAAGTGCCGCAAAGATAACGTCACTCTTTTCAACAACCTCATCCTGTGTCTTACATTCCATATCGCAAAGACTTTTATATGAAGGGTAAACCTCGCTGAGTTTCTTTCCCTCAAAGCTTACTGAGCTTATTGCTGCTATCTCTGCTTCCGGGTGAGTCAGCAGGATACGTACAAGCTCCGCACCTGCATATCCTGTTGCTCCTATTATTCCTGCTTTTATTTTCATTTTCCTTTACCTCATTTTTTTAGTTTCCACTGATAGTATTCCTGTGTTGACCATATTATATCTACAAAAAATCAGACTGTTTTTATCAGTTCTCTTACTCTCTTAGCCTGTGCCTTTACATTTTCACTTGCCGGACCGCCGAGAGCCTTTCTGCCGTTTACACAGTTTTCAAGTGAAATGGCCTCGTAAACACCCTCATCAAATGTTTCGCAGATATTCCTGTATTCCTCTATGGGAAGCTCCTCAAGAGTGGTCTTCTTCTCTATGCAAAGTGCCACAAGAGTTCCGGTTGCCTTATATGCATCACGGAAAGGAAGTCCCTTCTTTACAAGATAATCAGCGCAGTCTGTTGCATTTATAAATCCGTTTGCTGCTGCCTTTCTCATATTTTCCGGAATCACCTTCATAGTATCTATCATGGGAGTAAAGGCTGTCAGGCACATTTTTACTGTATCAACAGCGTCAAAGATTGCTTCCTTATCCTCCTGCATATCCTTGTTATATGCAAGTGCTATTCCCTTCATAACAGTGAGAAGGGTCATGAGGTCACCGAATACTCTGCCGGATTTTCCTCTTACAAGCTCTGCTATATCAGGGTTCTTTTTCTGGGGCATAATACTGGAGCCTGTTGAAAATGCATCATCAAGCTCTACAAACTTGAATTCCCAGCTGCACCACATAATGATCTCTTCGGAAAATCTTGAGAGGTGAACCATGATTATTGACAGCGCAGAAGCAAGCTCCATGCAGAAATCTCTGTCGGATACACCGTCAAGACTGTTCTGACAAACATTTTCAAACCCAAGAAGTCTTGTTGTTATCATTCTGTCTATGGGATATGTGGTTGTTGCCAGAGCTCCGCTGCCCAGAGGATTGCTATCTGTATGTCTGTATGCACAGTCAAGTCTGTCAACATCTCTTAAAAGCATTTCCGTATATGCCATAAGATGATGACCGAATGTAATAGGCTGCGCTCTTTGAAGATGAGTATAACCGGGCATTACAGCACTGCTGTATTCTTCCGCCTTATTGCATATAACCTCAATAAGTTCTTTTACCATTGCTTTTATCTGCCTAATTTCTTTTTTAAGGTTAAGACGGATATCAAGTGCTACCTGATCGTTCCTGCTTCGGGCTGTATGCAGACGCTTTCCTGTCTGGCCGAGTCTTTCTGTAAGCTCGCCCTCGATGAATGTATGTATATCCTCTGCATTAGGATCAATTTCAAGCTTGCCGCTTTCGATATCAGCAAGTATGCCCTCTAGTCCCTTGATTATTGCGTCGGCTTCGCTTTTTTCAATAATACCGCATTCGCCTATCATTGTGGCGT
The DNA here is from genome assembly GCA_900316485.1 of uncultured Eubacteriales bacterium. GTDB lineage: Bacteria > Bacillota > Clostridia > Oscillospirales > Acutalibacteraceae > UBA1213. The sequence continues at coordinate 11,832 of ONDB01000024.1, forward strand.
GAGCTATACTGCCTTCGATATCCTCCTTGAACATCCTGCTGTCAAATGAAATTGAGGAATTGAAATCATTGGTTTTTTTGTCTATCTCCTTGGAGAATCTTCCTGCCCATAGTTTCATTTTTGATGCACTCCTTTTTATCTGGGGTAACAGCTGAAATATATAATTATTCAGTGTTTTCTGTGATCTGAAATCATCCGTATCACCATACAGCATACGAGAATACGGAAAACGTCAGAGATTTATCGTTTTCCTGAAAAACAATAAGTCGGGCGGACAGCTAATTCAACCATTCGCCCTGACATATTGTATTTATTTTACACTGTAGGTATTATTCCTTGATAAGACCCTTCTTGGCCTGTACCTTAATCGGAAGTCCGAACAGATTGATAAAGCCTGCGCTGTCCTTCTGGTCGTATACCTCATCCTCATCAAATGTTGCAATATCCGGATCATAAAGTGAATACGGTGAAGTAACAGCTGCGTCAATGATATTGCCCTTGTAAAGCTTAAGCTTTACATCGCCTGTAACAGTTTCCTGTGTTGAATCAACGAAAGCTGAAAGAGCCTTTCTGAGCGGTGTATACCACTGACCGAAGTATACAAGCTCTGCAAAACGCAGACCAACCTGCTGCTTGTAGTGATATGTATCTCTGTCGAGTGTAATTTCCTCGAGCTTGTTGTGTGCATGATAAAGAATTGTTCCGCCGGGAGTTTCATATACACCCCTTGACTTCATGCCCACAAGTCTGTTCTCAACGAGGTCAACGATACCAATACCGTTTTCTCCGCCCAGCTTATTGAGCTTCTTTACCAGCTCAACTGAATCCATCTTCTCGCCGTCAATTGCAACGGGATTACCCTTTTCAAAGGATATTGTTACATACGTAGGCTTATCGGGAGCCTGCTCAGGGCTGACGCCAAGCTCAAGGAAGCCCTCCTTATTGTACATAGGCTCATTTGCCGGATCCTCAAGGTCAAGACCCTCATGTGAAATGTGCCAGATATTCTTATCCTTTGAATAGTTTGTTTCTCTTGTTATCTTAAGCGGAATTTCATGTGCCTCTGCATAAGCAATCTCCTCGTCACGTGACTTGAGATCCCACTCTCTCCAGGGGGCAATGATCTTCATGTCAGGAGCAAATGCTTTGATAGCAAGCTCAAAACGAACCTGATCGTTACCCTTGCCTGTGCAGCCGTGGCAAATAGCATCTGCACCTTCTGCAAGAGCTATTTCAACAATTCTCTTTGCGATAATAGGACGTGCAAAGGATGTACCGAGAAGATATTTGCTCTCATATACAGCGTCTGCCTTTATTGTGGGGAATACATATTCCTCAATGAACTCCTTGTTGAGATCCTCTATATAAAGCTTAGAAGCGCCTGTTTTCTTTGCCTTTTCCTCAAGGCCGTCAAGCTCTGTGCCCTGTCCTACGTCACCTGATACTGCAATAACCTCACAGTTATCATAGTTTTCCTTGAGCCAGGGAATAATGATGCTTGTGTCAAGTCCGCCTGAATAAGCCAATACTACTTTTTTAATGTCACCCATGACAATAACCTCCGTTTTATAATGCTGATGCGAGTTTTTCCAACACGCTACGTTTACTATTATACAACTTTTTATGCAATTTGCAAGTGTTTCATGAATATTTATTCAGATAAGCGAATTTTCAGCATTGAACACATTTTATATCTGATGTTTTTATTATTTTGTTACAGTTTTAACAGAGATTTTAAAGTTAAGAAATAAAGCAAATATTCTTTTATATTACTTTTAATTCTTTTATAGAAACTAATGTATATTTTATACATTTATGCACTTATTTATGCATAAAGAAATAATACTGAATTTACCGATGAATATCATGATGTATTTTCCGGTAAGAACAACAGGTTTATTTATCCGAGGATTTACTCCTGCGGAGCAATGCCGGCTTTAGTGTAAAAATTATTCTGAGATTATTATAAACCAGAATAAGATAAAGTCAACCAAGCAATTACAGCAGCACCGCTGGCAGTAAAATAGTCAGGCGACACCATTGCGTTAAGGGTCCAGCGTCACGCTGGATCCAGGCAGGGTGTTGCTGTTTGAATAATTAAGTGTTATAATGAGAGTGAAACTACGTATAGTGTATATTAGGCATACATTCATTAATCTAAGGAGGTACTTTTTTATGTCTTTTATTAACATTGACCCAAAAGAACTTGATGTAAACTTCTTCAAGGCTATTGACAAACAGTGGATGCTCATTACTGCAGGAGATGAAAATAAGCTCAATACTATGACTGCAAGCTGGGGCGGCACGGGAATTATCTGGAACAAGGATGTATCCTTCGCATTTATCAGAGAATCAAGATATACCCGTGAATTCGTGGATAATAATGAATACTATACCCTTTCATTTTTCGGCGGAAATATGATGAAGGAGCTGACCTTCTGCGGAAGAAATTCCGGAAGGGATACAGATAAATTAGCTCAGACAGGTCTTGTTCCCCTTTATGATGAGGCTGCTCCGTATTTTGAACAGGCTGACCTTGTTCTCGTCTGCAAAAAGCTTTACCGCAGCAAAATGAGCAAAGAAGGATTTATCGACCCGG